>CAYJMY010000035.1:0-23993 GCA_964371125.1 uncultured Mesorhizobium sp. | reverse complement strand
TCCTTCGACCCCGCCGCGATGTTGGTGACGTAGGACAGGAAGTCCTCCATCGTCTTGGTGGCGCCCAGCATGTTGAGCGCCTTCACCGTGAAGTATGAATCGCGCAACCAGCAGTACCGATAGTCCCAGGTTCGTCCGCTCGTGCCATATTCGGGGATCGAGGTGGTCAGCGCCGCGACGATGCCGCCGGTCTCCTCGTTGGAGCAGAGTTTCAGCGTGATCGCCGAGCGGATCACCACCTCCTGCCAGTCGATCGGCAGCGACAGGTAGCGCACCCAGTCGATCCAGTAGGCGATCGTCTCTTCAAGGAATGATCTCGCCGTATCGAACGGCGCATCCGCCAGCCTCTCGTCGGGGCCGAGGATGAAGGCGTAAGGCCGGTCGACCAGGAATGGTACGCGGCGCAGGATGAAGTCGACCGGCGCATCGGTGGTCAGCCGCAGCGTGATGTCGCCCAGAATATAGCGGACATGGCTCGAGCCGCGGGTCGTCTCCGGCTTGCCCGCGCCGTAGGAGTGCAGCGGACGAAGTGCCATCGACATACGCGGCGCTCCACGCAGCGGCTCGACCAGCCGCACGATCATCGTCGGCCTGAATATGCGTCCGGCGGATTTGAAGCGCGGCGCGAAATCGCGCACCCGCAGTTGGTTTCCGTGCGTGTCGGTAAGAATGGTCTCGATCACCGCGGTATTTCGGATGTAGCGTTGCTCGCTGGAGGCGAGGTCTTCGATGGCGACAGTCCAGTCTCCTTCGTTTGCGCGCTCGCCGCCGCCTTTGAGCAAGCGGCAAAAGATCGGGTCGCCATCCATGCGCGGCGCGCACATCCACACGATACTGCCGTTTCCGTCGATGAGCGCCGCTATCGCGGCATTGCCGACAACGCCGAGATCGAGGGAGGCGCCCGGCGCGGTCAACGCACGACCCTTTCGATCCAGTCACGCAGGTCCGCGGGCGAGGCGACGCCGCCGCGTGCGGCCGTCGGCCGTGCGTCGCGACCGACGCGCACCGAACGCCCGCCCAGTTCGTTTGCGGCCTGGAACATGGCCTCGTCGGTCAGATCGTCGCCGATGGCCAGCGGCACTCTGCCGGCGAAAGGCCGGGTGTTCATGAACCGCCTCAACGCGTCTCCCTTGTCATGGCCGGTCGGTCGCAGTTCGACGACGCATTTCCCCCGCTGCAGCGTAAATCCGGGTCCAACGTCCGAAGCAACCGCCTCCATCAGCGCGCTGACCGCGTCCTCGGCGGCCGGCGCCTGGCGGAAATGCGCCGCGATGGCTGCGCCTTTGTCTTCGAACAGCACGCCGGGCGTATTGCCTGCAAAGTCGGCGAGCCGTGCCTTCGCGGCGTCCAGTGCGTTGCCGCCCGCGACGTCCAGCCGGTTTCCGACGCCGTCGCGGCTCTCGGCGCCGTGCAGGCCGGCGATCGGGATACCCTCGGCGGGCAGGATCGTGTCGAGGAAGGCGATCGAGCGGCCGGTGACGAGCGCGAATGCCCCATCGGTCGCGCGGCGGAGCCCGCGTAGCAGGCCGGACATCCCGTCCGGCACGACGACCGACCCGGGTGTCGGCGCGATGTCGAGCAAGGTGCCGTCGACGTCGAGGAAGAGTGCTATGCCGGCGAGCGTTTCAGGTAGTGCCGCACTATATGCAGGGCCATCGTTACCTTCGCGTGACCCAATGGTTCTCCGGGGCTGTCGCATGCTTCCTATCTAGGTGCATCGCAGCATGGTGCAACCCCGAAACGGACCGCGCCCGCGACCTGCTTGATTGGCTAGGAGGACAACCATGGCGAGACGACGTTCATCCTTCGGTTTCCTCGGGCGCTTCGGCCGGTCGGGCGACCTGCGCGAATTGGATGCCGCGTTGCGCGCCGCCGATCTCCATCCCGCGCTGGTGCCGGAAGGCGTCAAGCTCACCATCGTCAACCTGATGAAGGACCATTGGCCGGACGAGCCGCCCGCGGAGGCCTATCCGCCCGTAGCGCAGCTCTTCGCTTATTGCATCGCCGGACCGGATCCGTTCGCGCAGGCCAACGGCAGCGCCGGCCTGCTCGACGCCGAGCGCCGCATCGAGCAGGCGCTGGAGGATCCCGACGGGTTCGACGCCGCGATCGTCCTGCTCGCGCTGCATACGAAGCTGATCAGCGCCGAGGTGGTGGAGCGCTTCGGCCTCGCGACCGAGGGACCATAGCACCGGTCGACGTTGCCGCCGCGGGTGGCGGCCGCGCCTTTGCCATACTACATTGGCGCCATGGTCGTTCGCATTCTCTCCGCCCGTCTTGCCGGCGTTCCGCTGGCCGCAGCCTTGCTTGCCGCGGCGCCGGCATTCGCCGTCGACATACTCGTTCCCGGCACGGCGACGCCCAGCGCGGCCGAGTTGCAGATCATGCGGAGCATTCAGAGCCGCGAGACCTTCCAGCTCGAACAGCGCATCAACCGCGAGATCGACCGACTGACGGTCCAGCAGCCTTCTCCCAGGCTCGACGTGCCGGTGGTCAGGCCGACCTGCCAGCAAGACGTCAACGGGCAGAAGATGCTGCGCTCCTGCCGCTGAGGGAATCGGCATCAGGCGGTCGCAGGCGCGGGCCGTCTCCAGTTCCGCGCGCGCAGGCGCGGCGCGATGAACCAGGCGGCGACCGGCGCCAGGACGAAGCTCGCCACGATGACGGCGGGCAGCAGGTACTTGGCTTGCTCGCTGAGGGACGGCACCGAGAGTACGGTGACGGCGCCGATGCCGAACAGGACCGCGTTGGTCATCATGGACACGAGCGCGGTGATGAAGAGGTCGGTGTTCATGGATGTCTCCTAGGACTGTCGGAGAACGAACGCCGATGGCGGCGGCGGGGTTCCCGCCGACGCGGCCGGCATCGACGACGGAGAGCGGCACCGGTGCGGGCAAAGACTTGCCGCAATCCGCTTTCATCGTGGTCTCGGGCTTTGGCATGTCCGCTGAGGAGGCGGAAACGTGGGGCATTTCTGGTCGGGCGCCTGCCGCTCGAAGATCACCGGTTTCGCCGCGTTCCTGCTGGCGATGACGATCGCCGCGCCGGCCGCCGAGCCGGGGCGGGACACCTACCGCGAGAACGCCTTCGAGGCGATGCAGTGGGCGATGCTGTCGTCGGCCGGCAACGCCGTGCAGCAGCTCGGCCTGCGTGCCGCCGCCGGCTCGCCGGAACTGGCCGAGATCGTCCGGCGCAGGCAGGACACGCTGGCGCTGATCGACGATCGCGAGAAGAAGCTCGCCGAACTCGACACCCAGGGCGCGGGCTCGCAGGAGGATGCCGCGGTCAGGCTGCGCGGCGAGATCGACTCGCTGCTGGCGGAGTTGCAGGGCATCGACGACAGGCTGAAGGCCGAGTTCCCTCGCTACAGCGAGCTGTCCAATCCCGCGCCGCTGAAGATCGCCGAGGTGCAGGCCCTGCTCGAGGAAGACGAGGCTCTCCTGGTGGTCTTCGCCGGCAAGTACAACGTCTACACGATGGCCGTCGGCAGGAACGCGGTCGACTGGAGCCAGGCCGTCTATGGCGCGGCGACGCTCGCCGACGACGTCGCGCAGCTCCGCCTGCAACTCGATCCGAACGCCGCGACGAATCGCGGCGCGGCGCCGATCGGCGAGAAGGACGAGACGCCGCGTGTCGCCCGCTTCGACCGGTTTCGCGCCTATCTCCTCTACAGCGAACTCGTCGCCCCGGTCGCGCATGTCCTTGCCGGCAAGCGCCACGTCTTCACCGTCGCCGACGGCCCGCTGTCGGGCCTGCCTTTCTCCGCGCTCGTCACCGAGCCGCCGCGGGGCGACGACACCGATGCCGCGGCGATGCGCGACACGGCATGGATGATCCGCCGGTTTGCCATGACGACGCTGCCGTCGGTGAGCAGCCTCGCGGTCATCCGCCGCCTTCCGGCGGCCACGGCCGCGGCTTCGGCGCGGCCCTTCGTCGGTTTCGGCGCGCCCGATTTCGACGGCAGCGAGGCGCAGACCGCCGGCGCCGCAGTCCAGACCTCGTTCTTCCGTGGCGCTCTGGCCAATCTCGACGCCGTGCGCAACCTGCCGGCCCTGCCGCAGACCGGGCCCGAACTCCGCCAGCTGGCCGCCGAGCTCGGCGCCGGCGACGAGGCGCTGTTCCTCGGCCCGCGGGCGACCGAAAGCGCGGTGCGAAAGAGCGATCTCTCCGACGTGCGCATCCTCGCCTTCGCCACCCACGGCCTGCTTTCCGGCGATCTCCAGGGCCTGGCGGAGCCGGCGCTCGCCTTCTCGCCGCCCGAGGCCGCGACCGCCGACGACGACGGGCTGCTCACGGCCTCCGAAGTGTCGGAACTGCGCCTCTCGGCTGAATGGGTGATCCTGTCTGCCTGCAACACCGCCGGCGGCGACGGTCGCGCCGACGGCGAGGGTCTCTCCGGCCTGGCGCGCGCCTTCCTCTATGCCGGCGCCCGCGCCATCCTCGCCTCGCACTGGCCGGTGCGCGACGACGCGGCCGCCTACCTCACGACCCGCACGATCGGGGCGCTGAAGGCCGGCGGACACCAGCGCCGGTCGGAAGCGCTCCGCATGGCCATGCTGTCGCTGATGGAGGACGCACGCGATCCGTCGCTCGCCCACCCGTCGGCCTGGGCGCCGTTCGTCGTCGTCGGGGAGGGCGGCTACTGATGCTCCTGCCGCGCCTCGTTCGCCCGCTGACGGTTGTCCTGTCCCTGTTTTCCGCCCTTCCGGCGGCGGCCGACCACGTCGATCCCTACAAGGTGATGGAAGAGGCCATCCAGGCCTACCAGAAGAGCGAGCGCTATGCCGATGCGCGCGCCGTACTCAGCAAGGCCCTGCGCGAGGCCGCCCATGGCGGCAGCCTGGATCCGGCCTACGCCATGCTCTACGCCATGTATGCCGACACGGCCCGCTTCGACGGGAACCCGTCCTTCGCGCTGCAGCTGACAGACGAGGGGCTCGCGCTCGCCCTCAGCGAGCCGGAGCCCGACGCCGACGTCAAGAACATGCTGCTCGTCTCGCGCGCCTACGCGCTCGCCGATCTCGGCCACTACGCCGAGGCGATCGAGACCGTGCGCATCACCGCGCTGTGGATGGGCGAGCGGTTCGGCGAAAAGAACCGCAAGGGCCTTGAGGACGAAGCGGCGGCGTGGGCGCAAAAGCTCGCCAGCGACGATCCCAGGGTCGCCAATGCGCCGGTCGCCGAGCTGGCGATCAAGCTCCTCGACCAGGCCGAGGGCGCGCTGAACGCTTACGACACGGCCAATGCGATCACGCTGGCCTCGCGCGCCATCCTGCCGGACGGCACCGCGGTCGGCAGCACCGACGTGGTCTACATCAACGCCAGGGCTCACACGCTCGTCGGCGCGGCCTATGGGATCGAGGGTCGGCCGGCGGCGGCCATCGTCGCGCTGCGCCGCGCCGCCGACCTGCTCTGCGTCGAACCATGGGACGGAAAGGCCACGGCGGCCCTGCTGCCGCTCGTTCACGACTATCCGGCGACCCGCGACGTGGCTTGGGACAGCTTCAGCTATCTGGCCTCCAACGCCGTCACGGTCGGCGATCACGCGCTCGCGCTCGCCGCGCTGGACACAGTCGACGACCTAGCCGACAACCCGGCGCGCCGTTTCGCGCTGATGGTCCAGCGCGCCGGCATCACCTTCATCCGCAAGGACTACCAGGCAGCAGAACGAATATTCCTCGACAGCAGCCGCGACGCCGAAGCGGCCGGCGACGGGCTGAACGCGTCGCTCGCGCACTTCTACCTGGCGATCGCGCGGCTCTATCTTGCCGAGGGCGACGCGGTCGGGCCGGCCAAGCAAGCCCTGGCGAAAGCCGCGGAGGACGCCGCCGAAATCGCATCCGGCGACCTGCAGATGCGCCAGTACGTTCTGACGACGGCGACGCGCATGCTGTTCATGCAGTCGTTCGACCACGCTGACGCGCTGCCAGTCGCCGAGCTTGCATTCGCCGCCTTCAAGGCGCGGCAGTCCGCGCTCGGCGGCTATGACGCGGGACAGGAGGCGGCGCGCCGCGACCAGCGCAGCTTCCTCGACATCTACATC
Source organism: uncultured Mesorhizobium sp. (assembly GCA_964371125.1). Classification (GTDB taxonomy): domain Bacteria; phylum Pseudomonadota; class Alphaproteobacteria; order Rhizobiales; family Rhizobiaceae; genus DUSC01. The sequence goes on along the minus strand of CAYJMY010000035.1, from coordinate 17,950 downwards.
GGCGCCAACTTCTCGGCGGCGAAGGCGAAGTAGTCCCGCCTCAGCCGCCCATGGCGGCGCGCGGCAGGCGGATCGTCTCGCCGAAGCGCTGGCGCAGCCGGTCGTCGATCGCCTTCGAGACGTGGCGCGGGAAGCGCGTGGCGAGGATCTTCTTCTTCTCTTCGATGGCGCGTGACAGGATGTCCGGCCGCCCCTTCTCGTTCCATTCCTTGGGCGAGAAGCGGTCGCCGATCGCCGGATAGAAGTATTCGGTCTGCATAAGCCGCAGCGTCTGTTCGTTGCCGAGATAGTGGCCCGGCCCCTTCAGGCAGACATCGGCGATCGTGTCGATCGACAGGGCGGCATCCGACACCTCGATACCGCGCACGCAGCGCAGGCAATGGCCGAGCATGTCGTTGTCGATGATCAGGCTCTCCAGGCAGAAGCCGAGCAGCGAGGCGTGCATGCCCGCGGACTCGTAGACCAGGTTGAGGCCGGAAAGACCGGCCATGACGTTGGTGATGCCCTTCTCGTAGCCGGACTGGATGTCGGGAAGCTTGGAATCGGCCATGCCCGCGGCTGATCCGCCGGGCAGGTCGTAGAACTGCGCCATCTGGGCGCAGGCGGCCGTGAGCAGCGCCTGCTCGGCCGAGCCGCCCGACATCGCGCCGGTCCTGAGGTCCGAGACGAAGGGCCAGGTGCCGAAGATCGCCGGGTGGCCGGGCTTCAGAGCGTTGACGTAGACGAGGCCGGCGAGTACCTCCGCCACCGCCTGGACGACCGCGCCGGCAATCGCGGCGGGCGCCGTGGCGCCGGCTTGTCCGGCCGACAGCAGCAGGATCGGGATGCCGCCCTCGACGCAGGCTTCGAGCACGCCGCAGGCGTCCTCGGCGAACTTCATCGGCGGCACGACGAAGCAGTTGGAGTTCGACACGAACGGCCGCGCGCGGAAATTCTCTTCGCCGCCGGCGATGGCGTAGAGCATCTCCAGCGCCGGGGCGACGTTCTCGCGTACGGTGAACGATGTGCCGACGTGCTTGGACGTGCCCATCACGCAGGCGTACAGCGTGTTCAGGTCCATCTCCAGCGGATCGGGGATGTCGCGGGGCACCATCGGCCGCTGGAAGAAGTGGATGTTGTCGAGGCCGTCGACGATGCGCGCGGCGTCGTAGATGTCCTGCAGTAGCGACTCGCGATACTCGCGCTTTTCGACGTCGACCAGATGCACCGCAGCGCCCGCCGTGCCGTAGTGGACGCGGGTACCCTGGACGATCATGTCGTTCCTGGGATCCTGGCCGTGCAGCGTGAAGTTGCGCGCCGCCTTCTTGATCGTGTCGAGGACGAGGCCGCGGGGGAAGCGGATGCGGCCGTCCTCGCCAAGCGGCGCGCCGACGCGCGTCAGCGCCTCGATGCAGCTCGGGATGGCGTTGGCGAAGCCGATGGTTTCGAGGACGGTGAGCACGGCCTCGTGGATGCGCTCCAGGTCGTTCTGCGACAGCGGCTTGTAGCTGCCGCCGGAAAGGCCCGGCCGCACCGGCCGGACGTCCTCGGCGAGTGGCGCCGCCCTCAGCGCGCGACGCGCCTCGCGACCACCCGAACGGCGCGATCCGCGATCCGCCATGTCCGACTGCTCGATTGCAACCGACATCAAGCCACTCCGTCATTGTCGCGGTCGCCCGCGCCGCAGGCCGGCGTCGGTCCGCTCGGTTCCCCGATCTCCCGCCGACTATGCTCTTGCGGGATATCCAGCATATGGACCAAGCAAGGCCGCTAAATATGCCAGGAATGCGCTCATCTTGCGCTCTGCGCCCGGCGTGGCGGCCCGCGTCAGGCGGCCGCCGGACGCCGCCCCGCCGCGGTCGCCAGCTCGCGGATGCCGGGCTCGATGTGTTGCAGCGCGATCGACGAGATGCCGAGGCGCAGGAAACGCGTCGGCCGGTCGGCCCGGTCGAAGAAGCGGTCGCCCGGCTCGATGATGACGCTGCGCGCCGCGGCCACTTCGGCGAGCGATCGGGAGTCGATGCCGCGCGGTCCTTCCAGCCATAGTGACGTGCCGCCTGCGGAGTTCGTCGACTGCCATTCGGGCAGGAAGGCCGAGATTGCCTGGACGAGCCGCTTGCGCCGCTCCTCGAAGGCCGACGACAGTCGCCGCACCAGCGCCTCGTGGTGGCCGAGCGACAGGAAAAGCGCTACGGCGCGCTGGTTGTTGGCAGGCGGATGGCGCAGCATGAAGCGGCGCAGCGCGCGCAGTTCGGCGACCAGGTCGGCGGAGGCGACGATGTAGCCGAGCCGAAGTCCCGGTGCGAGCGTCTTCGACATCGAGCCGACATAGATGACGCGGCCGGTGCGATCGAGGCTCTTCAGCGCCTGTTGCGGCGACTCGTCGAGGAGCTGGCTGTCGTAGCCGTCCTCGATGATGATCTGGTCGTTGGTCTGGGCGCGCAGCAGGAGGTCCTGCCGGCGTTCGGCAGACAGCGGCACCATGGTCGGGCAATGGTGGCTGGGGGTGACGAAGACGAAGCCGGCGTCGGACGGAATCGCAGAGGTTACAATGCCTTGGCTGTCGACCGGCGTGGCGGCGATTTCGGCGCCGGCGAGGCGGAAGATCGAGCGCGCGTCCGGATAGCCAGGGTCTTCCATGGCCACCTTCGAGCCCTTGCTCATGAGCAGCGTGGCGAGCATGTAGAGCGCGTTCTGGGCGCCCAGCGTGACGATGATCTCGTCGGGATTGGCGAAGATGCCGCGCCGCGGCAGCAGCCGCGCCTGGATCTGCTCGATCAGGAGCGGGTCGTCGCGGTCGACCATGTCGGCCGCCCAGTTGCGGATCTCGAGCACGGCGAGCGCCATGCGGTTGCATTCGCGCCATTCGGCGGTCGGAAACAGCGCCGGGTCGAACTGGCCGTAGACGAACGGGTAGGAGCACTTGATCCAGTTCTCGTGCTTGGCCGGCCGCGGCATGTCGCTCGCCGTGATCCGCCGCCGCGCCTTCCAGTCGACCTGTCCGCTATGCTCGGCCGTCTTCTGCGACGGCTTGGCCGGCGTCGTCAGCACCTCGGGATTGACGAAGTGGCCGCGCCGCTCCTTGGCGATGAGGAAGCCCTGGTCGACCAGTTGCTGGAAGGCCAGCACCACCGTGCCGCGCGCCACGCCGAGCTTCTCGGCGAGGATGCGGCAGGACGGCAGCGGCATCGACGCGGCGATTTGCCGGTCGAGGATGGCGGCGACGATCGCCTGGCGGATCTGAGCCTGCAGGGTCTGCCCGGACTCCGCGGAAATGCGGAATAGCCCGCTCCAGATGGCGGAATCGTTTCGCTGCGACATGGCGCGCCTCCCGGCCGATTCTTGTGTTCCGTGGCCTACTAGGCAGTATTGCTGGACCAACCTATTAAACCAATGAATTTTTCTGATCGCAACCATTTATGCCAGTGAAGGGTCCCTACCATGGGCCAGCGGTCGCGCGCGGCTTTTCCCCTCCGCGGACGACTCCGCGTGGCTCTGGTAATTTCTCCCGCCGCGCGATACGGCCTGAGGCGGAGCAACGCGGAGGGATCCCCGTGAGCAGACCTGACCTCGCCCCGCACGTCGATGCGCTACGCCGCCGCGCCGCAAACCCGTTCGACCTGAACGCCGCCTTCGCCGCCGATCCGGGCCGGTTCGAAGCCTTCTCGCTCAACGTCGGAGATCTCCTGCTCGACTGGTCGAAGACCGCGGTCGACAGGGAAACGATGCGGCTGCTGGCGGAACTCGCAGCGGCGGCGGGCGTCGAGGCGCGCCGCGAGGCGATGTTTTCCGGCGAGCGCATCAACGCGACCGAGCACCGCGCCGTGCTGCACACGGCCCTGCGCAACATGTCGGCCGAGCCGGTCGTCGTCGACGGCGCCGACATCATGGGCGACGTCCGCGCGGTGCTCTCTGCCATGGCCGCCTTCGCCGGCGGCATCCGTTCGGGCACGATCCGCGGCGCCACCGGCAGGCCGATCGCCGACGTCGTCAACATCGGCATCGGCGGTTCCGACCTCGGCCCGGCCATGGCGACGCTGGCACTGGCGCCTTACCACGACGGGCCGCGGCTGCATTACGTCTCCAACGTCGACGGCGCCCATATCGCCGACACGCTGAAGGGGCTCGATCCGGCGGCGACGCTCTTCATCGTCGCCTCGAAGACCTTCACCACAGTCGAGACCATGACCAATGCCGCGACCGCGCGCCGCTGGATCGAGGCCGCGCTCGGCGCCACGGCGGTCGGCGCCCATTTCGCCGCCGTGTCGACGGCCCTCGACAAGGTCGCCGCCTTCGGCATCGCGCCCGACCGCGTGTTCGGCTTCTGGGACTGGGTCGGCGGGCGCTACTCGCTGTGGTCGGCGATCGGCCTGCCGGTGATGATCGCCGTCGGCCCGGACGATTTCCGCGACTTCCTCGCCGGCGCCCATGCCATGGACGTCCATTTCCGCACGGCGCCGGCGCTCGCCAACCTGTCGTCGGTGCTCGGCCTGGTCGGCTGGTGGCATCGCGTCGCCTGCGCCTGTCCGGCCCGCGCGGTCATTCCCTACGACCAGCGGCTCGCCCGCCTGCCGGCCTATCTGCAGCAGCTCGACATGGAATCGAACGGCAAGTCGGTGACCATCGACGGCGGCCGGGTGGCGACGCCGACCGGTCCGCTGGTATGGGGCGAGCCCGGCACCAACGGCCAGCATGCCTTCTTCCAGCTCCTGCATCAGGGCTCCGACGTCATCCCGGTCGAGTTCCTCGCCGCGGCGGAGGGCCACGAGCCGGAACTGCGCCATCACCACGACCTCCTGCTCGCCAACTGCCTGGCGCAGTCGCAGGCGCTGATGAAGGGCCGCACGTTGGCCGAGGCCGAGGCGCGGATACTGGCGAAGGGCGCTTCGGCTGCGGAAATCGCCGCGGTCGCCCCGCACCGCGTGTTCCCAGGCAACCGGCCGTCGCTGACCATCCTCTACCGGCGGCTCGACCCGGCGGCGCTCGGCAAGCTGATTGCGCTCTACGAGCATCGCGTCTTCGTCGAGGCGCAGCTCTACGGCATCAACGCCTTCGACCAGTGGGGCGTCGAGCTCGGCAAGGAACTCGCCACCAACCTCCTGCCTGTCGTGGAAGGAAAAGCCGACGCCGCGGGCGACGCCTCGACGGCCGGCCTCGTCCGCCATATCCATGCCCAGCGCCGGGCGGGGGAGTGATCGTGGCCGATATCAAAGGCATCCTGTTCGACAAGGACGGAACGCTGGTCGACTTCCAGGCGACCTGGTACGCGATCGGCGATCTGATGGCGCTGCAGGCTGCTGCGGGCAGCCGTACGCACGCCGACGAGTTGATGGCGCGCGCCGGCTACGACTACGCCAACCACCGTTTCCGCGCCGATTCGGTCTTCGCCGCCGGCACCAACGCCGATATCGTCGCGCTCTGGTATCCCGGCCTCGACGACGCCGGCCGCCAGGCCATGACCCGGCACTTCGACACGTTCACCGCCGCCGAGGCCGCCCGCCAGTCCGTACCCCTCGCCGGTTGCCGCGAGGCGATTGCCGAGCTGCACCGCCGGGGCCTTCGCCTTGGCGTCGCCACCAACGATTCGACGTCCGGCGCCGAGCAGACGCTCGCCGCGCTCGGCATGTCGACCATGTTCGACGCCGCCTACGGCTACGACGCCGTCGCCAACCCGAAGCCGGCGCCCGACGCGGTCTTCGCCTTCGCCGACCTGACCGGATTGAAGCCTTCGCAGATCGCCATGGTCGGCGACAACCGCCACGACCTCGAGATGGCGCGCGCCGGTGGCGTCGGCCTGGCCGTCGGCGTGCTGAGCGGTACGGGCACCCAGGAAACGCTCGCCCGCCTCGCCGACGTCATCCTGGGATCGGTTGCGGAACTGCCGGGGTATCTGGCGGGATAGGCCGGGGAGGGGCTTCCCTCAGAAGTCGAAGCCGGCCTGTCCCGCCTGTTTCTCCTTCGGCGCCTTCTTGAAGGCGGTCGAATCGACCACCGGCAGGCGCGGCACCTCGCGGAAGTTCAGGATGCCGTCGATGGTGAGGATCTGGATGCGCGGAATGCGGCCATACCCGGTTTCGACGAAGCCGGCTGCGGCGGCTTCCGAAATCATCGGCTTGGTGGGCGGATTCAGCGTGACGAACAGGCCGGCCATCGCCTTCTCGCGGTCGATGACGCTCTTCAGCTTGTGGATCTGGTCGACGGAAACTGCGCCTCCCTTGACCTCGACGATGGCCTTGTCGGTCGTGCTCTTGCCGGTCTTCAGGTAGACGATGCCGTCGATGCCGGTGTCGGCGCCCTTCTTGCCGCCCCGGAAGGGCTGCGCGTCGGGGATGAGCGAGATCGCCCATTTCTCGAATTCGTGCTTGTCGCGCTCGGCGAGATCGCGCGCCGCGCCGAGGTCCTTGGGCACGCCGACGGTGACGAAATCCGCCTCCTTGCCGAAGGCGTCTCGCAGGCGGCGCTCGATCAGCGAGATGGCGAGATGGGTGACGTCGATGCCGATCCAGCGCCGGCCGAGCTTCTGCGCGGCATGCACCGTGGTGCCGCAGCCGCAGAAGGGATCGAGCACCACGTCGCCGGGATAGGACGAGGCCGAAATGATGCGCTCGAGCAGGGCGACGGGCTTTTGGGTGGGGTAGCCGAGGCGTTCACCGCCGACGGGATTGATCCGATTGATGTCGTCCCAGATGTCTCCAACCGCCAAACCCTTAAGCTGTTCGCGATAGCGCTTGTATTGCGGCATCCCGCTCCCTTTGGCCCAATATATGAGTTTGGCATCATCAAGAGCGTCAAGCTTCTCTTGCACCGTCATTTTCGCTGCTCGGTCGGTGCCGACCAGTTCTGCGATGACACCCTCCGGCAGAGCCCAATGTCTCTGAATTGACGTTGGGTTTCGGTCACGCCACGGCAGGCCGCTTTCGCCGGTTCTGACGCCCGCCCCCGTTATGTCGGCACGCCAATATAATCGCCCATCACCATCATCATATTTGTAATATTTGTCCAAATACTGCTCGTCATATGACGTTCGAGGCGCATTCCAAAGTTTCTCAGGAGATTTCGAATAGAATAATATAGTGTCGTGTACGGGCGCGTATCTCTTAGCGCTGCTGTGAGCTGTCGTTCTTTTCCATGAAATTTCATTTAGAAAATTCCGAGGCCCGAACACCGCATCCAGCAGTATCTTCAGATAGTGGCTCGCCGTCGGGTCGCAGTGGAGATAGAGCGAGCCGGTGGGCTTGAGCACGCGGTGCAGTTCGATCAGCCGGATCGCCATCATCGCCAGATAGGCCATCATCGCGTTTTCGCCGAGGAAGCCACGCATGGCCTCCAGCATGCGCGCGGCCTCGGTATTCGGCCCATGCAGCACCTGCCAGTAGGCGTCCTCGGCGATCTCGCCCCATTGCCACGTATCGTCGAAGGCCTCGATCTGCGACTGGCTCTGCGCGCCGTCGGGCGACTTGAACAGCACGTTGTAGGTGGCGTTCGAATTGCACGGCGGATCGAGATAGACGAGGTCGACGCTCTCGTCGGCGACGTGTTGGCGCAGTATCGCAAGATTATCGCCGTAATAGAGCTTGTTCGTCATGGCCGGCACCCGCTTGACTCCAAGGAACAATAGGCGAACATTTCCTCGGAGCACCTCCGATTCGGATCATGGAGAAGGAGCGGGACGATGGCAAAGGGCGGCGGCAAGAATTTTCGCAGCGCCGGTACCGGGCAGTTTGTGACCAAGGGTTTCGCGGCCAAACACCCGGCGACGACGCTCGGCGAAACGCGCGGCGGCGGCAGCACGAACGGGACGCACCGCAGCGCGAAGTCAGGTGAATTCGTCTCTGCGAGCTACGCGAAGAAGCACCCCGGCACGACGATCAAGGACAGCTAAGGCGGAAGGGCCAACGCCCTTCCGCAGGCTTCATCGTTATCCCCTCAGCTCGCGCCGCAGGATCTTGCCGACATTGGTCTTCGGCAGGTCGGTGCGGAACTCGATGTGCCGCGGCCGCTTGTAGCCGGTCAGGTTCTCCCGGCAGTATTCGTGCAACGCCGCGGCGGTGAGGTTCGGGTCCTTCTTGACGACGAACAGCTTCGGCACCTCGCCAGAATGTTCGTCCGGCACGCCGATTGCCGCGACCTCGAGCACGCCGGGGTGCTGGGCGACCACTTCCTCGAGCTCGTTCGGATAGACGTTGAAGCCCGAGACCAGGATCATGTCCTTCTTGCGGTCGACGATCTTGATGTAGCCGTTCTCGTCCATGAAGCCCATGTCGCCGGACTTGAAGAAGCCGTCCGCCGCCATCACCTTCGCAGTCTCGTCCGCGCGGTTCCAGTAGCCGGCCATGACCTGCGGCCCACGGATGCAGATCTCGCCGACCTCGCCGATGGGCAGGTCTTTGCCGTCTTCGTCGCGGATGGCGATCTCGGTGGAAGGGATCGGCAGGCCGATCGTGCCGGAGAACTCGTCGGCGTCGAAGCGGTTGGCCGTCGCCACCGGCGAGGTTTCCGACAGGCCGTAGCCCTCGGAGACGACGCAGCCCGTCATCTTCTTCCAGCGCTCGGCGACGGGGCGCTGCACCGCCATGCCGCCGCCGAAAGTGAGCAGCAGCGGCTTGAAGTCGATCTTGGCGAACTCGGCGTTGTTGAGCAGCGCGTTGAACAGCGTGTTGAGGCCGGGGAAGACGTTGATCGGGTACTGCTGTAGCTCCTTGACGAAACCGGGGATGTCCCTCGGATTGGGGATCAGGATGTTCTGCGCGCCCAGATGCATGCCGGTCAGCGCGTTCACCGTCAGCGCGTAGATATGGTAGAGCGGCAGCGGGCAGACATAGACCATGTGCGGCGGCCGCGGCTTCTTGATGAAGGCACTCTCCAGCCACAGCACGTTCTGCGCGACATTAGCCAGTACGTTGCGGTGGAGCAGGGTTGCGCCCTTCGATACGCCGGTCGTACCGCCGGTGTACTGCAGGAAGCCGACGTCGTCGGACGTCACCTGGGCGGGCTTGAACGTGCGCGCAGCCCCTTCCTTCATGGCGGCGTTGAACGTCACGTGACCCGGCAGCGACCAGGCCGGCACCATCTTCTTGATGCGGCGTACGACCAGATTGACGATCGTGCCCTTCACCGTTCCCAGCATGTCGCCCATCGAGGCGACGACCATATGCTTGACGTTCGTCTTCGCCACGCAGGCCTGGAGCGTCGCGGCGAAATTCTCGAGGATGACGATCGCCTCGGCGCCGGAATCCTTCAACTGATGTTCGAGCTCGCGGGGCGTGTAGAGCGGATTGACGTTGACGACCGTCAGCCCGGCGCGCATCACGCCCATCATGACGACGGGGTATTGGAGAACGTTCGGCATCATGATCGCGACGCGGGCGCCCTTGGCGAGTCCCCTTGACTGGAGCCATGCGCCGAAGGCCGAAGACATGCGTTCCATATCGCTGTAGCTGAGCGACTTGCCCATGCAGGTGAAGGCCGGCTGGTCGGTGTATTTGCGGCACGCATTGACGAGCAGTTCACCGATCGATTCCGCCGGCAGCGGGCCGATCTCGGGCGGCACGACGCTCGGGTAGCTCTTCAGCCAGGGCTTCTCCGCGGACTTCGCGGCGGAACTCGTCGTCATGGATTCGGGCCTTTCCTTGGGCGACTCCTGCTTGGCCGCGGGAGTCTTCTGTTTTGATGTTTTTCCGGCGGGCGCCGGCGCCGCCTTGGCCGCGGCGGGTGCCTTGGCTGTGCTCGACGGTCTGGCGGCCTTCGCCGGCGCTGCCTTTGTCGTGGGCGCCTTTGCTGCGGGGGATGCGGCGATCGGGGCAGGCTTCGCCGCGGGCGTCGCCGGCTTCGATGTCTTCGCCGTCGCCTTCGTGGCCGCCGCCTTCACGGCGGGCGCCTTCGTGGCCGCCGCCTTCGTGGCGGGCTTCGCCGACTGCGATTTCGCGGTCGCCGCGGCCGCCTTCGTCTTCGCCTTCTCTGCCGGAAGCGATGCCGGTTTCGCCGCGTCCTTGCCGTTCGCCGGTTTCGCGGCGGTGCTCTTCGCTGTCGTCTTGGCCACACTTGCCTCCCACTGTTCGAGCACGGCCGCGTCCTCCCGCATGCCGCCCCGCCGTGCCGGTCCGCTACGGATCCGTGCACGCGCCTCGATTGTCTTATCTATGGCGACTGCCGCTTGGATGGCAAGGCGTCCGGGCGGATGCGCTACTGTCCGAAACCGGCATGGCCGCCGAGGAACTCCAGTTCCGCTTCCGTGCTCGGCCGTCCCAGCGCGCGGTTGCGATGCGGGAACCGGCCGAAGCGGGCGATGATGTCGCGGTGTTCGATCGCATGTTTCTCCCCGTCGCTGCCGGCGAAGAGTCCGACGCAGCGTTCCTGGTCGGCAAGCGCCTCGGAATGCATGAACGGCATGTAGAAGAAGCTGCGGCGGCTCGCCTCCACGGCTTGGTCGAAGCCGGCGGCGAGCGCGTTGCGCGCCAGAGCCAGCGCCAGCGCATCGGTGGCGAAGGCGTCGGCCGCGCCGCGGAACATGTTGCGCGGGAACTGGTCGAACACGATCACCGCCGCCAGTGCGGCATCGGGTTCGAGAAGCGCCGCCGACGGTAGGCTCTCGCGCCATGCTCGCCATGTCGGCTGGAAGCGACGCCTGATCGCCGCGTCGGTCGCGTCGTTGCGCGTGAACCAATCCTCGTAGCCGAGTTCCCCGAACCAGTAGGCGAGTATCTCTTCGCTTTCGGCTGCTTTCATTTCGCCCCCCATCGGTTGCGCTTGGATCGTCGCCGCGCGTCGCGGCGAATGCAACCGATTTCGCAATCGTTTACATGGGTGTCGAAAGGGAAGGCTCCGGGGAGTTCCAAAGTCGTATGAACTTTGCTTATATGCCTGCTTGCCGAGCCTGCTAGAGGGGCTTGGAACAACAAAACGGGAGTGCGAAATGTTTAAGAAACTGGCCTTTGCGGCCACCCTGATGGCCGCGACCGCCCTGAGCGGCGTGGCGAGCGCGAAGACGCTCGTCTACTGCTCGGAAGGTTCGCCCGAAGGATTCGACCCGGCGCTCTACACCGCCGGCACCACGTTCGACGCCTCCTCGCGGCCGGTCTACAACCGCCTGCTCGAGTTCGAACCCGGCACGACCAACCCGGTCCCGGCTCTCGCCGAGAGCTATGAGGTCTCCGACGATGGCCTGCAGTACACCTTCAAGCTGCGTCCGGGCGTCAAGTTCCAGACCACCGAGTTCTTCACCCCGACCCGCGAGATGAACGCGGACGATGTGTTGTTCTCCTTCGAACGCCAGCTCAAGGCCGACAATCCCTGGCACCAGTACGTCGCCGGCGCGGCTTGGGAATATTTCAACGGCATGGGCTTCCCGGACCTGATCGCCTCGATCGAGAAGGTCGACGACATGACGGTGAAGTTCACGCTGAAGCAGAAGGAAGCGCCGTTCATCGCCAACCTCGGCATGGACTTCGCGTCGATCATGTCAAAGGAATACGCCGACAAGCTCGAGGCCGAGGGCAAGAAGGAACAGCTGAACCAGATGCCCGTCGGCACCGGTCCGTTCGCCTTCGTCGCCTACCAGCAGGACGCGGTCATTCGCTACAAGGCCAATGCCGACTATTGGGGCGGCAAGGAGAAGATCGACGATCTCGTCTTCGCCATCACGACGGACGCCGCCGTCCGCCTGCAGAAGCTGAAGGCCGGCGAATGCCACGTCTTCCCGTATCCGAATGCGGCTGACGTCGCTGCCATGAAGACCGACTCCAGCCTCCAGGTCATGGAGCAGGAAGGCCTGAACATCGCCTACCTCGCCTTCAATACCAAGCAGGCGCCCTTCGACAGGACCGAGGTGCGCAAGGCGCTGGCCCAGGCGGTCAACAAGCAGGCGATCGTCGATGCCGTGTTCCAGGGCCTCGCCACCCCGGCGACCAACCCGATCCCGCCGACCATGTGGTCGTACAACAAGGCGATCGAGGACGACAAGTACAACCCGGCCGCGGCCAAGGCCGCGCTCGAGGCGGCTGGCGTCAAGGACCTGTCGATGAAGATCTGGGCGATGCCGGTCGCGCGTCCCTACATGCTCAACGCACGCCGCGCCGCCGAGCTGATCCAGTCGGACTTCGCCGCGGTCGGCGTCAACGTCGAGATCGTCTCCTACGAGTGGGCCGAGTACCTGAAGCTGTCGAAGGCCGAGGACCGCGACGGCGCCGTCATGCTCGGCTGGACCGGCGACAACGGCGATCCGGACAACTTCCTGCACACCCTGCTCGGCTGCGCCGCCGTCGGCGGCAACAACCGCGCCCAGTGGTGCAACGAGGAGTTCGACAAGATCGTCAACGCCGCCAAGGTGACCGTCGATCAGGGCGAGCGCACCAAGCTCTACGAGGACGCGCAGGTCGTCTTCAAGCGCGAGGCGCCGTGGATCACGCTCGACCACAGCCTCGTCGTGATGCCGATGTCGGCCAAGGTCTCGGGCTACGTCATGAGCCCGCTCGGCCATCATTCGTTCAGCGGCGTCGACATCGCCGAGTAACGGGCGCCGACCATCTGCAAGGGGGGCGCCCGACGGTCGGGCGCCCCCCGTTGCATATCGCGGCTACGCATCCCCCGTCGAAAGGCTCGACATGCTCCGCTTTCTCCTGGGACGGCTCGCCGTCCTGATCCCGACCTTCATCGGGGTCTCGATCATCGCCTTTTCCTTCATCCGCCTGCTTCCCGGCGACCCCGTCATGCTGATGTCCGGCGAGCGGGTCATGTCGGAGGAGCGCTACCAGCAGATATCCCACGAGCTCGGCTACGACCGCCCGATCGTCATCCAGTACCTCGACTACCTGTGGGGCGTGCTGCGCGGCGACTTCGGCACCTCGGTGGTGACCAAGCAGTCGATCCTCGACCAGTTCTTCACCCTGTTCCCGGCGACGCTCGAGCTGTCGCTGTGCGCCATCATCTTCGCCGTGGTCCTCGGCATACCCGCGGGCATCTTCGCCGCGATCAAGCGCGGCTCATTCTTCGACCAGACCATCATGGGCACGGCGCTCATCGGCTACTCGATGCCGATCTTCTGGTGGGGCCTGCTCCTGATCATCCTCTTTTCCGGCATGCTGCAATGGACGCCGGTATCCGGCCGCATATCGCTGATGTTCTTCTTCCCCCCGGTCACCGGCTTCATGCTCGTCGATTCGCTGCTTTCGGGTCAGGCGGGCGCCTTCAAATCGGCGGCCAGCCACCTGATCCTGCCGACGATCGTGCTCGGCACCATCCCGCTCGCGGTGATCGCCCGCCAGACGCGGTCGGCCATGCTCGAAGTGCTCGGCGAGGACTATGTGCGGACTGCCCGCGCCAAGGGCCTGTCGCCGTTCCGCGTTGTCGGCGTTCATGCGCTGCGCAACGCCATGATCCCGGTGATCACGACGATCGGGCTCCAGGTCGGCGTGCTGATGGCCGGCGCCATCCTCACCGAAACGATCTTCTCCTGGCCGGGAATCGGCAAGTGGATGGTCGATTCGGTGTTCCGCCGCGACTATCCGGTCATCCAGGGCGGGCTGCTCATCATCGCCGGCATCATCATGCTCGTGAACCTCGCCGTCGACTTGCTCTACGGCCTTATCAACCCGCGCATCCGCCACTGAGGAGACGGTCATGGCAGACACCACGGCCGTGGAGGCCCCAATCCAGGATCCGTCCAGCGCCCGCCGCCTGGCGGAGTTCTGGTATTACTTTTCCGAGAACCGTGGCGCGGTCATCGGCCTCGTCGTCTTCGCCGTCCTCGTCGTCGTCGCGGTGCTGGCGCCGCTGATCGCGCCGCATGCGCCGAACGCGCAGTATCGCGACGCCGTGCTCGTCCCGCCGTTCTGGGAGGAGGGCGGCCGCGCCGCCTACCTGCTCGGCACCGACGCCGTCGGTCGCGACATCCTCACCCGCCTGCTCTACGGCGCGCGCTTCTCGCTGTTCATCGGCGTCATCGTCACCACGCTGGCGCTGGTCGGCGGCATTGCCGTCGGCGTCGTCGCCGGCTTCTTCCGCGGCTGGGTCGACACCGTGATCATGCGTGTCATGGACATCATCCTCGCCTTCCCGTCGCTGCTGCTGGCGCTGGTGCTGGTCGCCGTGCTCGGCCCCGGCCTGATGAACGCCATGATCGCCATCGCACTCGTCCTGCAGCCGCATTTCGTGCGGTTGACGCGTGCCGCGGTGATGGCCGAGAAGGGCCGCGAATACGTCACCGCCGCGCAGGTCGCCGGCGCGTCCTCGTTGCGCCTGATGTTCCGCACGATCCTGCCCAACTGCCTGGCGCCGCTGATCGTGCAGGCGACGTTGTCCTTCTCCAACGCCATCCTCGACGCCGCCGCGCTCGGCTTCCTCGGCATGGGCGCGCAGCCGCCGACGCCGGAATGGGGCACGATGCTGGCGGAAGCGCGCGAGTTCATCCTGCGCGCCTGGTGGGTGGTCACCTTCCCAGGCCTCGCCATCCTGATCACCGTGCTCGCCATCAACCTGATGGGCGACGGCCTGCGCGACGCGCTCGACCCGAAGCTGAAGAGGTCCTGAGATGCCGCTTCTTGAAATCGAGAACCTCGTCGTCGAGTTCGAGACGGCGTCCGGCCCGTTCCGCGCCGTCGACGGCGTGTCGCTGTCGGTGAGCGAGCGCGAGGTGCTGGCGATCGTTGGCGAATCGGGATCGGGCAAGTCGGTGGCGATGCTGGCGGTGATGGGCCTGCTGCCCTGGACGGCGAAGGTGACGGCCGACAAACTCGCCTTCGACGGCCGCGACCTGCTCTCGCTCGACGTTGCCGAGCGCCGGCGCATCGTCGGCAAGGACATGGCGATGATCTTCCAGGAGCCGATGGCGAGCCTGAATCCATGCTTCACCGTCGGTTTCCAGATCGAGGAGGTGCTGCGCGTCCACATGAAGATGGACCGCGCCCAGCGCCGCGCCCGCGCCATCGAACTGATGACCGCGGTCGGCATTCCCGAGCCCGCCGAGCGGCTCGGCTCCTATCCGCACCAGATGTCGGGCGGCCAGTGCCAGCGCGTCATGATCGCCATCGCGATCGCCTGCAATCCGAAGCTGCTCATCGCCGACGAGCCGACCACGGCGCTCGACGTCACCATCCAGAAGCAGATCCTCGACCTGTTGATGCGCCTCCAGGCCGAGCACGGCATGGGTCTGATCATGATCACCCACAACATGGGTGTCGTCGCCGAAACCGCCGACCGCGTGGTCGTCCAGTACAAGGGCCGCAAGATGGAGGAGGCCGACGTGCTGTCGCTTTTCGAGTCGCCGAAGAGTTCCTATACGCGCGCGCTGCTTTCGGCGCTGCCCGACAACGCCACCGGCGACCGCCTGCCGACCATCGCCGACTATTTCGACGACGAAGCCCGCATCGCGGAGGCTGCACGATGAGCGGACCCGTCCTCGAAGCCCGGAACATCGTGCGCGACTACCACGTGCGCGGCGGCATGTTCGGCACGCCGCGCACCGTGCATGCGGTGAAGGGCGTCAGCTTCTCGGTCGAGCAGGGCCGCACGCTGGCGATCGTCGGCGAAAGCGGCTGCGGCAAGTCGACCCTCGCCCGCATCATCACCATGATCGATGCGCCGACCTCCGGCGAACTGCTGATCGACGGCCACACGGTCGACGTCGCCCGCGAGCGGCTGACCCCGGAGATGCGCCGCAAGGTGCAGATCGTCTTCCAGAATCCCTACGGCTCGCTCAACCCGCGCCAGAAGATCGGTGACGTGCTCGGCGAGCCGTTGTTGATCAACACGGACAAGAGCGCCGAGGAGCGGCGCGACCTCGCCATGCGCATGCTGAAGAAGGTCGGGCTCGAGGAGAAGCACTTCAACCGCTACCCGCACATGTTCTCGGGCGGCCAGCGCCAGCGCATCGCCATTGCCCGGGCGCTGATGCTCAATCCGAGCCTGCTCGTCCTCGACGAGCCGGTGTCGGCTCTCGACCTGTCGGTACAGGCCCAGGTGCTCAACCTGCTCGCGGATCTGCAGGACGAATTCAAGCTGACCTACGTCTTCATCAGCCACGATCTCTCCGTCGTCCGCTACATCGCCGACGAGGTGATGGTGATGTATTTCGGCGAGGCGGTGGAATACGGCACGCGCGACGCCGTGTTCTCGGATCCGAAGCACGACTATACCCGGACGCTGTTCGCGGCGACGCCGCGCGCCGACGTCGCGTCGATCAAGGCGCGCCTGGCGAAGAAGAAGGCGGCCTGAAGTCGCCCGCGGCTGCATGGACAGACCGTCCTCGCCGTGCCAGTCTGCCGGGGCGGACGTCGAGAACGGAGAAGTTCCATGGGTATCGAAAGTCTTGTCGTTTTCCTGATCGTCGGCGCTGTCGCCGGCTGGCTGGCCGGCCTGCTCGTCAAGGGTTATGGTTTCGGCCTCGTCGGCAACATTGTGGTCGGCATCGTCGGCGCGCTGATCGCCGGCTGGCTGTTCCCGACGCTCGGCTTCAGCATCGGCTCTGGCGTGTTCGCTGCGATCATCCATTCCACCATCGGCGCGGTGATCCTCCTCGTGCTGCTGCGGCTGATCAAGCAGTCCTGACGCGTTCGTTTTATCGCCGCTGACCGGCCGGCCCCGGCGCGACCGCGGGCCGCTGCTGGCGCCCGCGGACCTGCGCCCGAGGGGCGCGAGTGACCTGCGATCGCCGTGCGTGCTTCTCGCTTTGCGGAACCATCCGGGCGCGAAGTTGTTCCTCGTGTCCACGAGGAGAAACAGTCATGGACCCCGAAAACAACCGCGAAACCGGTGCACGAATCCTGCCGGCCAAGGCCGACGCCGACACGATGGACGAATTTTCCCGGGAAGCCGCCGGAAACCGGCCGCCCGCCGACTTCGGCAACAGCGAACCCGTCGACGACGTGAACGAGAAGACGCGCCATTCCGACGGTGTCGATCCGGCGCATCCTTCGCCGCAGCAGGTGTCGGGTGCCGGGCCGGCCATGGCGCGCCACTCGAAGGACGCCTGAGGGCGCAAGTGTGGGCAATTCCCTCTTTCCACGTCGCTTTTCGGCGCGCATGCAGTCCATAGCCCCCATCAGACGAAAGCTATCGGCGTAGGGCCTCTACGCACCAACGGCGCCGGTAGCTATATTCGACAAAGAGGAGGGTACGGCGATGTTGATTAGCGATCTTCCGGCGGCGAATGCGATCAAGGTCGGCCGGTTCTATGTGAAGCCTCCGCAGTTCGATGAAACGATCACGCGGACTTGCCGTAGTGTTTTCCTAGAGGCGGACGTGCCCGGCTTGCAGCTAGGTCGCAGCGGTACTTCAACCCTCTTGCGGTTCGGTGGAAAAAACTTCGTCGTCGCGACACGGCATCAGCTAGGAATCAGAAGCGGAGAGAGACCGTCAAAGGCAATCGTCGAAAGCGTACGAATTGCGCGGGGCGGAAGTCTGCTTTCGAACATCCCAATCGGACGATGCGTTTATGAGATAGATCAACCGAACGAAGAGTCACATGACCTTCTGGCTTTTAAAGTCGGCGACAACTGGGCTGGGATGGCGGAAGACCTTCCATATTTTTTCCCGGTCGAACCGCTTTCCGAAGAGGATCGTCGGGCGTCATTCTATGTTGGCAATCCGACACTCGATATTGTAATGGGGCCATATACGGAGACGTTCGGGACTGAGGCGCAGGCGCCCATCAACATCCGGCGATCGATCGGATCGTGCCAGTTGGACACGACTTTTCGTACGCACAGCCGGCACTTCCTACGCTACCTGAACACGAGTAGCAGGACCGAGATGGACGGCTACAGCGGCGGTGCTGTGTTCTCTTTGGTCGGCGAGGTTGGCTACCATCGGACGGTCCTCGACGGGATCATCGTTAGAGGTGGCGTGGAATTCATCTACGTCGTGGATGCCGACTATCTCGTTACGATGTTGTCTGAAACCGCAAACCGCTAATACCGGGATGCCGTGGCAAGCGGTAGCGCCTATACTGAGGGGCTATTGACTACAGTACAGCTAAACC
>CAYJMY010000034.1:0-31210 GCA_964371125.1 uncultured Mesorhizobium sp. | reverse complement strand
CGCCCAGCATGTGGTTGCGGATGCGGATGTTGGCGAAGGTGCCGCGCATCATCACCTCATGGTTGCCGCGCCGCGTACCGTACTGGTTGAAGTCGGCGACGCCGACGCCGTGATCCATGAGGTACTTGCCGGCGGGCGATGCGGCCTTGATGGAACCGGCCGGGGAGATGTGGTCGGTCGTGATCTTGTCGCCGAACAGGCCGAGGATGCGCGCCCCGCTGATACCGGCCACGGCGTCCGGCCTGGCGCCCATACCGACGAAATAGGGCGGGTTCTGCACATAGGTCGACTGGTCGTCCCAGGCATAGGTCTGGCCGGCCGGCGCCTGCACCTTCTGCCAGTTCTCATCGCCCTTGAACACGTCGGCGTATTTGCGGGCGAAGAGCTCGCGGGTGACGTTTTCGGCGATGAACTGCTCGATCTCGTGGTTGGTCGGCCAGATGTCGCGCAGGTAGACCGGCTTGCCGTCGCGATCCTCGCCGATCGGCTCCGTGGTCAGGTCCTTGGTTACGGTTCCGGCCAGCGCATAGGCGACGACGAGCGGCGGCGAAGCGAGATAGTTGGCCTGGACGTCCGGCGAGACGCGGCCTTCGAAGTTGCGGTTGCCGGAAAGCACGGCGGCCGCGATCAGGCCCTTGTCGTTGATGGTCCTGGAGATCGGCGCCGGGAGCGGGCCTGAGTTGCCGATGCAGGTCGTGCAGCCGAAGCCGACCAGATTGAAGCCGATCTGGTCGAGCTCTTTCTGTAGGCCGGCTTTCGCGAGATACTCCGCGACGACCTGGCTACCGGGCGCCAGCGACGTCTTCACCCAGGGCTTCTGCTTCAGGCCGAGCTTGTTGGCGTTGCGGGCGAGCAGTCCCGCGCCGATCAGCACGCTCGGGTTCGAGGTGTTGGTGCACGACGTGATCGCCTCGATGACAACGTCGCCGTGGCCGAGATCGTGCCCCGTGCCCTCGACCGCATAGCGCCGGCCGGCTTCCGCGGCCTTCTTGTATTCCGTCTCCATCGCCTTGGCGAAACCGGCGGCGATGCCCTCGAGCGGAACGCGACCCTCGGGGCGCTTCGGCCCGGCCATGGACGCAACCACGGAGCCGAGGTCGAGTTCGAGCGTGTCGGTGAACACCGGATCGGGCGAAGACGCGTCACGCCACATGCCCTGTGCCTTGCTGTAGGCCTCGACCAGGGCGATGCGCTGCTCGGAACGTCCCGACATGGTCAGATAGCGGATCGTCTCGGAATCGACCGGGAAGAAGCCGCAGGTCGCGCCGTATTCCGGCGCCATGTTGCCGATCGTGGCGCGGTCGGCGAGCGTCATGTTGGAGAGGCCGGGTCCGAAGAACTCGACGAACTTGCCGACCACGCCCTTCTTGCGCAGCATCTGGGTGACGGTAAGAACGAGGTCGGTGGCGGTGATGCCTTCCTTCAGCCTGCCGGTCAGCTTGAAGCCGATCACCTCGGGCAGCAGCATCGACACCGGCTGGCCGAGCATGGCCGCCTCCGCCTCGATGCCGCCGACGCCCCAACCGAGTACGCCGAGGCCGTTGATCATGGTGGTGTGCGAATCGGTGCCGACGCAGGTGTCCGGATAGGCGACGGTCTCACCGTCGTCGGAATTGGTCCAGACGACCTGGCCGAGATATTCGAGGTTGACCTGGTGGCAGATGCCCGTGCCTGGCGGCACGACGCGGAAGTTGCGGAACGCCTGCTGGCCCCACTTCAGGAATTTGTAGCGCTCCTCGTTGCGCTCGTATTCGAGTTCGACGTTGCGAGCGAACGACATCGGCGTGCCGAACTCGTCGACGATGACGGAATGGTCGATGACGAGGTCGACCGGCACCAGCGGGTTGATCTTCTCGGGATCGCCGCCCAACGCTGCGATGCCGTCGCGCATGGCGGCGAGGTCGACGACCGCCGGAACGCCGGTAAAGTCCTGCATCAGCACGCGCGCCGGCCGATAGGCGATCTCGCAACCGGCAGTGCCCCTGTCGGTCAGCCATTCGGCGACGGCCTTGATCGAGTCCTTGGTCACGGAGCGGCCGTCCTCGTTACGCAGCAGGTTCTCGAGGAGAACCTTCATCGAGTAGGGGAGGCGCGTGACGCCTTCGAGGCCGTTCTTCTCGGCCTCCTTCAGGTCGAAGTAGACGTATTCCGCGTCGCCGACATTGAGCGTCCGGCGTGCGTTGAAGCTGTCGATTGATTTTGACACGAGCGATCCCATCCTGGTCTGTTCAGCCTGAGCGGGAACGGACTCCTGTGGCATGCTCGAATCACGCGCAAAGGTGCGGGTACGGCCATTTCCGCTTTCCGCTCCCGAGCGGCACCACCATCTGGCGAAGGGGTGCGCTGGTCCGGCGCAAGTTCGTTCCCGTGCCGACCGCTGGCACGGTTGTGTGGCATATAGAGAAATTCCTAGAATAGTTCTAGCCGGTGAATTGGCATAAATGCTGCGCTGCAAAGAGGCGGCGATTAGACTTTCGATGTGGGGCGCGATGCAACTGGCCGTGGTGGATCTGGCGGGCGAACGCGGCGGCGAGCCGATTTTCTCCGGCATCTCGTTCCTACTCGTGCCGCATGGCAGCCTTGTCATCACGGGCCCCAACGGTGCCGGCAAGTCGACGCTGCTGCGCGTGCTCGCCGGCCTGCTGCCGTCGGCGAGCGGCCGCGTCTCCTGGGAAGGCGGCGGCGAGGACTGGTCGACGCTCGCCGGCTCGATCCACTATCTCGGCCACCACAACGCCATGAAGCCCGCGCTTTCCGTCGGCGAGAATCTCGGCTTCTGGCAAGACTTCCACGGATCGCGCCGGGCTTCCGTCGCCGAGGCACTCGACAGGGTCGGCCTGTCGGGTATCGGCCACCTGCCGTTCGGCTACCTGTCGACCGGGCAGAAGCGGCGGGCCTCGATCGCCAAGCTGCTCGTCAGCCACCGCCCGCTCTGGCTCCTCGACGAGCCGACGGCGGGTCTCGACCGCGCCTCGGAAGCGCGGTTTGGCGAACTGATGGAGGAGCACCTCGCCCATGGCGGGATGATCGTCGCCGCCACGCACCTGCCGCTTGGCCTTGGCGGGGCGAAGGTGCTGGAGATGAGCGGACGGCATGGCCATGGCGGCCACCACGGCGACACCGACGATGCCCGGCCGATGCTGCCGGCGGGAGACATGTGATGCTGGCTCTGCTGGTTCGCGAAATCCGACTCGGCATCCGCGCCGGAGGCGGCGCGCTGACCGGCGTCCTGTTCTTCCTCGCCGTGGTGTCGGCGATCCCGTTCGCGGTCGGTCCCGACATCAACCTGCTCGCCCGGCTCGGGCCGGCGGTGCTGTGGATCGGGGCGCTGCTCGCCGGCCTTCTCGGCCTCGACAGGCTGTTCCAGGCCGACCGCGAAGACGGCTCCCTCGACCTGATGATCATCGCCCGCGACACGCACATGCTGGTGGCGACGGTGTTCGTCAAATGTGTCGCCCACTGGCTGGTCGCGCTGCTGCCGCTGGTCGTGGCCGCGCCGGTCTTCGGCCTCCTGATGAACATGGACGCGATCGCCATCGGCGCGGCTACGCTGACGCTGCTCGTCGGCACGCCGGCGATCGCTTTCGTCGGCGCCGCGGGCGCGTCGGTAGCGGTGGCGCTGCCGCGCGGCGGGCTGCTCGTGTCCGTGCTCGTCCTGCCGATCGCCATCCCGGTGCTGATCTTCGGCGTGTCGGCAAGCTATGCCGCGGTCAACGAGCCGGACCCGTTCCTGCCGCCGCTCCTCATTCTCGCCGCGCTGACGCTGTTCATGGCGGTGATCGGCCCGCTCGCTGCGGCGGTGGCGCTGCGCTACGCGGCCGATTGAATGATCACGCCGGTTTGATCGGCGTCAATTGCGGACCGATCGCGACCGGACTATGGAAAGACCCATGAGCGACGCGACCCTTCAGCCGGGACGGTGGACCGATCTGGCCAACCCGACACGCTTCATGGCCCTGGCCGGCAGGCTGCTGCCATGGCTCTACGGCGCGGCCGCCGTCGTGCTGGCGGTGGGGCTCTACCTCTCGTTCTCGGCGCCGGAAGACTACCAGCAGGGCATCACGGTGCGGATCATGTACATCCACGTGCCGTTCGCCTGGCTGTCGATGATGTGCTACTCGGTGATGGCCGTCTCGGCACTCGGCACCCTGGTCTGGCGCCATCCGCTCGCCGACGTCTCGGTGAAGGCAGCCGCGCCGATCGGCGCCACCTTCACCGCGCTCGCCCTGCTCACCGGCTCCGTCTGGGGCAAGCCGATGTGGGGCACGTGGTGGGTCTGGGACGGGCGGCTGACGTCGGTCTTCGTGTTGTTCCTGCTCTATCTCGGCATCATCGCGCTGACACGCGCCCTTGATGATCCGGCGCGCTCGGCGCGCGCCGCAGCGGTGATCGTGCTGATCGGCTTCCTCAATATCCCGATCATCAAGTTCTCCGTCGACTGGTGGGCAACGTTGCACCAGCCCGCCTCGGTCTTCCGCCTCGACGGCCCGACCATCCATCCGAGCCTTCTGTGGCCGCTGATGGTGATGGCGCTCGGCTTCACCATCCTTTTCTTCGCGCTGCATCTCAACGCCATGCGCACGGAGATCTGGCGCCGCCGAGTCGCCGCGATGCGCCGCGTCGCCGCCCGGCGGGTCGAAGGAGGCAGCCGGTGAGCGAACACGCCTTCTACGTCGCGGCAGCCTACATCGCCACCGTTGCGGTCATCGGCGCGCTTATCTCCTGGATCCTCGTCGACCAGGCCGGGAGGCGGCGCGAACTTGCCGAACTGGAGGCGGAAGGCATCCGCCGGCGATCCGACCAGCGGCCCGGCACCGCGGCATGAGCGAATCCGCCCGATCCGCGCAGCGACCGCGGCGGCTGGTCGTCCTGCTTCCCCTTGTCGTCTTCGCGCTTCTGGCGGGCGTGTTCCTGTTGCAGCTTCTGTCCGGGCGCGACGGATCGGTGGTGCCGTCGGCGCTGATCGGCCAGCCGGCGCCGAAGACCGTCCTGGACGAGCTGGACGGCCTCGGAGTGCCCGGCCTCGATTCGGCGGCCTTCGCCGGCAAGGTCACCGTGGTCAACATCTTTGCGTCGTGGTGCGCGCCGTGCCGCGAGGAACACCCGCTCCTGCTCGCGCTTGCCGGTGACACGCGGTTCGCCCTGTCGGGTCTGAACTACAAGGACCAGCCCGAGGACGCCCGCCGCTTCCTCGGCGAACTGGGCAATCCGTTCGGCGCCGTCGGCGTCGATCCCGCCGGCCGTGCGGCGATCGAATGGGGTGTCTACGGCGTGCCGGAGACGTTCGTCATCGGCAGGGACGGGACGATCCTGTTCAAGCATGTCGGCCCGCTGACCGAAGACTCGGTGCGCACGGAATTGATGCCGGTCATCGAACGGGAACTGGCGGCAGGCGCGTCCGGTTAGGCCAGAACAGCCCTTCATCCTGGTCCAGGAAACGGCGCCTCCGAAGGTGCTTCTTTGCCGCTCCCGCATCGGCTAACTTACAGTTGCAGATTCTATCCGATTGAGGGGCGCTTTCGGTATGCAATCGAGCGTGGCGTTCAGTATTCTTTTACCGATGGCGCTCGTCGTCATCATGCTGGGTCTTGGACTGTCCCTGACGGTCGAGGATTTCCGGAGGGTCATTTCGCGCCCGAAACCTGTCCTGGTGGCGCTGGTCTGCCAGGCGGTGATCCTTCCGATCATCTGCTTCGGCATCGTCTACGCGTCGGCCCTGCCGGCGGCGATCGCGGTCGGAATGATGCTGCTGGCGGCAAGCCCGGGCGGATCCTCGGCCAATCTCTACAGCCACCTCGCCGGTGGCGACGTCGCGCTCAACATCACGCTGACCACGATCAACACGGTGCTGGCGCTGGTGACGCTGCCGATCATCGTCAACTACTCGCTGCTGTTCTTCTACGGCGAGGGCAAAGTCATCCCGTTGCAGATCGACAAGGTGCTGCAGGTCTTCGCTCTGGTGCTGATCCCGGTGGCGATCGGCATGTTCGTGCGCCATAAATATTCGGCGTTGGCGGTCACGCTGGATCGCCCGGTCAAGATCCTGTCGTCGCTGTTCCTCGCCGGCATCGTCGTCATCGCCCTGATCCAGGAATGGAACACGCTGTTGACCTGGGGTCCGGTGATCGGCGTTGCGACGCTCGCCTTCAACCTCGTCAGCCTGGCGATCGGCTACGGCGTTCCGCGCCTGATGCGGCTCGAGCGGCGGCAGGCCATCGCGATCTGCATGGAGGTGGGTATCCACAACTCCACGCTCGTCATCGCCATCGCCATGAGCCCGACGCTGCTCAACAATTCCGAGATGGCGATACCGCCCGCGATCTACGGACTGATCGCCTACATAACTGCGGCCATCGTCGTCTACCTGATCAAACGCAGCGGTTCGCCGACGGCCACGGCCGCCTGACCGTCTCGCTTCTGCCGGCTCAGCCGTAGACGGCGCGCCACGCCTCGCGGCGGATCTCGCGGCGGGTGGTTCCCATCTCGCACAGTTCGCGATCCGAGAAGTTCTCGATCTCGCGGAAGAGATGATTGTAGTCGTTGCGCCGGGCGAGGCTCCTGCGGGCGCGGCGGACGATTTCGGTGAGGGCCATGGCAATCCCCTGACGGTGGTTGCTCCTCCCACGGCAAAGGTCGCCGTTGGCAGCATGCATTGCAACGCGTCATGCTGCATTGCAGCATTGCGCTCCGCGCATATGTCAGCGCTGCCTGAGAGGCTACCACATCGACTTGCGATAGCTCGTCTCCAGCCACTCGTCGGTCTTCTCGGCTGCTTCGGGCAGTTCGAGCTGGTCCTTCAGCATCTGCCCGAGAGTCGGCAGCGTCGAGCGGTCGATCCAGGTCGACGGTTCCCACAAGCCGGAACGTAAGAAGGCCTTTGCGCAGTGCAGATAGGTCGCGCGCACGGAGACGACGATCGCGCATTGCGGCTTCTTCCCATCGACGGACAGGCGTGCGCACAGATCGCGATCGTCGGTCAGGCGTGCTAGGCCGTTGACGCGCAGCGTCTCGTTCATGCCGGGGACAAGGAACAACAGGCCCACCGCCGGATTGACGAGGATGTTCTCCAGCGTGTCGAGCCGGTTGTTTCCCGGCCGGTCGGGGATGACGATGGTGGTGTCGTCGATTGCTAGGGCGAATCCCGGCCGGTCGCCCTTGGGCGTGACGTCGGCATTGCCTTCCCCATCGGACGAGCCGATGAGGACGAAGGGGCTGCGCTCGATGAAGTTGCGGCAGTGGCCGTCGAGCCGGCGCAGTTCCTTGCGTACCGCGGCTGCTCCCGGCGCCTTGTAGATCGATCGCAGTTGTTCGCGTGTCGTGATGAAGTCCATGACATCCCCTTCCGTCTTCGTATCTTGCCGACGTTACTTCGGAGAAGCGGCCTGAGGAAACGGCATCAGCGCCGCAATTTGCCCGCGACCGGTTGATCGGCAATTCCACCTGAAGTTTGACGGACAGTTTACCGGTTTCGGCTAGGCTCGATTACGTTTGAGAGATTCCATGGTCGACGGAGCCATCCTCGAGGGACTGAACAGGCTGCGCAGCGAGGCGCTCGAAGCGGTGGCGACCGGCGAATCGCTGCTCGCGGTCGCCGAACGGGTCTGCCGCCACGCCGAACAGCTCGCGCCCCACGCGATGTGCAGCATCCTTACGATCGATCCGAACGGCCTCGTCCATCCGCTGGCGGCGCCGAGCCTGCCCGCCGACTATTCGGCCGCGCTCGAAGGCCTGGCGATCGGACCATGCGCCGGGTCGTGCGGCACGGCGGCCTATCGCGGCGAGCCGGTCGAGGTCACCGACATCGCCACCGATCCGCTCTGGGCGCCGTACAGGGCGCTTGCGCTCGCCTACGGACTGCGCGCTTGCTGGTCGAGCCCGATCCGCTCGCGGGCCGGCCGGGTGGCGGGCACCTTCGCCTTCTACTATCGCACACCGCGCGGCCCCAGCGATGCGGAGCGGCTCGTCGTGGCCACTGCCGTCCACCTCTGCGCGATCGCGATCGAGCATGCCGAGACCCAGGACCGCATAGAGCGACTCGCTTACAACGACACGCTGACCGGCCTGCCGAACCGGGCGCGTTTCCACGAGCGGGTCGAGGTCGACCTCGGAGCCGGCCGGTCCGTCAACCTGTTCTATCTGGACATCGACGACTTCAAGGGCATCAACGATTCCTTCGGCCATCAAGCCGGCGACCGGCTGCTCGAGGAAGCGGCGCGGCGCCTCGAGGCCGCGCTACCGCCCTGCGCCTTCCTTGCCCGTCTCGGCAGCGACGAGTTCGGCGTCGTCCTGCCCGCCTCCGACATCGATCCCGACGGCGAACGCCTCGCCGACAGGCTGCTGACCGCTTTCGCGCCTCCGTTCGTCCTCGAACAAGGGCCGATTTCGGCCGGCGTCAGCATCGGCATCGCGCGATCGCGCTGCGACGGCGACGATCTGCAGCGGCTTGGGAGCCGAGCCGACCTCGCTCTCCAGGCGGCGAAGAAGGCGGGCCGGCATTCATTCCGCCTGTTCGCACCGGAGATGGAGACCTTCCTGCAGGCGCGTCGCGATCTTACCGAGGACCTTCGCCACGCCATCGCGGAAAACCAGTTTCATCTCGTCTACCAGCCGCTGGTGTCGCTCGGCACCGGCGCTCTGACGGGCTTCGAGGCGCTGCTGCGCTGGACACATCCGCGACGCGGCATGATCTCGCCGGGCGAGTTCATCCCGCTCGCCGAGGAGACCGGCATCATCGGCATGCTCGGCGAATGGGTGCTGACCGAGGCTTGCCGCGAGGCGGCGGGCTGGCCGCCCGGCATCTGCGTCTCCGTCAACCTGTCGCCCGTCCAGCTGCGCAAGTCCGGCTTCGCGCTCGATGTGATCCGCATCCTCGGACGTTTCGAAATGTCGCCGGGCAGGCTGAAGCTCGAGGTCACTGAGACGGCGCTGCTTGCCGACGAGCGCCTGTCGCGCGAGACGCTGACGACGCTGAAGCAGTTCGGCATCGAGATCTCCCTGGACGATTTCGGCACCGGCTACTCGTCGCTCAACCACCTACGGCTGATGCCGCTCGACCGCATCAAGATCGACCAGTCGTTCATCGCCGACCTCGACCGCGACAAGGGCGCGGCGGCGATCGTCGCGGCGGTGCTGTCGCTCGCCCGCGACCTCGGCCTGGAGACGGTGGCTGAAGGCATCGAGACGGAAGCGCAGCGCGACTGGCTGCGTGGCCATGGCTGCGACGGCGGCCAGGGCTATCTATTCGGACGCCCGCAGGACGCTTTGGCGGCCCGGCGCCTCATCGGCGGGCGCACCGGCGTCGCGGCGCGCCGCCTCGCCTGACCCGCGTCCGCGGAAGGCCGAATCTTCGGGCTTATTTCGGCCGGCTCTCGTCCAGCGAGTGTCGCATGATCAGTGGCATCTGGCTGAAGGTGAAGATCAGGGTGATCGGCATGATCCCCCAGACCTTGAAGGCGACCCAGGTGTCGGTGGAGAAGTTTCGCCACACCACTTCGTTGAGCACGGCGAGGAGCAGGAAGAACAGGCCCCAGCGCAGCGTCAGCGTCCGCCAGCCCTGCGGATCGAGGTGGAAGGCGCTGTCGAAGACGTAGCCGAGCAGTGCCTTGCCGAAGAAGAGGCCGCCGAGCAGGACCGCGCCGAACAGGGTGTTGACGATGGTCGGCTTCATCTTGATGAAGATGTCGTCCTGCAGGTAGAGCGTCAGCGCGCCGAAGACGAAGACGACGACGCCCGACACCAGCGGCATGATCGGCAGCGTTCGGGTGAGGACCCAGGACACCGTCAGCGCAACGGCCGTCGCGATCATAAACAGCGCGGTCGCGACGAAGATCGGCCCGCCGAGCGCGCCGAGCGCCGGCAGTATCTCGATCAGCCATTCGCCGCGCGTGTTGGCGAAGAAGAACACGAGCAGGGGGCCTAGCTCGAGCGCCAGCTTGAGCAGCGGGTTGACGTCCTTGCGCTTGGGATCGGACGGATCGCGTTCGAAGACCGGTTCGCCCATCGTTCAGGCCACTCCCGCAATTGCCCGGGCGAAATCGCGCGCCGAGAAGGGTTCTAGGTCGTCGACCTGCTCGCCGACGCCGATGAAGTATACGGGAAGCCGGTGCTTGGCGGCGATGGCGACCAGGATGCCTCCGCGCGCGGTGCCGTCGAGTTTGGTCATGACGAGACCGTTGACGCCGGCGACGTTGCGGAAGATCTCGACCTGGTTCAACGCATTCTGGCCGGTGGTGGCGTCGACTGTCTGCAGCACCGTGTGCGGCGCGTCGGGGTCGAGCCTGCCGAGCACGCGAACGATCTTCTCAAGTTCGGCCATCAGCTCCGTCTTGTTCTGCAACCGGCCCGCCGTGTCGATGATAAGCACGTCCGACCCGGCAGCGCGCGCCGTCGTGTAGGCGTCGTGTGCGAGGCCGGCGGCGTCGGCGCCGATCTTCGAGGCGACGACGGGCGAGCCGGTTCGTTCGCCCCAGATCTTCAACTGCTCGATGGCCGCGGCGCGGAACGTATCGCCGGCGGCGAGCGTCACCTTCAGGCCGCCCGCGACGAGCTTGGCGGCGAGCTTGCCGATCGTCGTCGTCTTGCCGGTGCCGTTCACTCCGACGACGAGGATGACGTGCGGCCTGTGTGACAGGTCGAGCTCGAGCGCGCCGGCGACCGGCGTCAGCACCTTCTCGATCTCCTGCGCCATGATCGCCCGAACCTCCTCGTCGGAGACGTTGCGGCCGTGCCGCCCCGCAGCGAGCGCCCCGGTGATGCGGATCGCCGTCTCCATGCCGAGGTCGGCGCGCAGTAGTACGTCCTCGAGGTCCTGGAGCGTGTCCTCGTCGAGCTTGCGTTTGGTGAAGACGCCGGCGATGTTGCCGGTCAGTTCGCGCGAGGAGCGCGCCAGGCCGCCGCGCAGGCGCTGCAGCCAGGACTGCCGCGGCTCGGCGGCGGCGGGCTCGGCCAATGCGGCCTTCGTCTCGACGGTCTTCGCCACCGTGACTCTGGCCCCGGCGGGCGTCGGCGGCGGCGGAACGGAAGCCGGCTCGGGGGCCCGTTCGGCCATCAGCGGATCGGACTCGACGGCCGGCGGCTGACGGATCGGTGCGGCGATCTCGGCCTCGGGCAGGGCGGCGCGGGCTTCCTCTGCCGCCAGGGGCGTCTGCGAAGGCGCCTTCTCCGACCGTTTAGCCGGCAACTCATATGGTGAAACCGGCGATTCGACCAGAGGCGGCCCGGCCTCGTCCGATACGTTCGTCGCCGTCTCTTCGACCCTTGCCGGTGCTGGTTCAAACTTTTGCGCGACCGGTTCGAGCGCAGGCGGCGTCGGTGGTTCAGGCGTCGCCTCGACCGTCACCGCGGGCTCGATGGCCGGCGCTACTTCGACAATGGCAACGGCATCGGCGGCGGGCGCTTCGGGCGCTACGGCGGGCTGCGGTGTCTCCGCCACGGGCTGGGTCGGCGCCTCCGGCTTCGGCTCGACGTCGCGTTTGCCGAACGAGAAGACCTTCTTGATGAAACCGAGAGCCATGGTCGCCTTCCTCAGGCCGCCGCCGCGGCGCGCGGCCGGGCGGTGAGGCGGGCGCCGTCATGCCCGGTGATTCGCGCCGCGACGATATCGCCCGGCGCGCCGAAGTCGATCGCGGCAAGCGTGAAGTCCTCGGTGCGGCCGATGCCGTAGCGCTCGACGAGGATCGACTGGCCGGTCCCGGCCAGCGCCGTGAGGTGCCGTGCATGGGCGGCATCGCCCGCCGTGCGCAGCCGGGCGGCGCGCTCCTTGACCAGCGGGCGGGCGAGTTGCGGCATGCGCGCCGCCGGCGTGCCCTGGCGCGGGCTGAAGGGGAACACGTGAAGGTGGGTCAGGCCGCATTCCTCGACGATCGCCAGCGAGTTCTCGAACATCGCGTCCGTCTCGGTCGGAAACCCGGCGATCAGATCCGCGCCGAACACCATGTCGGGCCTCAGCGCCCTGATCTCGTTGCAGAATCGTATGGAATCGGCGCGCAGGTGGCGCCGTTTCATGCGCTTCAGGATCATGTCGTCGCCCGCCTGCAGCGACAAATGCAGGTGCGGCATCAGCCGGCTCTCTGTGGCGATCGACTCGACGAGATCGGCATCGGCCTCGATCGAATCGATCGACGACAGCCTGAGACGCCGAACGCCCGGAACCTGGCGCAGAATCGTCTTCACCAGCCGGCCGAGCTTCGGGCTGCCCGGCAGGTCGGCGCCGTAGCTGGTCATGTCGACGCCGGTGAGCACGATCTCGGCATAACTGTTGTCGACCAGCCGCTTCACCTGGTCGACCACTGCCCCCATCGGTGCCGAGCGCGAGTTGCCGCGGCCGTAGGGGATGATGCAGAAAGTGCAGCGGTGGTCGCAGCCGTTCTGCACCTGGACGAAGGCGCGGGCGCGGCCCTCGAGGGCGTCGACCATGTGCGCGGCAGTCTCGCGCACGCTCATGATGTCGTTGACCCGGCACTTCTCCGTGTCGTTGACACCGAAGTCGGGAAGGGCGCGGTAGCTCGAAGCCTTCAGCTTGTCGTCGTTGCCGATGACCAGGTCGACCTCGCCCATGGCGGCGAAGGCGCCCGGCTCGGTCTGCGCCGCGCAGCCGGTGACGATGATGCGCGCGCCGGGCCGTTCGCGCCTGGTTTTGCGGATCGACTGCCGCGCCTGCCGCACTGCCTCGGCGGTTACCGCGCAGGTGTTGAAGATCACCGCGCCGTCGGCGATTCCGCCCAGCCCGGCCGATTCCGCCTCCCTGCGCATCACCTCCGACTCGACGGTATTGAGCCGGCAACCGAACGTTACGATCTCCACCGCCATCAGGCGACGTCCTGGCGGTCGCGCTGCCACGCCCCGGTGGCCGGATCGAAGGAGCCGGAGAATTCCCATTCGGCTGGGCCGGTCATGACGACGTGGTCGTCGGCGCGCCAGGCGATGTGCAGCGGGCCGCCCGGCACAGTGACGGTCACCTCGCGTCCGGTGCGGCCGGTGCGCGCGCCCGACACCGCCGCGGCGCAGGCCGCGGAGCCGCAGGCGCGCGTCAGCCCGGCGCCGCGCTCCCAGGTGCGGATGGTCATGGCGTCGCCTGCAGTGACCTGGGCGATGGTGATGTTGGCGCGCTCGGGGAAGATCGGGTGGTTCTCGAGCAGCGGCCCGAAGCGGTCGAGTTCGTAGCTCCACACGTCGCCGTCGACCCAGAAGATGGCGTGCGGGTTGCCCATCGAGGCGACGGAGGGCGAATGAAGGACGGGGTCGTCGATCGGCCCGATCTGCAGCTCGATGGCGCGGGTGTCGCGGAACTCCTCGGCGAGCGGGATGTCCTGCCAGCCGAAGCGCGGCACGCCCATATCGACCGAGATCGAGCCGTCGGCGTGCTCCTCGGCATTGAGGATGCCGGCAACCGTTTCGAAGGTGAAAAGCTTGATCCCGGTCTCGGCGGCGAGCGCCTGGACGACGCAGCGCATGCCGTTGCCGCAAGCCTGGGCGCGGCTGCCGTCCGAGTTGAGGATCTCGATGTAATTCGCCGTGCCCGGCGTGCGCGGATCGTGGATCGCCATGATCTGGTCGAAGCGCGTCGCCGGATCGGCGTTGAGCGCGATCGCCGCGGCGGGCGCGACCCGGTCGGCGCGGCCGCGCATGTCGGCCACGATGATCTCGTTGCCGAGCCCGTTCATCTTGGCGAAGGGCGCCCTGTGCATCTGCGCGGCCGATCCGGTTTCTTTCGCCGCTATATGGCGGAAACGCCCGCCAATTACCAGTGCGGAGCGGTCCCGACTAGGCGATGGCGTAGATGCCGAGCACGGCGAGCAGGAACAGGATCAGCACGATGGCGATCAGGATCCTGGCGCCGGTGGCCGCTGCGCCGGCGAGCGAATTGAAGCCGAGCAGGCTCGCCACGGCGGCCACGATCAAGAGTATCAGGATCCATTTGATCATCGGGGTCTCCCTCGGTTGGAACCCGGGGAGAACGCGGCGGTCGCGGCGCGGGTTCCGCCGTTAGAGCACGTCCTGCAAACCCTGGATCACTCTGCCGGCGGGAATCCTGAGCAAGGTCGAGGTCTTCGGCGAGGTCGATGTGGTGCATCGGCCGACGCCGGAGACCGATGGATTTCCTCCGGATTCACCCGGCCCACCGGTCGTCCCCGCTTCCTCGAAGCGGGAAAAGACGGCCGGCAACATTGGCTGGTCGGTTTTACCGAGGGCAAACCGACTGAGTTTTCCCGCTGATGGGCGCCCGCTTTGTCAGGCGGACTTGGCCGATGCACCACATCGACCTGCGCCGCCTTCCTCGCGGACCGCCTCATCATCGGAGAAACAGAGTGATCCAGGGTTTGCAGGAAGTGCACTAGCCGCCGACGTAGCGGCGGTGGAAGCGCCGGCCCAGGCCGGTGAGGATCTCGTAGCCGATCGTGTCGGCAAGCGCGGCGACGTCGTCGACCGTCTGCTCGCCGCCGATCACCTCGACGAGGTCGCCGGCGCGTAGCGCGCCGGGCGATAGTGCGGAGACGTCGAGGACGATGCTGTCCATCGATACGCGACCGACGAAGGGGAGCCGCGTGCCCCGGTGGAAGGCGGCGCCGCGGGCCCGGCGCGGCCAGCCGTCGGCATAACCGAGCGAGATGGTCGCCAGCCGCATCGGGCGGGCGGCGTGGAAGTCGTGGCCGTAGCCGATGCCGGCGCCGGCCGCACAGTCGGCCGTCTGGATGATCTTCGCCTCGACGCGCACTACGGGCCGCGTCGGATTGGCGTCGCCGGGGGTCGGATTGATGCCGTAGAGGGCGGCCCCGGCGCGGGCGATGTCGCTGCGAAACGCCGCGCCGAGGAAGATGCCGGACGAATTGGCCAGAGACCGGGGCACGCCGGGAAAGAGTGCGGCGAGCCGCACGAACAGGGCGGCTTGCGCCGCGTTGGCGGGATGATGCGGTTCGTCGGCGCAGGCGAGGTGGCTGAGCACGAGGCGAACGTCGACGCCCGCCAGCGCCTCGCCGTCGGCCGCTATGGCTTCCGCGGCGGCCGGCGAAAGGCCGAGCCGCGTCATGCCGGTGTCGAACTGCAACGCACCGGGCAGCCGGCGGTGGAGCGCGCGCGCCGTCGCCCCCCAGGCGGCGATCTGGTCCGGGCTGTTGAGCGCCGGGATCAGCCCGGCTGCGGCGGCCTCGCGTTCGGCGCCCGGCGGGATGCCGTTGAGCACGGTGATCGCCGCGTCGGGAAGGATCGCGCGCAGCGCGGCACCCTCGGCAAGATGGCCGACGAAGAAATGGCGGCAGCCTTCCGCCCGGAGCGCGGTCGCCACCGGACCCATGCCGATGCCGTAGGCGTCCGCCTTGACGACGGCACCGCATTCGCCGCCGACCGTGTCTCTCAGCAGGCGATAGTTGGCGGCGAGCGCGCCGAGATCGACGGTCAGGATCGCGCCGGCCGCCGCGGCATCGACGCCGTCCGTGAAACAGCCCGGTCGGGTGCTGCCGTGCCCGGTGCGGTCGGGAGCGGCGGATCGCGCCTGCGGCGTGGCGGTTCCTCGATGGGCGGTCACGTCGGCACGGCTCCCCTGATCTTCGGCAATTTATCGCCGATTCGCATTGGCGGACAGTCGTTCCGCCGGGCCCGATCCGCAAGCCTTGAAGAGGGACGGCGCGGCGTCGACGCCAGCGATCCCCGGCGCAAATGCCGGCAGCCAGGTGAAAGCGCGGTGGCAGGGCCGGGCGGAAAGGCCGCCCGCACACGAGAAAAGCAGAAGGCGGCCCGGAGGCCGCCTTCCAACACGTTCGTCGTACCGGCCGCTACTGCGAGGTCCACTGCTTGATGAGTTCCTCGTAGGCGATCGTCTGGCCGGGCTCCTTCTCGTTGTCGAGCTTGGCCTTCGGGCCGTTCTCCTTGCCGAGCCATTCGGACGGATCCTTGGGCTCGTTGAGGCGCGGGCCGCAGCCGCCGTAGACGTTGGCCGCCTCGTCGGCCTGCTGCATGCGGGCCATGGTGACGTCCATCTCCTCGGCGAGGCGGTCCATCGCTTCCTGCGGCGTAAAGGCGCCGGAGTTCACGTCGCCGATCTGCTGCCACCAGATCTGCGCCAGCTTCGGATAGTCCGGCACGTTGATGCCGGTCGGCGACCAGCGCACGCGGTCGGGCGAGCGGTAGAACTCGACCAAGCCGCCGAGCTTGGGCGCGCGATCGGTGAAGGACTGGTGGCGGATGTCGGAGTCGCGGATGATGGTCAGGCCGGTGTGGGCCTTTTTCAGCGACACCGTCTTGGAGACCGTGAACTGCGAGTAGAGCCAGGCGGCCTTGGCGCGGTCGAGCGGCGTCGACTTCAGGATCGTCCAGGAGCCGACGTCCTGGTAACCAACCTTCTGCCCGGTCTTCCAGTACGGGCCGTGCGGCGAGGGCGCCATCTTCCAGAGCAGGTTGCCCTGATCGTCGACCGTGTTGTTGCCTTCCGACTTGGGCTTGACCATGTCGGCGAGGAACGCCGTGTACTAGAAGATCTGCTGGGCGACGTTGCCCTGGCTGAGCGCGGGCAGCGACTGGTAGAAGTCGTAGCTCGCCGCTCCGGGAGGCGCATACTTCCTCAGCCATTCGTCCCACTTGGCGATGGCGAACACCGAAGCCGGGCCGTTGGCCTCGCCGCCGCGCGACACCGAAGCGCCCGAAGGATTGCACGAGCCGGCCTCCATGCGGATGCCCCACTCGTCGATCGGGATGCCGTTCGGCTCGCCGGCGCTTCCCGTGCCGGCCATCGACAGCCAGGCGTCCGTCATGCGCCAGCCGAGGTCGGGCGCACGCTTGCCGTAGTCCATGTGCCCGTAGACCTGGACGCCGTCGATCTCCTTCACGTCGTTGGTGAAGAATTCGGCGATGTCTTCGTAGGCCGACCAGTTGACCGGCACACCGAGTTCGTAGCCGTACTTGGCCTTGAACTTCTCCTTGAGGTCGGCGCGCGCGAACCAGTCGGCGCGGAACCAGTAGAGGTTGGCAAACTGCTGGTCGGGAAGCTGATAGAGCTTGCCGTCGGGGCCTGTGGTGAACTTGATGCCGATGAAGTCGGCGAGGTCGAGCGTCGGCAGGGTAACGTCCTTGCCGTCGCCGGCCATGAAGTCGGTCAGGTTCACGGCGAGCTGCATACGCGAATGCGTGCCGATCAGGTCGGAATCGTTGACATAGGCGTCATAGAGATTCCGGTTGGTCTGCATCTGCGTCTGCACGGCCTGCACCACCTCGCCCTCGCCGAGGATCTGGTGGTTCACCTTGATGCCCGTGATGGCCTCGAATGCCTTGGTCAGCACGGTCGATTCGTAGGTGTGGGTCGGGATGCCTTCGGAGAGCACGTTGATCTCCATGCCGGCGAAGGGCTTCGCCGCATCGATGAACCACTGCATCTCCGCTTCCTGGGCGGCGCGGTCGAGGGTCGAGAGCCCGGCGATTTCCGAATCGAGGAAAGCCTTCGCCTCGTCCATTCCCGCAAAGGCGCTTTGGCTGCAGATCAGTAGTGCAAGCGCCGTCGTTGATGTTAACAAATGCCGTCGCATGAGTTCCTCCCTATCAAGGTTGCAAGTGCGATCGGAGCGGCCGCCGGCACGCGGCCGCTCCACCGTTTCCCCCTCTAAACGAATCGAAACACGCCGACGGCGTAGACGATCGAGAGAGCGAGAGCCCACCGCAGGTCGGGTCCGACGAGACCCAGCCATGCGAGATGGATGTAGGCGCTGCCGAGCAGCGAAATGAACAGGCGGTCGCCGCGCGTGGTCCTCAGACCCAGCACGCCGACGCGCGGGCTGCCGCCAGGACTCGCCCATTCCCAGGCGGTCATGCCGACGAGCAGAGCGAGGATGACGGCGAAGAAGGTCGCCGTCTGCCAGGTCCACGCCATCCAGGTCAGGTCGAACATTCCAGCCTCCCTAGACGCGCCCCAGGGCGAAGCCCTTGGCGATGTAGTTGCGGACGAAGTAGATCACGAGCGCACCGGGAACGATGGTCAGAACGCCGGCCGCGGCGAGCAGGCCGAGCTCATAGCCCGAGGTCGAAGCGGTGCGCGTCATCACGGCGGCGATCGGCTTGGCGGCCACCGCCGTCAGCGACTTGGCGAGCAGCATCTCGACCCAGGAGAACATGAAGCAGAAGAAGGCGGTGACGCCGATGCCCGAGGCGATCAGCGGCATGAAGATCCTGACGAAGAAGCGTGGCCAGGAATAGCCGTCGATATAGGCCGTCTCGTCGATCTCCTTCGGCACGCCGGACATGAAGCCTTCGAGGATCCACACCGCGAGCGGGATGTTGAACAGGCAGTGGGCGAGCGCCACCGCCCAGGGCGTGTCGAACAGGCCGATCGCCGAGTAGAGCTGATAGAACGGCAGGGCGAAGACGGCCGGCGGCGCCATGCGGTTGGTCAGCAGCCAGAAGAACAGGTGCTTGTCGCCGAGGAAGCGGTAGCGCGAGAAGGCATAGGCCGCCGGCAGCGCCACGGCGACCGAGATCACCGTGTTGATGATGACGTAGGAGATCGACGAGATGTAGCCGTTGTACCAGACCGGATTGGTCAGGATCTCGACATAGCTCGCGGTGGTGAAGCGGTGCGGATAGAGCGAGAAGCCGCCGAGGATCTCGTTGGTCGTCTTGAACGACATGTTGAGCAGCCAGTAGATCGGCAGCATCAGGAAGACGATGTAGAGCGTCGGGACGAGCCAGCGGGCCTTCATTGCTCCTCTCCTCTCGTCATCAGCGTATAGAACACCCAGCAGACGAGCAAAGTCATCAGGAAGTAGATGATCGACATGGCAGCGGCGATGCCGAGGTTGAATTCGCCGAGCGCGGCCTTCACCAGGTCTATCGACAGGAAGGTCGTGGCGTTGCCGGGACCGCCACCGGTCAGCACGAACGGCTCGGTGTAGACCATGAAGGAGTCCATGAAGCGCAACAGCACGGCGATGGTCAGCACGCGGCGCATCTTCGGCAACTGGATGTAGCGGAACACCGACCATGCCGAGGCGCTGTCGATGCGCGCCGCCTGGTAGTAGGCGTCGGGGATCGAGCGCAGCCCGGCATAGGCGAGCAGCACGACCAGCGACGTCCAGTGCCAGACGTCCATCAGGACGACGGTGAACCAGGCGGCGCCCGGCTGGCGGGTGAAGTTGTATTCGATGCCGAGCGCGTTGATGGCGTAGCCGAGCAGGCCGATGTCGGGGAGCGCGAAGATGTTCCACATGGCGCCGACCACGTTCCACGGGATCAGCAGCGGCAGGGCCATCAGGACGAGGCAGACCGACACCCACGGTCCCGACCGGGGCATGGCCAGCGCCACGGCGACGCCGAGCGGGATCTCGATGAGCAGGATCAGGCCGGTGAAGGCGAACTGCCGGAACAGGGCGGCGTGGAAGCGCGGCGAGTTGAGCACTTCCTGGTACCACTTCACGCCTTCGAAGAAGAACAGATTGTTGCCGAAGGTCTCCTGCACCGAATAGTTCACCACCGTCATCAGCGGGATGATGGCGTTGAAGGCGACCAGCAGTAGCACCGGCAGGACCATGAACCAGGCGCGGTTGTTCCAGGTCTTGTTCATGCGCCGGCCTCCGTCTCGACGCGCCAGGAATCGGCGTAGACGTTGATGCCGCGCGGCTCGAAGCTGACACGCGGATCGGACGGGATCTCCGCGTCCTCCTGGACGATCGCCGCGATCTCGCGCCCGCCGAGCGTCGCCCTCACGATCTTGTGGCGGCCGACGTCCTCGATCTTGGTGATCGCCGCGGGGAAACCCTCGCGACCGATGCGGACGAATTCCGGCCGGATGCCGAGTTCGGCCCTGGCGCCCGGCGGGATCGCCACCGCGGCCGCAAGGTCGATCGCCAGCCCGTCGAGGCGGGCGACGCGGCCCTCGACTTCGACCGGCAGCAGGTTCATTCCCGGCGAACCGATGAAGTAACCGACGAATGTGTGGCGCGGCCGCTCGAACAGTTCCTCCGGCGTGCCGATCTGCACGATCTCGCCCTCGTACATGACGACGACGCGGTCGGCGAAGGTCAGTGCCTCGGTCTGGTCGTGGGTGACATAGACCATGGTGAAGCCGACCCGCCTGTGGAGGTGTTTCAGCTGTGAGCGCAGCATCCATTTCATGTGCGGGTCGATCACCGTCAGCGGCTCGTCGAAGAGGATCGCGTTGACGTCGGAACGGACCAACCCGCGGCCGAGCGCGATCTTCTGCTTGCTGTCGGCGGTCAGGCGCTGCGCCTTGCTGTCGGCGAGCGCGCCGAGGTCGATCATGTCGATGATCTCGCCGACCCGGCGGCGGACCTCGCTTTCGGCGACGCCGCGGTTGCGCAGGGGGAAGGCGAGATTGTCGAAGACCGTCATCGTGTCGTAGACGACCGGGAACTGGAAGACCTGGGCGATGTTGCGGGCCTCGGTCGCAAGGTGGGTGACGTCGCGGCCGTCGAAGAGAAGCCGGCCCTCGCTCGGCTGCAGCAGCCCGGAGATGATGTTGAGCAGGGTGGTCTTGCCGCAGCCCGAAGGCCCGAGAAGCGCATAGGCGCCGCCGTCGGCGAAAGTGTAGTGCACTTCCTTCAGCGCGTAGTCTGACGGCGATTTCGGTCTGGCGCCGTAGGCGTGGCGGATGTGATCGAGTTCGATGCTCGCCATCCTCGTCCCCCTAAGCCGCGGCCCGCGCCGCGGAACGGACGGCGCGCCCGCCGCTATCGAACACCAGCAGGTGCCGCGGATCGATGAACACCTCGAGCGTCTCGTCCGGCTCGAAGATGCTGACCCCCCGGCTGAGCATCACCCAGCGCTGGCCGGCGAAAACGAGGTGTACGAAACTTTCCGAGCCGGTGACTTCCGTCACGGATACCGTGCCCTTGACCGGCACGGCTCCCGGGCTTGGGCTGTTCAGGGAAAGATGATGCGGCTGGAAGGCGATCGTGTAGTCCCCGTCGGGGATGGCGGAGATTCCGGCCGGCACCGGCAGCCGCGCGCCGCCGTCGAGCAGGAAGGAATGCCCGTCCTTGCGCAGCACGATCGTGTTGAGCGGCGGATCGGCGAAGGTTCGCGCCGTCACCAGATCGACGGGATCGCGGAAGATGTCGATCGTCGGGCCGTACTGCGTCACCCGGCCTTCCGCGAGCGTCGCCGTGTTGCCGCCGAGCAGCAGCGCCTCGTGCGGTTCGGTGGTCGCGTAGACGAAGATCGCGCCCGTCTCGGCGAAGATCCGCGGCAGTTCGGCGCGCAGTTCTTCGCGAAGCTTGTAGTCGAGGTTGGCGAGCGGTTCGTCGAGGAGCACCAGCGAGGCGTTCTTGACGATGGCGCGGGCGAGCGCGGTGCGCTGCTGCTGGCCGCCGGAAAGCTGCAGCGGCGTCCGGTCGAGGAAGGGCGTCAGCCTGAGGATCTCGGCAGCGCGGCGGACCTCACGGTCGATGATCTCACGCGCCGCCCCTGCGACGCGCAGCGGCGATGCGATGTTCTCGTAGACCGTCATCGCCGGGTAGTTGATGAACTGCTGGTAGACCATGGCGACGTTGCGCCGCTGCACCGGCACGCCGGTGACGTCGGCGCCGTCGAACCAGACGGATCCTTCGGTGGGAACGTCGAGGCCGGCCATCAGCCGCATCAGCGTGGTCTTGCCGGAAAGCGTCGGCCCGAGCAGGACGTTGAGCGTGCCGTGACGGAGTTCGAGCGACACGTCGCGGATGTGATCCGCACCGCCGACCGACTTCGTAACGTTTCTCAATTCCAGCATCGGCTCCTCCCAGGCCATGGCCGTTCATGCGAAATGCTATGCTATGCTGCGACGGTGCCGGCCCTCGATCCTGCTTCATGCATGTATGCGTCGAGCGACGCGGCCTGATCCGCGGTCAGCCTGAGCCCGCGCTTGGTGCGCCGCCAAAGGACGTCGGCGGCCGTTGCCGCCCACTCCTCCTTCATCAGGTAGCGAACCTCGGCCTCGAAGAGGTCCGCGCCGAAATGCATGCCGAGATCCGCCGGGCCGGACACGCCTTCGAGAAGGCGCCGCGCCCGCGTCCCGTAGAGCCGCGCAAGGCGGCGCGCATGTCCGGACTCGAGGAAAGGATATGCCGATTGGATCGAGGCGACGAGCGCATCGAAGCCGTCGACCGCGAAATCGCCTCCGGGCAGCGGTGCCCCGTCGGTCCACGGCCGGCCGCGACGGCCGAGATGCGCCTCGATGCGCGTCAGCATCGCTTCCGCCAGGCGCCGGTACGTGGTGATCTTGCCGCCGAAGACGTTGAGTAGCGGCGCCTGTCCGGCGGGCGCGTCGGTCGTCAGGACATAGTCGCGCGTTGCTTCCTGGGCCTTCGAGGCGCCGTCGTCGTAGAGCGGACGCACGCCGGAATACGTCCAGGCTATATCCTCGCGCCTGACCGGCACGGCGAAATACTCGCTGGCGGCGGCGCACAGATAGTCCACCTCCTGGTCGCTGATCGCCGCCTTCGCCGGGTCGCCGACATAGTCCTGGTCGGTGGTGCCGATCAGCGTGAACTCTTCCTCGTAGGGGATGGCGAAGATGATGCGGCCGTCGCGGTTCTGGAAGAAGTAGGCGCGGGGGTCGTCGAACTTGCGCCGGACGACGATGTGGCTGCCCTGGACCAGTCGGACGTTCCTCACGTCGTTCTGTCCGACCGTCTCCGACAGCACGCGGTCGACCCAGGGGCCGGCTGCGTTCACCAGGATCCGGGCCGACACCTCCTTGGTTCGCCCCGTACTCTGGTCCTCGACCGAAATGCGCCACACGCCGCCCTCACGGCGCGCACCCACCACCTTGGTGCGCGTCATGATCCTTGCACCGCGTTCGGCCGCGTCGCGTGCGTTCAGGACGACGAGCCGGGCATCGTTGACCCAGCAGTCGGAATACTCGAAGGCGCGGCTGAACAGCGGCTTCAGCGGTCCGCCGGCCGGATCGCTGCGCATGTCCAGCGTGCGCGTCGCCGGCAGCAGCTTGCGGCCGCCGATGTGGTCGTAGAGGAAAAGGCCGAGCCGCAGCAGCCAGCCAGGGCGCAGGCCTTCGGCATGAGGCAGGACGAAGCGCATCGGCCAGATGATGTGCGGTGCGTTGCGCCAGAGGACCTCGCGTTCCATCAGCGCTTCGCGCACCAGGCGGAACTCGTAGTATTCCAGGTAGCGCAGACCGCCGTGGATCAGCTTCGTCGACCAGGACGACGTTCCCGACGCGAGGTCGTTCATCTCCGCGAGAGCCACGGAGAAGCCGCGGCCCGCGGCATCGCGGGCAATCCCGCAGCCATTGATGCCGCCGCCGACGATGAAGATGTCGCAAGATTCTGCGCGCGACACGTTTTCCTCCTGTCTTTCGCATTGCAGCAATTATGTTGCATGGCGAAAGCGAAGAAAGCCTATGAGAGCCGAAACCGAATGTCAAACGCTACAATACGAAAACGGATGTGGACTCCGGCGAGGTGATCCGGAACCGGCGCGTCACGCTGGCGGGGCAGTGCGGAAAGGCGTTCATGCGGCGCGCCGGACAGCTTGCGATGGGGTTCGACCGTCAGATGTCCGTCGCCGGATTCGGCCTGCTGAAGCCCCCGGCAGACGGATTGCTCAGGCGTCGACGTCGGCGGAGAGTGCGTCGATGAAGCGCGAGAAGAGTTCGCCCTGTGAGTTGATGCCGAGCTTGCTGTAGATATTTTTCCTGTGGATGCGCACGGTCCCGGCGCAGATGCCTAGGATATCGCCGATCGCTTCGGAAGAATGGCCCTTGAGCACGTATTCGACGACTTCGCGCTCGCGGCGGGTCAGCGACGGCTTGCCGAAGGTCTGGAAGGCGTGGTCGATGTTGCGATGGAGCACCGGAGCGGGCGGCTCCTCGCCGCGGTTCTCGAAGCTGCGGTGGAGGTCGTGCCAGTGCTTGGCGGCCGCCGCCGCGACGACGGGATAAACACGGCGTAGGGCCGCGAACTCGCGGGCGGTGAAACCCGGTCCGCGGTCCGAACGCATCGCCGAAATCACCGACATGACGCCGCCGGGCAGGGCAACGATGAAGCCGATCTCCTCCGATAGGCCGGTCTGCACATAGTAGGAGCGGAAGTATTCGCCCTGGTAGAAGCGATCGGGGGCGAGGTCGCGCAGGCGGTAAAGGTCGGGTTCGATCCGCCGATGACAGGCTAGGAACAGCGGGTCGAGCAGGTAGGGTCCGTCCTGGTAGGCGTCGACCATCACGGTCCGCTTGCCGGCCGGGAAGTCGTCGTAGAGGTCGATCGGGCGGGCGTCGCCGTGATAGGCGAACATGACCGTGTAGTCGAAGTCGACGATCCCGCGCAGCGCCGCCACGAGCGCCGCGGGGAAGCGCGGCGTTCCCAGCGCGCCGATTACTTCGGCAACGGCGACGTTCCAGTCGAAAGCCATCTGCCCTCCCCAGGCAACGCCGCCTATCAAAAAAGAGATATGCCTCACGGCATATATACATTCGCGGCGGTCCGCGAATAGATTGTGGCATCCAGGGGATATATCGCGGAACATGGCCTCTTCGGCAACACCCGGTTCAGGCGAGGATAGACGAGCCGCGCAGCAAGGCGCGCCGATCCCGACCGTGGCGTTCCGCAATGTGACGAAGCGGTTCGGCGAGGTGGTTGCGGCAAGCGGCCTCTCGCTCGAGGTCAGGTCCGGCGAGTTCCTTTCTTTCCTCGGCCCGTCGGGCTGTGGCAAGACCACGGCGCTGCGCATGATCGCCGGCTTCGAGCAGCCGACGGAGGGCGAAGTCCGGATCGACGGCGTGAGGGTCAACGAGCTGCCGGCCTACCGGCGCCCGGTCAACATGGTTTTCCAGAGCTACGCCCTGTTTCCGCACCTCAACGTGGCGCGAAACGTCGCCTACGGCCTCCTGCAGCGATCGCCCCGGCCGCCGCGCGCCGAGATCGACCGGCGCGTCGCGGCGATGCTCGACCTCGTCCAGCTGCGTGGCTTCGAGAACCGCCGCATCTGGGAGATGTCCGGCGGACAGCAGCAGCGCGTCGCCATCGCCCGGGCGCTCATCAACGAGCCGAAGGTCCTTCTTCTCGACGAACCGCTGGCCGCGCTCGACCGCAAGCTGCGCCGCGACATGCAGATCGAGTTGCAGAACCTGCAGCGCCGCGTCGGCATCACCTTCATTCTGGTCACCCACGACCAGGAGGAGGCGCTGTCGATGAGCGACCGCGTCTGCATCATGCGCGACGGCCGCATCGTCCAGCAGGGCACGCCGAGCGACCTCTACGACCGGCCGGTCAGCCGCTACGTCGCCGATTTCGTCGGCAAATCGAACTTCTTTGCCGGGACCGTGCGATCAGCCGCCAGCAGCGCGGTGCGCGTCGACCTCGACGGCGGCGTCGCGATCGCCGCCGGCCGCACCGGCGAGGGCCTGTCGCTGCTCCCCGGCGACGCGGTCAGCGTCGCGGTCCGCCCCGAGCAGATCGTGCTGGCGCGGCAGGTGGCCCACCTGCCCGAGGACAGCGCCGCCAGGATCGCGGCGAAGGTGCAGAACCGCATCTTCCTCGGCGAACACATCGAATACCTGCTGCGCAGCGACACGCTCGGCGAGTTCCTCACGCTGGCGCCGCGCAGGAGCGAGCTCACTGAAC
This sequence comes from uncultured Mesorhizobium sp., assembly GCA_964371125.1. Classification (GTDB taxonomy): domain Bacteria; phylum Pseudomonadota; class Alphaproteobacteria; order Rhizobiales; family Rhizobiaceae; genus DUSC01. The sequence goes on along the minus strand of CAYJMY010000034.1, from coordinate 5,660 downwards.
GACCCTTCGAGGCGGGAGAGGCCGTCTTCGCAGCGTTCAGCCCGGAGGCTGCCCTCGTCCTGGGCAGCGAATGAAGAAAGAAGTCCGAACGGGGTTCACCACCAGGAGAAACACGATGTCCGACGACAGCAAGCCGATTTCGAGAAAAGACTTCATCCATGAACTGCTGCGTTACCGCCGCGGCTCGGTCTCACGCCGGCATTTCCTCGGCGTCACCGGCCTCGGTCTCGCCACCGCCGTGCTCGGCAACGCCATGCCGGGCCTGCGCCCGCGCAAGGCCTGGGCGGCAGGCGAGCTCGGCGACACGCTCAACTTCACCACCTGGCCGAACTATTTCGACCAGGCCAACCTCGACCAGTTCACGAAGGACACCGGCGTCAACATCAACGTCACCGTGTTCGGCTCGAACGAGGAGATGCTGGCCAAACTGCAGGCCGGCGGCACCGGCTGGGATGTGTTCGTGCCGACCAACTACACGATCTCGACCTACAAGTCGCTGAACCTGATCGAGCCGCTCGATCTGTCGAAGATCCCGAACTTCATCGAGGCCGACCACGACGCCCGCTTCATCGGCGAGGCCAAGATCGACGGCGCCGTCTACGCCGTACCGAAGGACTGGGGGACGACCGGCTACGTCGTCAACACCGGCAAGGTGAAGGGCGCGATGACCACCTGGAAGGAGTTCTGGGACCGCACCCGCGATGACCTGTCCGGCCTGGTCATGGTCCACGACTACCAGCTGACCACGATCGGCAACGCGCTGAAATACTTCGGCTACTCGTTCAACTCGATCGACCCGAAGGAGCTGGCCGAGGCCGAAAAGCTGCTGATCGAATGCAAGCCGCACCTCTTCGCCATCAACTCCGATTACCAGCCGGCGATGCGCGCCGGCGACGCGGTCATGTCGGTCGCCTGGACCGGGGATGCCACGCAGCTCAGGCGCGATATTCCCGAGATCGCCTACGTGCTCGGCAAGGAGGGCGGCGAGATCTGGACCGACTTTTACGCGATCCCGAAGGGAGCGCCAAACCCGGCGGCGGCCTACGCCTTCATCGACTACATGCTCGACCCGGCGGTGAACGCCAAGGAGGTGCAGGCGCATGGCTATCCGAGCACCGACAAGCGCACCAACGCGCTGGTGCCCAAGGAGATGCTCGAGAACCCGATCCTCTATCCGGCTCAGGAACTGCTCTCGGCGCTCGAGTTCGGCGCCGCGGCGACGCTGACCGATCCGCTGCGGGCCGAGATCATGGCGCGCTTCAAGTCGGCCTGACGACCGCGATGGCTGCGGCGGCACAGAGGGGCGGCAAGGGGGTGACGGCGCTGCTGGTGGGGCCGGCGGCGACCTTCTTCCTTCTGCTCCTCGTACTGCCGCTCACCGTCGTCGTACTCTACAGCTTCGGCGAGCGGGCGCCTGCCGGCGGCTATGCGCCCGCTTTCACCTTCGACAACTACCTCAACCTCGCCTCGCGCGGGCAGGCCTTCCTCAACACGCTGATGATGGCGCCGGTAGGCACTGTGCTGTGCGCCGTCGTCGCCTATCCTATGGCTTATTATCTCGCCGTGAAGGCCTCGCCGCGCTGGCGGACGCTGCTGCTCGTCCTGATCATCGTCCCGTTCTGGACGAGCCAGCTGCTGCGCATCTACGCTTGGCTTCTCATTCTCGGCAGCAAGGGTATCCCGTCCTATCTGGAGATGATCGGCATCGAGGGCGTGCGCCTGGTCAATACGCGCTTCGCCGTGCTCGTCGGCATGGTCTACGGCTATCTGCCGCTGATGATCTTCCCGATCTACGTCAGCCTCGAACGCCTCGACAAGCGCCTGCTCGAGGCCTCCGCCGACCTCGGCGCCAGTCCCGCGCGCACATTCCTGCAGGTGACGCTGCCGGTATCGCTCCCCGGCGTCGCCACCGGCTCGCTGCTCGTCTTCATCCTGCTCATGGGCGAGTTCATCATCCCGGCGCTGCTCGGCGGCGGCAAGGTGTTCTTCATCGGCAACGCGCTGGTCGATCTCTTCCTGCAATCGCGCAACTGGCCGTTCGGCGCCGCGGTCGCGGTGTCGCTGGTGCTCGTCATGCTCGCCTCGATCGTCGCCTACATGCGCTTCGTGCTGGGGCGGGGCGACATACGACAGCAACCGCTGGTCTGAGGTCGGTCATGCGCTGGTACGCTTCTGCCATCTACGTCTTCCTCTACCTCCCGATCGCCCTGATCGCGATCTACAGCTTCAATGCCGGCCGCTACGCGATGGACTGGCAGGGCTTCTCGATCGAGTGGTACTTCAAGGCCTTCGCCAATCCGTTCGCCATGAAGGCCCTGCGCACGAGCCTGGTCATTGCTTTGTGGACCGCGGTTTTGGCGACGATCATCGGAACGCTTGCGGCACTCGGCCTCGAACGCGTCCGCGGTTGGCTGCGCCAGGCCTTCGATGCGCTCATCTACATCGCCATCATGGTGCCCGGCGTGGTGCTCGGCATCGCGACGCTGATCGCATTCGTCACGGTCTTCGACCTCGTCAATCCCGCACTCGCCGCGCTCATCGGCGACTCCGCGCCGCGTCTCTCCATGGGCCTGCCGACGGTGATCGGCGCCCATGTCTTGTTCAACCTGGCGGTGGTCATCCTTATCGTGCGCTCGCGGCTCGCCGGCCTGGACCGTACGCTGATCGAGGCGTCCGAGGATCTCTACGCCTCGCCCTTTGCGACGTTCCGGCAGGTGGTCCTGCCCCTTCTCGCTCCGGCGATCCTCGCCAGCTTCCTGCTTTCCTTCACCTTCAGCTTCGAGGACTTCATCATCGCCTTCTTCGTTTCCGGTCCGGACAGCACGCTGCCGATATACATCTTCTCCTCCATCCGCAGGGGTATCACGCCCGAGGTGAATGCGATCGGAACGGTGGTTCTCGTCGTCTCGCTCACGCTCCTCATCGCCGCGCAGTTCCTGTTGCGCGAGCGCGGCCCGGCCAAGCGGCGCGGAGACGCGGCATGATCCTGTCGGGGCGAGCAGCCATCGTCACCGGCGCCGGGTCAGGCATCGGGCGGGCGAGCGCGGAGATCCTTGCCGGAGAAGGCGCGACGGTCGTCGTCGCCGACCGGGACGCGGCGAAGGCCTCGGCTACGCGCGACGCCGTCGCTGCCAGGGGCGGCAAGGCGATCGCGGTCGAGACCGACGTCGCCGACGACGCCCAGCTCGACCGGCTGGTCGAGGCCTGCCTGGATGCCTGCGGCCGCCTCGACATCCTGCATTCGCATGTCGGAATCCAGGTCGAGGGTACGCTGGAGCAGGTCGATCCTGAGGGCATGGACGCCTCCTGGCGCATCAATGTCCGCCAGCACTTCCGGCTCGCCCGCTTGGCGATGCCGCACATGCGGGCGATCGGACGAGGCTCGATCATCATCACCTCTTCAAACTCGGGTGTGCTCTTCGACCGAGAGATGATCGCCTATACGACGACCAAGCACGCCGTCGTTGCCATGACGCGGCAGATCGCGCTCGACTATGCGCGGCACAACGTGCGTGTGAACGCGCTCTGCCCGGGCTGGGTGGACACCGCGTTCAACGAACCCTTCATGCGGCAGATGGGCGGACGCGCCGCGCTCGAAAACTACGTGAGGACAAAAATCCCGATGGGCCGCTGGGCGTCGATCGGAGAAATCGCCGAGGCCGTGCTCTTCCTGGCTTCCGACCGCTCGTCGTTCATGACCGGACAGGCGATGGTTCTCGACGGCGGCGAGTGCCTCGCCGCAAGCTGAACGATCTTTCCGCGCGGCCGACGGGATAAGGCTAATCAAGAAGCCTATCCTTGCGCGGATCGTCTCTGGCGATCGCCGTGCCGGCGATTGCGGGTGCGCCGCTCTTCGGGCAAGAGTCCATGCCGAGCCGGCCGCCGATGACCGGCCGGGAGAAGGCTACCAGCATGATCCTACACCAGATCGCCGATTGGGACGACGCCTATGCCAACGCCCCCAACATCCCCGGCGGCGAGCGCTGGCCGGCGGGCTGGATCGAGCCGGCGCGCGTCTATCGGGACGGGATGCTCGCGGCCGGCCGCGCCGAGTTGGACGTCGCCTACGGCGAGCGTCCGCGCAACCGGTTCGACCTGTTCCTGCCCGAGGGCGGGCCGGTGGGCCTCGTCGTCTACATCCATGGCGGCTACTGGCTGCGCAACGAGAAGTCCTATTGGTCGCACCTGGCGCGGGGCGCCGTGCTCGCCGGCCATGCCGTTGCCATGCCCGCCTATTCGCTCTGTCCCGAGGTCCGCATCGCTGACATCACGGCAGAGGTCGGCCGGGCGATCGCCGCGGCGGCGGAACGTGTGAGCGGCCCCATCCGCCTCGTCGGCCATTCCGCGGGCGGACATCTCGCCGTACGCATGGTTTCGGCGACGTCGCCGCTGCCGGAGGCGATCTGGCGGCGGATCGCCCACACCGTCTCCATCTCGGGCGTCCATGACCTGCGTCCGCTCATGGGCACGGCGTTGAACGCAACCTTGCGGCTCGACGCCAACGAGGCGCGGCGCGAGAGCCCGGCGCTGCTCGAGCCGCTGCCCGGCGCGCGGCTCACCTGCTGGGTGGGATCCGCGGAGCGTTCCGAGTTCGTCCGGCAGAACGCGTTGCTTGCCAGCATCTGGAAAGGCCTCGGCGCGGCGACCGCGATCGTCGAGGAGCCGGACCGCCACCATTTCAACGTGATCGACGGCCTCGCCGATCCGGACCACGCCCTGACGCGGACGCTGTTGACAGGCTGACGCCGCGGGGCAAAGGTCGCGCCAGATTCCAGGAGGAAAGATTGAGAGCGGTTTTCGTGCAGCTGCAGTGCCAGCCCGGTCGCACCTATGAAGTGGCCGACGCGCTTTTCGAGCGCGAGGTGGTCTCGGAGCTTTATTCGACGAGCGGCGAGTACGACCTCCTGATGAAGATCTACATCGAGGACGGGACGGACATCGGCAAGTTCATCAACGACAACGTCGCCGATGTCCCCGGCATCGTCCGCTCGCTGACGACGCTCACATTCAAGGCGTTCTGAAGTCTTGCCGCCGGCCGGTCCGGCGCGAACGCCCCCGATCGGAGGAAAGATGAAACTCGTCGACCTGTCACGCCCGCTGGAGAACACCGACTATGCCGATCCGCCCGGAATAGGGCCGAAGATCGACTATTTCGACCATCAGATGACAGCCGGACAGGTCCTCGGCTTCTTTCCCGGCGTGACGCGCGACCAGTTGCCGGGCGGCGAGGGCTGGGCGATCGAGCGCGTTGCGCTGACGACGCACAACGGCACCCATCTCGATGCGCCCTATCATTTCCATTCGACGATGGACGGCGGCCAGCGCGCCATCACCATCGACGAGGTCCCGCTGGAATGGTGCTGGAGCCGCGGCGTGAAGCTCGACTTCCGCTCGTTCGGCGACGGCTATGTCGCCACGGCGGCCGACGTCGAGCGCGAGCTGGTGCGGATCGGTCACGAACTCAAGCCGCTCGATATCGTCCTCGTCAACACGGCTGCCGGGGCGCGCTACGGAAACCCGGACTATGTCGCCACCGGTTGCGGCATGGGGCGGGAAGCGACGCTCTACCTCACCGAACGCGGGTTCAAGGTGACCGGCACCCACGCCTGGAGCTGGGACGCGCCTTTCGTACACACCGCGCGGAAGGTTGCCGAGACCGG
>CAYJMY010000033.1:0-32158 GCA_964371125.1 uncultured Mesorhizobium sp. | reverse complement strand
GGCTCTACCGGACGCTGGCGCAAGCGCGTCCCGACGCCTTCATGCCCGATCTGGCTGGGTCGCTGAACAACCTGGCCAACATGCTCTCCGACCTCGGGCGGCGCGAGGAGGCGCTGGCCGCGGCGGAGGAAGCGGTGCGGCTCTACCGGACGCTGGCGCAAGCGCGTCCCGACGCCTTCATGCCCGATCTGGCCATGTCGCTGAACAACCTGGCCAACATGCTCTCCGACCTCGGGCGGCCCGAGGAGGCGCTGGCGGCGGCGGAGGAAACCATCGCTAAGTTGCGAAGTTACTTCACGGATCGGCCGCGCGCATTTGCCGATCGAATGGTCATAGTCATCAATACATACCTGAGGATGTGCGAATTCTTGAAGGCCGACCCGGACCCGGGAATCCTGACCCCAATCATCGAGGTTCTTATCAGTCTCCGGGTGGGAAGCGGCAGCTAGCGAGGGCGCCTTTCTGTCCGCGAGATTTGGCATTCAGAGGCGGAGTCGGACCGGCCTGAACACTGCGGCCGCGCGGCGCGGCGGGCGAAGGGCGCCGATTCTGCGCCGTCGCGCACGTCCCCACCGTTCCGGCCTGCGTCCCCAGGGTCGCGCTCCGCTTGGCTGCGCTTGCCCGACGATGACGAGGCGCGAGGATGACCCGCCTCCGGCCGGTCCGTCCGGCGCACGAATGCGGGGACAAAACGGCCCGTTTCCGCCCGCCCGCGAAGAAATTGGCTCTCAAAATCAATCGCCCGGCAGTTTTCTCGTCCCCCGTCTTTCCCCCTCTGCCGGATCCGGGCCTAGTCTATGGCCGTCGCCGTGCCCGGGGACGGATGTGCACACCGAGCATCCGGGCGGCGAACGGTGTCCGGACGGGCCGCACGACGGTGGTGCGGTCGGGTGATGAGCCTTCAAGTCCGGGCCCTGCAGGGTGGTTCGACCCGCTCACGTGCGGAAGGATCCGTCTGGGTGCGGTGGTCCATCTCTCCTTCGGGATTGGGGGCGCCGTCCTCGGCCACCCGGGGCAAGCCACCGGACGGGCGGCCGCGAGGCCGCTTACAATCTTCTATCGAGCGACCCCGCCGGCCGCCCGTCTCCCGCAGGTTCAATGGCCAGGGCCGAAAGGCAGCGTGGCGGGGAGAAGGTGTATGCGGATGTTCATTTCGCCCGTGCGGGCGGAGCCAAGGCGTGGAAGGTGGGCGTCGCCGCCGCCGCGCACGCCCCTCATCCCCCTGCCGGGACCTTCTCCCCGCAGGCGGGGAGAAGGGCGCTATCGCCGGCCGCCCGCCCCTTGCCTCCGGTTGCGCGCTGCGCCACGATGCAGGCAACAACGAGAGCGGAGAATCGCCATGCAGAGGGGGCTTGCCAGGCTGAAGGCGGCCTACGCCGCGTGGAGCGAACAGGGGCCCAACGCCCTGCCGGTCTGGCGCGACCTGCTCGCCGACGATTTCGCCATTTCCAGCGTCGACGGCGGGACCGCGCCGGCGATCGAGTTCGCCGTGGCGCGCGGCGCCCGCGACGAGGCGCTGGCCTATCTGTGGGGCATCTTCGACCAGTGGGACATGGTGCACTACACGCCGGCGAGCTTCGTCTGCGAGGGCGACCGCATCGCCGTCTTCGCCGACTGCGCGTTCCGCAACAAGGCGACGGCGAAGGTCGCCGAATTCCGCATCGCCAATTTCTGGCGCTTCCGCGACGGCAAGGCAGTCGAGCTCGTCGAGGTGTTCGACACGGCGCCGGCGCTGCAGGCGGCGAAGCCGTGAGCGCGGCGCCGCGCCAGGCGCTGGCCGCGATCCTCGGCGTCGTCCTCGCCGCAGCGTCGCTGTCGCCGGCCTTTGCCGCCGACGAGATGCACGTGCTTGTCAAGAACGACATGGGCCGCGCCATCGTCGTCGAGCTGCACGGCGAGACGAAGGTGTGGCCGGGCGGCGACCAGCTCTATCTGTTCGACAAGGGCGAGCGCAAATCCTTCCCCATAGACTGCCGCGAGGGCGAGAAGATCTGCTACGGCGCCTGGCTCTACGGCGACGACCGCGTCTCCTGGGGCGTCGGCCCGGAAAACGACCGCGATTGCGAGGACTGCTGCTTTTCCTGCGTCGACGCCACTATCCACGTGCTCGAACTGAAGCCGTAGGGCCTGCCCCGCCGCCGCCTCGTGCCGCCGCCGCCATTCCGCCCGATTGCCGTCCGAAGAAACCGCGCCATGACGTTCCGTGACAAAAGACCCCGCACCGCCGCCCTGCTCGCCGCCTTCCTGCTCGCTCCCGCGGCCGGGCGCGGCGGCCTTCCCGCCGACGCCCAGCCGGCCGCGCCGCCGCCGGCTGCCGCCGACGCCGAAGTCGAGCCGCTCGCCCCCGGCATCGTGCCGCTGACGCTGGAGCAGGAGCGCGAGATCGAGTAGCGGCCGGCTTTTTTCCGCTGCCAAGCCGTGCCATGGTGGCGGCGCGGCCGCCTTGGCCGTGCACCGTCTTTCAGGGGACATCCATGACTGCATCCTTGGGCCGCGCGCTCGCCGCCGCCGCTCTCGCCCTTTTCTCCGTCGCCGGCCTCGCCGCGCCGGCAGCCGCTTCCGACGTCACCTTCGTCATCCGCAACGACCATCCCAACGCGCTGCGCGTCGAGCTCTACAGCCAGGACCGCGACCACGTCTGGCCGGGCGGCGGCCAGGACTATTATCTCGACGACGGCGAGACCAAGACCATGCCGCTGTCCTGCGAGGAAGGCGAGACGATCTGCTACGGCGCCTGGATCGACGGCGACCAGGGCACATACTGGGGCGTCGGCCCGGGCAACACGCAGGACTGCGACAACTGCTGCTACACCTGCACCGGCGGCGAGACCGAGGAGATCGTTCTCGTTCCGTGACCGCTTGCTGCGCCAGCCGCCCGCCGCTGTGACAGCGGGCCGGGGCGGCTGGCAGGTTTCCCGCGGCGCGGCGATGCGCTAGAGGGCGCGGCAGACGTCCACGCCCCCCGGATCCCCGCCCGCCATGAACGCATCCTCCCGGCCGAAGACCGACATCGCAACCGGCCACCGGCCGCTCTTCCTCGGCATCGACACCGGCGGCACCTATACCGATGCCGTGCTCTGGGACGAGGCCGCCGGCCCGCACGGCCATGTGCTCGCCAAGGCCAAGGCGCTGACCACCCGCCACGACCTCGCCGTCGGCATCTCCGGCGCGGTCGACGCCGTGCTCGAAAAGGCCGCGGTCGATCCGTCCGCCATCAAGCTCGTCTCCATGTCGACGACGCTCGCCACCAATGCGCTGGTCGAGGGCCAGGGCGGCCGCGTCGCGCTGGTCATGATCGGCTTTTCCGAGGCCGACCTTGCCCGCGACGGGCTGAAGGCGGCGCTCGGCTCCGACCCGGTCGTCTTCTGCCCCGGCGGCCACGACGTCCACGGCAACGCCCAGGCGCTCGACCTTGCACCGCTGGAAGAGGTGCTGCCGGCGTTGGCTGATAGCGTCTCAGGCTTCGCCGTGTGCGCCTATTTCGCCACGCGCAACCCGGCGCACGAGAACGCCGCGCGCGAACTGATCCGTTTGCGCACCGGCCTGCCGGTGACGGCGAGCCACGAGCTGTCGGCAAAACTCGGCGGCCCGCGCCGGGCGTTGACCACGCTGCTCAACGCCCGCCTGATCGCCATGATCGACCGGCTGGTGGCGGCGACGGAAGGCTTCCTCGAGAAGCGCGGCATCGAGGCGCCACTGATGGTGGTGCGCGGCGACGGCGCGCTGGTCTCGGCGGCGTTCGCCCGCCGCCGGCCGATCGAGACGATTCTCTCCGGCCCCGCCGCCAGCCTGGTCGGCGCCCGCCACATGACCGGCCTCGACGACGCCGTCATCTCCGACATCGGCGGCACCACGACCGACGTCGCCGTGCTCGACGGCGGCCGCCCGCGGCTCGACCCGGAAGGCGCCACCGTCGGCGGCTGGCGCACCATGGTCGAGGCGGTGGCGATGCGCACCTTCGGGCTGGGCGGCGATTCCGAAGTGGCGCTGGAAGACAGCGGCCTGCAGCCGAGGATCCTGCTGGGACCCCGCCGCCTGGTGCCGCTGGCGCTGGCCGGAATGCAGCATGCCGACGCGGTCATCCCCGAGCTCGAGCGCCAGCTGCGCGCGCCGAACCCCGGTCGCATGGACGGCCGCTTCGCGCTGCGCACCGGCGTGCCCGAGCGGCTGGCCGCCGGGCTGACCGGGCCGGAGGCGAAACTCTACGCCGAGGTGACGGCGACCCCGCAGCCGCTCGACCGGCTGCTGACCTCGACCGCGCAGATGGCGACGTTGAACCGGCTGGTGGCGCGCGGCCTGGTCCATGTCGCCGGCTTCACCCCGTCGGACGCCGCCCACGTGCTTGCCCGCCAGGCGAACTGGAACGCCGCGGCCGCCCGGCTCGGCGCCGAACTTTTCGCCCGCCGCCGCGACGGCCGCGGCCAGCCGATCGCGGCGAGCCCGGAGGCGATCGCCGAGCGCGTGCTCGCGGCGATCACCCGCCAGTCGGCGGAAGTCATCCTGGAGACGGCGTTCGCCGAGGACGGGCTCGATGGTGCCGCGACCGTAGCGCACGCGCTGGTGCAGCGCGCCGTCGACGCGCGGCCCGGCATCGCCCGCCTCACCGTCGCCCTCGACCGGCCGGTGATCGGGCTCGGCGCCTCGGCGCCGCTGCACTATGCGGGGCTGGCCGGCCTCGTCGGCAACGAGTGCATCGTGCCCGCCGACACCGACGTCGCCAACGCGCTCGGCGCCGTGGTTGGTCAGGTGCGCGTTTCGGTCGAGGCGCGCGTCAGCCAGCCGCGCGAGGGCCTGTTCCGCATCGCCGCCGGCGACCTCGTGCGCGACTTCGCCGACGAAGTGTCGGCGCTCGCCGCGGCCGAAGCCGAGATTACCCGCCTGGCGCTCGCCCGCGCCGCGGAAGCCGGTGCCGCCGACGCGCAAGCGCAGATCGCCCGCGAGGTGAAGGCCGCGACGGTCGAAGGCCAGCGCACCTTCATCGAAGCCATCCTGGTGGCCACGGCGAGCGGACGGCCGCGGGTGGCGGGGTAGGGGGTGGGGGGCGTTTGGGGTCGCTGGCAAATGACCGCTTCTGAAAAGTGAGACCGGGAAGTAGACGTACCTGACGTACTTCGATTTCCCACGTGAAGTTCGAATCACTCGGCGGGATAAGGTCCAACGTCATTCGAATTCGCTGACCCGTTCGCGACAGATCGCGAGCATCTGCTCAGCCTTGCCTGCAATATCTTCGTCTATGCCTTGGACATTCGGAATAGTGACCGCTCCAACGCCCGCGCGCAGCCCCGTGAGCGTTTGTTGAATCGCTCGGTTCGCTGCTGTGGCAGTTATGCCCGCCGTCGCCGCCATCTTGAGGAAGTCAGCCCGGCGCAGACGACTATCCTTGCCGTTTAGCTTCAGGGCCATGCGGTCATGTTCGAGGCCGGGAAAGACGACCGTGGTGACGGCATCATAGAGCGGCGCGAGCCGTACGGACTCAAAACTATGAGCATCCGGCTGCGCGATCTTGAGCAGCGCGAGATTCTTGAGATGCATGTCTCCGTCCGCAATGAGCCAAGCGAACAATGCACGCTTGAGCACTAGCAGCAGATCGGCTTCGGGATCGATCGAGAGCGGCCTGACAGCGCGAGCGATACGCTCGATCGTGCCGTCATATTTGGCTTCGGGGGGAAGATCGAGGACCGAGCACAGATCTTCGAGCGCGAGACGCCGCGTGTCATCGGCGGAAGTGCGAATATCGAAGCGCTCGACAATCAGTGCCGGCGGCATGCCGTTCGGCATCGCGGTCAACGCCGTCGGCGGCGCGTCGAGCCCGGCGTGGCGGCCAAGCGCCATGGCGAGAAACTCGATCACCGGCAGCGCCTGAAACCCGCTGGTCCCGGCAGGCTTGAGAATGTGCGTAAAAGGCAGGCCTATGCTGGGGACAAGTTTCCCGTCCTCACCCAGGAACATCGGCGCCTTGATCTGCACGCCGGATAGGCGCGGTGTGTCGGCGTTTGCGTATAGACGCGCGAGTTTTTCTTCGAAGCTCTGCTCGATGTCCCCACGGCTCGGCCCGGCATAGGTGCCGGTGAAGATGCCGCTCGCTTTGAAATCGTCCAGACGACTGACCAGAATATCCGCGGGTAAAGCGTCAAGATCGGCAGCCTTAGTGCAAATCGTAATGTTCGACGTATAACGTTTGCCGGAGCGCAGAACGGCGCGCTCGTCACTTTCTTTGAGAACGCGCTCGAGCCACCCTTCGGGTAGAAGAGATAGAATGAAGGGCGGCAGCTTGCCGGGAACGCGCTGCTGGATCAGCGGCAGATCGAACCCTTTGTCCGGCTTCCAGCGCCATTCAAAGCCGTTGTGCAAGAGATGCCCGATGTGAGTCCCATGCCAGGCGACGATGAAATCGAGCGACGCTTCGTTGCGAACCTCAATCTCAGCCGGCGTATGGAGCAGGTACCGCTCGGCCAGATCGCCCTCGCGATACCATTTGTTTTCACGGGCCAGCGCCCAAAGCGCATCAGCGGCCGCTTTTGGATCGCCGTACTCCGCAACCAGCCGCTGCGCGATGTCGGCGCGCATCGCCCCATCAATCGAGGTCGCGTGTTCGCTGCGCTGCCGGAAGGCTTCGAGAAAGCGCTGACGAACGGACGAGACATTGGTCCGGAATTCTCCTAGCCCGTCATCGATAGTGGCGTTCGCAACGGCCGGGTGATCGGGTGCAGCGTTTTGGATGATTTCCAGGGTCCGGATTCGGGTGCGCTGGTTGCGTGGCCCGCTGATAAAGAGCCGGCCATCGCGGGTCGGCGCGAGCAGGACGGCGCTGGCGGCGGATAGATAGGCCCGCGGATAGAGATAGCGGGCGATGCGGATCGCATGTCTGAGCACATCGGCGTCCGCATCGGCGTCGGCATCGACATAGATGCCTCGCATGAGCTGTACGATCTTGCCGATTCCGGCCTGATAGTGGGCACGGGTTTTATCGATGTTCTCGCCGACGAGATAAAGCAATTTCTAACTTTCGCGCATTCTATATGCGGGAAAGTTAGAATTTTTCGCCTCAAATGTCAAGGTCTTCTAACTTTCGCGTATTTCACATACGTAAAGGTTAGAAGTCCACCGCCACCCTCCCATCAAGTGGGCTATGGGTCGCAAACGGCACTGGGGCTCGCGCCACATCGCAGCTACAACGCCGACTCGATCGGCATCATCATCGGCATGATGATCATCATCGCCGCCATGGTGCCCATGACGCAGACATCGGCGCCGACGATGATGACGACGGTCATCATGATCATCACCACCGTGATGATCACCATGATCACGCGCAGTTAGTCAGCGGAGCGCGGCGACCGCGCCTCGATCAGCGTGACCAATTCGGGCAGCATGAATTCGAACCCATCGGGAATACCGAGCGTGACGCCCGGCGTATCGCTAGTGCCTTCCCGATCTTGTTGCGACGGTGATTTTCCATCGCATAGGTTCTATCCGCCCAGACTTCCTCAGGCCGTGCAGGTAGTCGACCGCCCGCTGCGCATGTACGGCAGGCGTGAAGACCGCCCGCTTGGCGTTCTTCGGGACCTGAAGTCACGAGTTGTAATAGGCGGCGTGATCGTTCCGGTCCTCGATCCGCACCGTGCTCGAGCTTCGTTCGCCCCGCGACGAACGGCCGCTTTCAGGATCAGATCAAGAGCAGCTCAACGTCCGAAATGGGCGCGCATTGCGGCCTCCCTCCTTCACCCCCTCCCCCTTTCCAATTGACGCCCCGGCCTGCCTGTGCTGAACGCATGCGCGACGAAATGCGCGCGGCGCTGACGCCGGATTTGCGCCAGAAGGTCCGGCGAACGCCGGGTCTGGCGAACGGGACGGTCCGGCCAGCGGGCCTGGCCAACAGGATGGAGAGCAAGCGGATGACTGATCGCGTCGAGATCGCCGGGTTGAGGGTGGCGCGGGCGTTGCGCGACTTCGTCGAGGCCGAGGCCCTGCCGGGCACCGGCGTCGCCGCGGACGCCTTCTGGGACGGGTTCGCGAAAATCCTCGCCGACCTCGCGCCGAAGAACCGGGCGCTGCTGGCGAAACGCGACGCGCTGCAGGCGACCATCGACGCCTGGTACAGGGAGAACGGCGCGCCCGTCGACATGGGCGCCTACCAGGCTTTTCTCCGCGAGATCGGCTATCTGCTGCCCGAGGGCCCGGCGTTTGCGGTGACGACGGAGAACGTCGACGCCGAGATCGCCCAGGTCGCCGGCCCGCAGCTCGTCGTGCCGGTGATGAACGCGCGCTATGCGCTGAACGCCGCCAACGCCCGGTGGGGCTCGCTCTACGATGCGCTCTACGGCACCGACGCGATTGCCGAGGCCGACGGCGCCGAGAAGGGCAGGGGCTACAACCCGAAGCGCGGGGCGAAGGTGATCGCCTGGGCGCGGTCGTTCCTCGACGCCAGCGCGCCGCTCGACGGCGCCTCGTGGGCCGAGGCGAAGAGCTTCGACGTCGCCATGGGCCGGCTGGCGGTGACGCTGCTCGACGGGCGCATGACCGGGCTGATCGACGGGTCGCAGCTCGCCGGCTTCCGCGGCGACGGGCCGGCGCCATCGCACATCCTGCTCGTGCGCAACGGGCTCCATGTCGAGATCGTCGTCGACTCGACCTCGGCGATCGGCCGCGACGACCCGGCCAACATCTCCGACGTCTGGCTGGAATCGGCGCTGACCACCATTCAGGACTGCGAGGATTCAGTCGCCGCCGTCGACGCCGAGGACAAGGTCGTCGTCTACCGCAACTGGCTCGGCCTGATGAAGGGCGACCTGTCGGAAGAGGTCGAGAAGGGCGGCAGGGCCTTCACCCGCGTGCTCAATGCCGACCGCACCTATACGGCGGCCGACGGCGGCGCGCTGTCGCTGCCCGGCCGCTCGCTGATGCTGGTGAGGAACGTCGGCCACCTGATGACCAACCCGGCGATCCTGCTGCCGGACGGGTCGGAGGTGCCGGAGGGCATCTTGGACGCCATGGTGACCGGCCTGATCGCGCTGCACGACGTCGGGCCGAACGGCCGCCGGGCGAATTCGCGCGCGGGCTCGATATATGTCGTCAAGCCGAAGATGCACGGGCCCGACGAGGTCGCCTTCGCGGTGGAAATCTTCGGCCGCGTCGAGGCCGTGCTCGGCATGAAGCCCAACACGATCAAGATGGGCATCATGGACGAGGAGCGGCGCACTACGATCAACCTGAAGGAGTGCATCCGCGCGGCGAAGGAACGCGTGGTGTTCATCAACACCGGCTTCCTCGACCGCACCGGCGACGAGATCCACACCTCGATGGAAGCCGGGCCGATGATCCGCAAGGGCGACATGAAGCAGGCCGCCTGGATCTCCGCCTACGAGGCGTGGAACGTCGACATCGGGCTGGAATGCGGGCTTTCCGGCCACGCGCAGATCGGCAAGGGCATGTGGGCGATGCCCGACCTGATGGCGGCGATGCTGGAACAGAAGATCGGCCATCCGAAAGCCGGCGCCAACACCGCCTGGGTGCCGTCGCCGACGGCGGCGACGCTGCACGCGACGCACTATCACAGGATAGATGTGAAGGCCGTGCAGGCCGGGCTGAAGAGCAGGCCGCGGGCGAAGCTCGACGACATCCTCTCGGTGCCGGTCGCGGTGCGCCCCAACTGGACGCCGGAAGAGATCCAGAAGGAACTCGACAACAACGCGCAAGGGATCCTCGGCTATGTCGTGCGCTGGGTCGACCAGGGCGTCGGTTGCTCGAAAGTGCCCGACATCAACGACGTCGGCCTGATGGAGGACCGCGCCACGCTGCGCATCTCCTCCCAGCACATCGCCAACTGGCTGCACCACGGCGTCTGCACGGCAGCCCAGGTGAAGGAGACGATGAAGCGCATGGCCGCGGTGGTCGACCGGCAGAACGCAGGCGACCCGCTCTACCGACCGATGGCGCCGGACTTCGACGCCTCGATCGCCTTCCAGGCCGCCTGCGACCTCGTCTTCAAGGGCCGCGAGCAGCCCAACGGCTACACCGAGCCGGTGCTGCATGCCCGCCGCCTGGAACTGAAGGCGAGGGGATGACAAGCGCGGCGCGATCCCTCCTCCTCGAGGGGAGGGTGGCTCGCGAAGCGAGCCGGGTGGGGTCCTTTCCGCCTGCGCCGTACGCTTGCCAACATCGGTCGCGCACGTCCCTGCCGACCCCACCCGACCGGACTTCGTCCGGCCACCCTCCCCTCGAGGGGGAGGGAAGGCGCCGCCCATGAAGCTCCTCGCCATCGACACCGCCGCCAACCTGTGCGCGGCCTGCGTCTGGGACTTGGGAGCCGGCGTCGAGCGCGGCCGCTCGGTCGCCGACCTCGGCAAGGGCCACGCCGAGTACCTGATGACCACGATCGCCGAGGCGCTGGCCGCCGCCGGCTGCGGTTACGACGACCTCGGCATGCTGGCGGTGGCGACCGGGCCGGGCTCGTTCACCGGCGTGCGCGTCGGCGTCGCCACCGCGCGCGGCCTGGCGCTGGCGCTGAAGATCCCCGCCGCCGGCGTCAGCACGCTCGACGCCATCGCCGCCGAGGCGGCGCAAGCGCATCCCGGCCGGCGGGTGCTGGTCGCCATCGATGCGGGTCGCGAAGAATTGTACGTCGCCCTTTACGATGAATTGGCAAAGCTCATCTATGGTCCGGTGGTGACCACGATGCAGACGGCGCTCGATATCGCCCGACAGAACGTCCCGGTGCTTGCCGGATCGGCCGCACGCGCCGTTGCCGGGGCTCTGCTGCCGCTTTCGCCGGAACTGGGTCCGCAAGCCGCGACGGCCGACATCGCCACCTATGCGCGCATCGCCGCCGCGCGCGGTCCGGCGCCGCAGCCGCCGGTGCCGCTCTACCTGCGCGAGCCGGACGCCAAGCCGCAGGCGGGCTTCGTCCTGCCGAGGACGGCGACCTGATGCGCCTGCCGTTCTTCGCGGAAAAGGCCAGGGACTTCACCATCGCGACGATGACGGAGGAGCACGCGCCGATGCTGGCTTCTCTGCACCGCGAGGATTTCGTGCGGCCGTGGACAGACGGCGAGTTCCAGGCGCTGATCTCCCAGGACACGGTATTCGGCTTCGTCGCGCTGGAGACCGGCAATGCCCGCGCCGGGCCTGTGGGCTTCGTGCTGGCGCGCGCCGCCGCCGACGAGGGCGAGATCCTGACGATCGCGGTCGCGCGCAGCCACCGCCGCCACGGCCTCGGCTGGCAGCTGATGGACGCCGCGCTGCGCGAGCTCTACGGCCAGCGCGCCGAAGCGCTGTTCCTCGAGGTCGACGAGACCAACCAGCCCGCCCTCGGCCTCTACCGCCGGCTCGGCTTCCGCGAGGTCGGGCGACGCCCCGGCTACTACGACCGCCCCGGCACGAGAACCGGCGGGGGCAAGTCGGCCGCGCTTGTCATGCGTCGCGATCTCCGATAGCAGCCTGCCCGGGGAAGAGGACGTTTCCGCGGAATGATCGGACGGCTAAGGACCGGGCTCGCGCTCGCCGGCATCGTGGCCATCACGGTCCCGGTCGTCGCCTATCAGTATTTCGCCATCAGGACCGGATGGGTGGACTGGCAGCGCCTGCCGCCGCACTGGCATCGCGCCATGACCCGCATCCTCGGCTTCAGGGTCCATGTGCGCGGCGAGCTCGCCGGCGACCGTCCGCTGATGGTCGCCGCCAACCACATCTCGTGGACCGACATCATGGTGCTCGGCTCGCTCGGGTGCGTCACCTTCATCGCCAAGTCGGAACTCGGCCGCTGGCCGATCTTCGGCCAGATGGCGAAGGCGCAGAAGACGATCTTCGTCGAGCGCGAGCGCCGGCGCAAATCCGGCCAGCAAGCGACCGAGATCGGCAGGCGGCTTGCCGGCCACGAGGCGATGGTGCTGTTTGCCGAGGGCAGCACGTCGGACGGCAATTTCCTGCTGCCCTTCAAGAGCTCGCTCTTCGGCGCTGCCGACATCGCCCTTGCCGAGGGCGGCGCCGAGACCGTGCACATCCAGCCGGTCGCCATCACCTATACGCGCGTCCACGGCCTGCCGATGGGCCGCCAGCATCGCAGGATCGCCGCATGGATCGGCGACCAGGATCTGGTGCCGCACGTCGTCCAGTTGCTGCGCGAGGGCGCCGTCGACGTCGTCGTCCAGTTCGGCGAGCCGGTGCCGTTCACGGCGAAGAGCCGGCGCAAGGAGGTCGCGGCCGAGATCGAGCGGCGCGTGCGCAAGATGATGGCCGAGGCGCTGCGCGGCCACTGAGGTCGCCGTCACGACCGGCGTGCGCAACAGGACGGTTCAATCCGCGCCGCAAATGGTCTATGGACGCGCGCATGGAACTCGACCAAACACTCGCCGCCGGCGAAGGCGCCCCGGACGCCGCACCGGCATCGGCGGCCGCCCGCAAGGTCTTCGTCAAGACCTACGGCTGCCAGATGAACGTCTACGACTCGCAGCGCATGGCCGATGCGCTCGAGCGCGACGGCTATTCCTCGACCGATCGCATCGAGGAGGCGGATCTCGTTCTCCTGAACACCTGCCACATCCGCGAGAAGGCCGCCGAGAAGGTCTATTCGGAGCTCGGCCGCATCCGCAAGCTGAAGGCCGAGCGCGGCCGTCGCGGCCACGACATAATCGTCGGCGTCACCGGCTGCGTCGCCCAGGCCGAAGGCCAGGAGATCATCGCCCGCGCGCCCGTCGTCGACATTGTCGTCGGCCCGCAGACCTACCACCGGCTGCCCGACGTGGTGCGCAAGGCGCGCGCCGGAGAGAAGGTGGTCGAGACCGACTATGCGGTCGAGGACAAGTTCGAACACCTGCCGCAGCCGAAGCCGGCCGAAGTGGCGAAGCGCGGCGTCACCGCCTTCCTCACCGTCCAGGAAGGCTGCGACAAGTTCTGCACCTTCTGCGTGGTGCCCTATACGCGCGGCTCGGAGGTCTCGCGTCCGGTCGCGCAGATCGTCGCCGAGGCGGAGCGGCTGGCGGCGTCGGGCGTGCGCGAGGTGACGCTGCTCGGCCAGAACGTCAACGCCTGGAGCGGCGAAGGCCCCGGCGGCCGGCCCTGGGGCCTTGCGCGGTTGCTGTTCCGCCTGGCGGAAATCCCCGGCCTGGCGCGCCTGCGCTACACGACCAGCCATCCGCGCGACATGGACGACGACCTGATCGCCGCCCATCGCGACCTTCCAGCGCTCATGCCCTACCTGCACCTGCCCGTACAGTCGGGCTCCGACCGCATCCTCAAGGCGATGAACCGGCGCCACACCGGCGCGGACTACCTCCGGCTGGTCGACCGTATCCGCGCCGCGCGGCCCGACATCGCGCTGTCGGGCGACTTCATCGTCGGTTTCCCCGGCGAGACGGATGCCGACTTCGAGGACACGATGCGGATCGTCCGCGACGTCGGTTACGCACAGGCGTTCTCGTTCAAGTATTCGCCGCGCCCCGGCACGCCGGGCGTCGACATGGACGGACACGTCGCGGACGCCGTCAAGGACGAGCGGCTGCAGCGTCTCCAGGCGCTACTGACGGAACAGCAGCGGGCTTTCGCCGTTGGACTGGTCGGACGCACGATGACGATCCTCGTCGAGAAGCCCGGCCGCCTGCGGGGCCAGCGGGTCGGCCGCTCGCCCTGGCTGCAGCCGGTGATTGTTGATGAAAAGGTCGGCGGAATCGGTGACATTGTCTCTGTGCGAATCACGACGACCGGGACCAACAGCCTGGTGGCCGAGGCGGCCGGCAACGGCTAGCCGAAACAAAGGAAAGACGGTTGAGCGCCATCGAGCTTAAGAACCTGTCCTCCGGGGCATCGGACATGGCGCACATTGTCCTCACCTTCGACAACAACAAGCTGGCCAGCGCCCTCTACGGCCAGTTCGACGAGAACCTCGCGCGGCTCGAACAGAAGCTCGGGGTCGACATCCGCTCGCGCGGCAACCAGCTCACCATCAAGGGCAGCCCGACGGCGGCCGAGCAGGCGCGCCGCGCGCTCGATCAACTCTACGGCATCCTCCAGCAAGGCGCTCATCTCGCCCAGTCGGACGTCGACGGCGCGGTGCGCATGGCGGTGGCGGCCGACGACCAGCTGACCCTGCCGACGCTGGAGCGCAAGGGAAAGATGGCGGCGGCGCAGATCTCGACGCGCAAGAAGACCATCCACGCGCGCTCGCTCAACCAGGACGCCTACATGCGCGCGCTGGAGCGCGCCGAACTCGTCTTCGGCATCGGCCCCGCCGGCACCGGCAAGACCTATCTCGCCGTGGCGCACGCCGCCATGCTGCTGGAACGCGGCATGGTCGAGCGCATCGTGCTGTCGCGTCCGGCTGTCGAGGCCGGCGAGCGCCTGGGCTTCCTGCCCGGTGACATGAAGGAGAAGGTCGATCCTTACCTGCGCCCGCTCTACGACGCGCTCTACGACATGATGCCGGGCGACAAGGTCGAGCGCGCGATCACGGCCGGCGTCATCGAGATCGCGCCGCTGGCCTTCATGCGCGGCCGCACGCTGGCCCATGCCGCCGTCATCCTCGACGAGGCGCAGAACACGACGCCGATGCAGATGAAGATGTTCCTTACCCGGCTGGGCGAGAATTCGCGCATGATCGTCACCGGAGATCCGACGCAGATCGACCTGCCGCCGAACACCCAGTCGGGCCTCGTCGAGGCCCTGCGCATCCTGGTCGACGTGCCCGGCGCCGTCACCGTGCGCTTCAACGAGAAGGACATCGTCCGCCATCCTCTCGTCGCGGAGATCGTCGCCGCCTACGATCGCGAGGCGAAGATGGCGCGCGGCTTGGGCATGCGGGAAGGTTGAAGGCGGAGCCCCGATGACGGCAGGACGGGCTGGCCGAGCACGGCGAAAGCCGGCGGCGGTGTCGATCGATCTCATGGTCGAGGCCGGCGACTGGCCCGGTGAGGCCGCGCTCGCGCCGCTGGCGCGGGCCGCGCTCGATGCCGCGCTCGCCGAAGCCGGCGTCGCCGCGTCGCCGTCCGAACTCAGCATCGTCTTCACCGACGACGCGCATATCCGCACGCTGAACGCCGGCTGGCGGGGCAAAGACAAGCCGACCAACGTGCTGTCTTTCCCGGCATTCCCGGTGAAGCCCGGCGATCCCCTGCCGCCCATGCTCGGCGACATCGTGCTCGCCGCCGAGACGGTGTCGCGCGAGGCCGAACTGGAAGAGAAGCCCTTCGATCACCATCTGCTGCATCTTATGGTCCACGGTGTCCTTCACCTCCTCGGGTACGACCACGAGGACGAGGAGGACGCCGAGGCCATGGAAGCATTGGAACGCCGGGTGCTGGCAAAGCTTGCCATTCCCGATCCCTATGCGTAACAGGTAGATACGCATTCAGCCGGACGATGATGAACGAGATTCGCGATACCGTCGCCATCCCCGACAAGGGAGGCGACACCTCCGCCCCGTCGCAGAACGACGACGGTCCCAGTAGCAGCGAGCAGCAACAGACCGAACGTCCCTCACTGCTCGAACGCTTGGGAAACCTGTTCCGCCATCGCAACGGCAACAGCCTTCGCGAAGACCTCGCCGACGCCCTTGCCGAGACGTCCGCCGAGGCCGGCTTCTCGCCCGCCGAGCGGGCAATGCTCAACAACATCCTTCGCCTGCGCGAGGTCCGCGTCGAGGACGTCATGATTCCTCGCGCCGACATCGAGGCCGTCGACATCTCGATGAATCTGGCCGACGCCATGAATGCCTTCGAGAAATCGGGGCATTCCCGCATGCCCGTCTATGCGGACACGCTCGATGACCCGCGCGGCATGGTTCACATCAAAGACATCGTCGTCCATATCACGCGCCAGGCGCGGGCGAAAAAGGGCCGTGGCGCGAGGAAGGCGGAAACGCCGGCTCGCACCCTCGATCTTGCCAGCGTCGACCTGTCGAAGTCGCTCGCTGATCTCAACCTGATACGCCCGGTGCTCTTCGTGCCGCCCTCCATGCTCGCCTCGGACCTGATGACGCGCATGCAGGCAAGCCACGTGCAGATGGCCCTGGTCATCGACGAGTACGGCGGCACCGACGGGCTCGTCTCGCTGGAAGACCTCGTCGAGATGGTGGTCGGCGACATCGAGGACGAGCATGATGAGGAAGTGCCGCTGATCACCCGTACGGGCGATGGCATCTTCGTCGTCGACGGCAAGGCCGAGATCGACGACGTCGCGGCGGTGATCGGCGAAGCGTTCAAGGCCGGCGAACACGGCGAGACGGTCGACACCATCGGCGGCATGATCTTCAACACGCTCGGCCGCGTACCGACGCGCGGCGAGGTGGTACATCCCATTCCCGGCTTCGAGTTCCATGTGCTCGACGCCGATCCGCGCCGCGTCAAGCGGGTGCGCATCGTGCACGACCAGAAGGCCGAGCGGCGGCGCCGGGTCGCCCCGCCCGCCGCGAAGGAGTGATCCGGCCGCGGCGTTGGAACCTCCGGCGGGTCCTGATACACGTCGTGCGGTGATTCTCATCGCGCGGGTCCCCGAATGGAACGGCTTTCCGGCAGTATAATATTGCTGTGGGGGTGGCGGCGTGCGCTGGTGGCGTTCCTGGCCGGCGCTTTCCTCGTGCTATCGACGGCGCCGTTCGATTTCTTTGCCGCCGGATTCGTCGCCTTCCCCGTGCTCGTCTGGCTGCTCGACGGCGCGGTGCCCGAACGGCCGGGCGGTCGCCTGCGCCAGCTGGTCCCGGCCTTCGTGATCGGCTGGTGGTTCGGTTTTGGCTACTTCGTCGTCGGGCTCTGGTGGGTCGGCATGGCGATGCTCGTGGACGCCGCCAGCCACGCATGGGCGATCCCGATCGCCGTCGTCCTGCTTCCTGCGATCCTCGCGCTCTTCTACGCAACGGCCGCCGCCCTGGCGCGCATCGCCTGGAGCGATGGTCTGGGGCGCATTCTGGCCATGGCTGCAGCCTTCGGACTCGCCGAGTGGCTCAGGACCTTCGTTTTCACCGGTTTTCCCTGGAACCCGGTGGGCTATGCGGCGATGCCGATCCCGCTCCTCATGCAAAGCGTGTCGGCCGTGGGGACGATGGGCATGAACACGCTCGTCGTGCTCGTCTTCGCCATGCCCGCGGTTCTCGCCGGCCGCCGCCATCGGCGGTCCGGCTTCGTCGTGGCGACGGCGCTCGTGGTTGCCCATGTCGGATACGGCTACGTCACCCTCGCCCGTCCGAGCGGCGATTCCGTCCGGACGGTTTCGGTCCGCATCGTACAGCCGGCGATCGACCAGGCGCGCAAGATCGACCGCGAAGCTCGTGACGACATCTTCCGCACGCTGCTGTCGCTGTCCGGCCAGCCCGCGGAGACCGGGGGCTCGCCGCCGGGCTTGATCGTGTGGCCGGAAACCTCGGTGCCCTTCATCTTCGCCGAAAGACCCGACAGCCTGACGGCGATCGCCGAACTCCTCGCCGAGGGCCAGGTGTTGATGGCCGGCGCGGTGCGCGCGGAGGAAGGCGCCGGCGGCGATCGGACGCGCTACTACAACTCGGTCGTCGAGATCGACGCTGCCGGGGAGATATCCGGAGCCGTCGACAAGGCCCATCTCGTTCCCGGCGGCGAATACCTCCCCTTCGAAGGACTCTTCGGGCAACTCGGCATCGATCGGATCGTCGCGATCCCGGTCAGTTTCGCGCCGGGCGCCGGGCGTCGCACGCTGGCCGCGCCTGGCGGCCTGACGGCGGCGGCATTCGTCTGCTACGAGATGATCTTCCCCGATCTCGTTGCCGATGGTGCGAGTGGCGCCGATTTCATCGTCACCGTGACGAATGACGGCTGGTTCGGCGATACGCCGGGCCCCTACCAGCACCTGCGACAGGCGCAGATTCGCGCCGTCGAGACAGGAAAGCCGGTGCTGCGCGCCGCCAATACCGGGATTTCGGCGGTGATCGACGAACGCGGCCGGATCCTCGATGCGCTGGCCATCGACGCGCGGGGGACGCTCGACTCCGTCGTGCCAGTTCCTGAGCCGACTAATCGAGCGTTTTCGCCGCGGCTGGCGGGCTTTTTCCTTCTTTTCGTTGCCGCGGCGCTGTCGCTCGGGCTACGCGCGCGGCCGCGACAACGCCTCAATTGACTCTAGGTATATTAGGAAAACATAGTACTATCGCTTGCCGTACCTGGGTGACCGCCGGAAGGGGGATTGGGGCCTTTTTCTGGCTGGGGGGCGGCGTCAACGACGATGCCAACAAGCCGGTGAACGGCGAGGAACAAATGACAGAGAACAAGAAGAAGCCAAATCCGATCGACATCCATGTCGGAAGTCGGATACGCCTTCGCCGCAACATGCTCGGGATGAGCCAGGAGAAGCTCGGCGAAAGCCTCGGCATCACGTTCCAGCAGATACAGAAATACGAGAAGGGCACGAACCGGGTCGGAGCCAGCCGGCTCCAGGCGATATCCTCCATCCTCGGCGTTGCCGTCTCCTTCTTCTTCGAGGATGCGCCCGGGGCCGACGCCGTCGAGGCGCGCGGCCTCGCCGAGGACGGTTCCGCGTCGTTCGTGGTCGATTTCCTGAACAGCGCCGAGGGCATCCAGTTGAACCGGGCCTTCGTCCAGATCTCCGATCCCAGGGTGCGCCGCAAGGTCCTCGAGCTCGTCAAGACGCTCTCCGGCGGTCCGGCGGAGTAGCTCTTCGGAGTCCGCTGTGGCTCCTGAACCGCAGGGCGGCGCGGAAACGCCATCCCGTCCGAACCTCCCCGCTGCAATGGGTCATGCATATTGACGAGATCGTCCGGTGTTCGCTACAGCGTGAACGCCGATGGCCGGTGCCTTGCCGGCCTTTTTTCTGGAGGGGACACCCGTGACGCGGCAGAACTACTTTTTCACCAGCGAATCCGTTTCCGAAGGTCATCCCGACAAGGTCTGCGACCGCATCTCCGACGAGATCGTCGACCTGGTCTATCGGGAAGCGAAGAAGACCGGCATGGACCCGTGGAAGGTCCGCGTCGCCTGCGAGACCCTCGCCACCACCAATCGCGTCGTCATCGCCGGCGAGGTGCGCGTACCCGACACGCTGCTCAAGCGCGGCAAGGACGGCAAGGCCCTGAAGGACGCCGCCGGTCATCCGGTGGTCAACCCTTCAAAGTTCAAGTCCGCCGCGCGCAAGGCGATCAAGGCGATCGGCTACGAGCAGAACGGCTTTCACTGGAAGACGGCCAGGATCGAGGTCCTGCTGCACGGGCAGTCCCCCGACATCGGCCAGGGCGTCGACAACGCTGCGGACAAGCAGGGCGAGGAGGGCGCCGGCGACCAGGGCATCATGTTCGGCTACGCCTGCCGCGAGACACCGGACCTGATGCCGGCGCCGATCTACTACGCGCACAAGATCCTCGAACTGCTCGCCGCCGCCCGCCACGAAGGCAAGGGCGACGTGGGCAAGCTCGGTCCCGACGCCAAGAGTCAGGTCACCGTCCGTTACGTCGACGGCAAGCCGGCGGAAGTCACCCAGATCGTGCTTTCCACCCAGCACCTCGACGGCAGCTGGGATTCGAAGAAGGTGCGCAAGGTCGTCGAGCCCTACATCCGCGAGGCGCTCGCCGACCTGAAGATCGCCGACGACTGCAACTGGTACATCAACCCGACCGGCAAGTTCGAGATCGGCGGCCCGGATGGCGATGCCGGCCTGACCGGCCGCAAGATCATCGTCGACACCTATGGCGGCGCGGCCCCGCATGGGGGCGGCGCGTTCTCCGGCAAAGACACGACCAAGGTCGACCGCTCGGCCGCCTATGCCGCACGCTACCTCGCCAAGAACGTGGTCGCCGCCAGGCTCGCCGAGCGCTGCACGATCCAGCTCTCCTACGCGATCGGCGTCGCGCAGCCGCTGTCGATCTACATCGACCTGCACGGCACCGGCAAGGTCGCCGAATCGGTGCTGGAAAAGGCGCTTCGCGACGTGATGGACCTGTCGCCCTCGGGAATCCGGCGCCATCTCGACCTGAACAAGCCGATCTACGCCAAGACCTCCTCCTACGGCCATTTCGGCCGCAAGGCGGGGCGAGACGGTTCGTTCTCCTGGGAAAAGACCGACCTGATCAAGGCGATCAAGGACGCGGTTGCGAAGCACGCCGCGGCTGCCTGAGCGGGCGCGGTTCATGTCCACGGAGCCGAGGCGCAGCCGGTCCACGGAGGCGTTCTTCGGCCGCCGCCGGGGCAAGTCGATCCGGACGCCTCAGGCCGACGCGCTCGAGACCAGGCTGCCTGCCTACCTGATCGATCTCGGCAAGGCGCCGCCGGTTCCGCTGGCGGCGCTCTTCGCGGCGCCGGTCGACCGCGTGCGGCTCGAGATCGGTTTCGGCGGCGGCGAGCACCTCCTCAGCGAGGTCGCGCGCCATCCGGATACCGGCTTCATCGGCGTCGAGCCCTTCGTCAACGGCATGGCAAAGTTCATGCTGGCGCTCGGCGAAACCCCGCTGCCGAACCTTCGCGTCTACAACGACGACGCGACACGCCTGCTCGACTGGCTGCCCGACGGCAGTCTCTCCGGCGTCGACCTTTTCTACCCCGATCCCTGGCCGAAGCGACGTCACTGGAAACGCCGTTTCGTCAGTCGGGTGAACCTCGACCGCTTCGCCCGCGTGCTCGACAAGGGCGGTCGTTTCCGCTTCGCCTCCGATATCGACAGTTACGTCAACTGGACGCTGTTGCATTGCGGGGCGCACCCCGCCTTCGAGTGGCAGTCGTCGTCGGCCGACGATTGGCGCAAGCCCTACGCGGGATGGCCGGGAACCCGCTACGAGGCCAAGGCCTTGCGCGAGGGCCGCACGCCGGCCTACCTGACCTTCGTGCGCAGCTGATCGGATCGACGCGCGGAGCCTCCGCGGGCCGCGCGTCTTCTCCGGCGCGTTCGTCTTTTTTGTGGCTTGTACCGCCATGCGGCAATTGCCGCGCTTTACAGGCGGTTGCGGTGCGGTATCGTGAATTTCAGGGGTTGAGGGATCGAGAGATGCAGAACGTCCTGCGCAGTGTCGCGTTCGTACTTTTCGCAGCGCTGCTGTCGGCCTGCGTGGCGACCCCCGGCGTCAGTCCTTCGAACGATCGCAACTGGGAAGAAGTGCACGCCCGTCCTTCGACCGTCCGGTGGCTTTCGGCTTCACGCTTCTCCCTCACCAACATCCGCGACTGGACCTGGGGCGCCGATGGGCCGACCCGGAAGAACTGGCATACGCGGCAGTACGACGTGAGGGAGACCCAGGCGATCTGGTACTTCGTCGAGCCACTGTCCTTCGCCAAGAGCATGGCTCACACATTCGCCACGTTCGAGATCGGGCGCGGCGACCGGCGCCAGTTCCTGACCGTATCGGTGGAAGCGCGGCGGGAGGCCGGCGAGACCTATTCGCCGCTCCGCGGCCTGTCGAACGCCTATGAACTGATCTTCGCGTGGTCGACGGAAAAGGACATCGTGACCGACACGGTCATGCGGCTCGGCCATCCGCTGCAGGCCTATCGCGTCAACGTGACGCCCGAACAGGCAGGCATCATCCTGCGCGGCTTCCTTGAGCGGACCAACGAACTGGCGCTGAAGCCGGAGTTCTACAACACGCTCGAGCACAACTGCACGAGCGAACTGGCCGAGGTCGTCAACAGCAAGTTCGACACGCCCATCCCGCCGCATTCGTCCTTCGTGCTGACCGGCAACGCGGCGCGCTACCTTCACAGCCTCGGTTTCATCGGCGATCCGGCGACGCCCTTCGCGGAGATCGAGAAGGCGGCGGATGCCAGCGAGGCGGTGAGGAAGAACGCGCGTCTGCCCGAGCGACAGTTCTCGGTCGCGTTCCGCCGATCGCTCGGCTACCGCTGACGGGAACGTCGGGGCAGAGGCGCGGTCGGGCGGGCGGTTTGGTCGTCGCCCGAAGGACGCCTCAGTAGCGTCCGATCTGCTTGAATTGTTCGGGATCGATCCCGAGCCCGCGCAGGTTGCGCGAGGCCGGCTGCCGGCCCTGCCGCACCGCGGCCGCCGTGGCGAGAGCGTCGCCCATGATCTGGAGGATTTCGGAGATGGCCGAACGCTTGGTGTTGTTCGACATGATGAACTTCCTTTTTGATATGCGCATCATGTAGTCATTTGCCGCTTCGGCGAGCAGATGTGATTGTGCATTGCAGCACTGCGCGCCGCGCATTGGTCGCCGGCGCTGGCACGAAGCGCGGCAGGGGCTTGAAAAGCGTCCCGCGATCCTTTATTCCAAGGACAAATTCTTGGTCGGTATGACGAAGAGTGGGTCCACCCGGTCCCGCTCTTTTTTGTTACCCGCCTCCGGGAACACGAAATGTCGGAACAGGCACGCCCCGTCGAAAGCGACGACCGCATCATCCGCGAGAGCGGCATGGATGCGCGTGTCGCCGCGATCGTGCAGCCGGTCCTGCGCGCCATCGGCTACCGGCTCGTCCGCGTCAGGCTGTTCGGCCAGAACGGACTGACGCTGCAGATCATGGCCGAACGCGAGGACGGCACCATGACCGTCGAGGATTGCGAGGCGGTCAGCCGGGCGGTTTCGCCGGCGCTCGACGTCGAGGATCCCATCGAGAAGGCCTATCATCTCGAGGTCTCGTCGCCGGGCATCGACCGGCCGCTGGTGCGCAAGTCGGACTTCGCCAACTGGATCGGCCACCTCGTCAAGGTCGAGACGTCCGTCCTGGTCGCCGAGCGCAAGCGATTCCGCGGCAAGATCGCCGAAGTCGACGCCGATTCCGTGCTGATCCAGCGCGATCAGGCCGCCTATGGCGAGGAACCCGTCGTCCGCGTGCCCTTCGAGACCATCGCGGAAGCCCGCCTCGTGTTGACCGACGACCTGATCCGCGAGGCGCTGACCAAGGACAAGAAGGCCCGCCAGGAAGCCAAGCGGCGGCGCGGCGAGCCGGAAGAAACCGACGAAGAGACCGAACCGGGCGTTTGACGCGGGAAGCGCGTCCCCCCGGGGCGCGCGCCTTTGCAAGGGAGACCGAAATGGCAGTAAGTGCAAACAGGCTGGAGCTGCTCCAGATCGCCGACGCGGTGGCGCGGGAGAAGTCGATCGACAAGTCGATCGTCATCGCCGCCATGGCCGACGCCATCCAGAAGGCGGCGCGTTCGCGCTACGGTCAGGAGACCAACATCCGGGCCGACATCAACCCGAACACCGGCGAGATGAAGCTGCAGCGGCTCATGGAAGTCGTCGAGAGCGTCGACGAATCGGCGAAGCAGATCTCCGTCGATGATGCGCGTCTGCGCAATCCCGACGCCCAGGTCGGCGACTTCATCGCCGAACAGCTTCCGCCCATGGATTTCGGCCGCATCGCCGCCCAGTCCGCCAAGCAGGTCATCGTCCAGAAGGTGCGCGAGGCCGAGCGCGACAGGCAGTACGACGAATACAGGGACCGCGTCGGCGAGATCGTCAACGGCACCGTGAAGCGGGTCGAATACGGCAACGTCATCGTCGACCTGGGACGCGGCGAGGCGATCATCCGTCGCGACGAGCTGATCCCCCGCGAGAACTTCAAGTACGGCGACCGCGTTCGCGCCTATGTCTACGACGTCCGCCGCGAGCAGCGCGGGCCGCAGATCTTCCTGTCGCGCACCCATCCGCAGTTCATGGCCAAGCTGTTCACGATGGAAGTGCCGGAAATCTACGACGGCATCATCGAGATCAAGTCGGTCGCCCGCGACCCGGGCTCGCGCGCCAAGATCGCGGTCGTGTCGCGGGATTCGTCCATCGATCCGGTCGGCGCCTGCGTCGGCATGCGCGGCAGCCGCGTCCAGGCGGTGGTCGGCGAACTGCAGGGCGAGAAGATCGACATCATCCCGTGGTCGCCAAACGCCGCTTCCTTCATCGTCAACGCGCTGCAGCCGGCCGAGGTTGCCAAGGTCGTGCTCGACGAGGACGCCGAGCGCATCGAGGTCGTGGTGCCGGACGACCAGCTGTCGCTGGCGATCGGCCGCCGCGGCCAGAACGTGCGGCTCGCCTCGCAGCTTACCGGCTGGGACATCGACATCCTCACAGAGGAAGAAGAGTCGCAGCGCCGGCAGAAGGAGTTCACCGACCGTTCGGCGCTGTTCATGGATGCCCTCGACGTCGACGAGATGGTCGCACAGGTGCTCGCCTCGGAAGGCTTCACCAGCGTCGAGGAGGTCGCCTACGTCGACGCGGGCGAGATCTCGTCCATCGATGGCTTCGACGACGACACCGCCGAGGAAATCCAGTCGCGCGCCCGCGAATACCTCGACAAGATCGAGGCCGAGCACGACGAGAAGCGCCGGAAGCTCGGCGTCAGCGACGAGCTTCGCGAGGTTCCCGGCATCACCACGGCCATGATGGTGACGCTCGGCGAGGACGGCGTGAAGACCGTCGAGGACTTCGCCGGTTATGCCGTCGACGATCTCGTCGGCTGGAAGGAGCGCAAGGACGGCGAGACGAAGCTGTTCTCCGGCGTGCTTTCCGATCATGGCGTGTCCCGCGCCGATGCCGAACAGATGGTTCTCGCCGCGCGCCTCAAGGTGGGCTGGATCAAGGAAGAAGATCTGGCGGTCGAGGAAGACCAGGAAGCCGAAGTCGCCGGTGCGTGACGTGATCGGGGGCGGAGCCGGAGACGCGCTTGGACGAGATGAACGAGCGGACCTGCATCGTCAGGCGCGAACGCGCGGAGCCGGATGACCTGATCCGCTTCGTCGTCGGCCCGGATTCGGCCGTCGTCCCCGACCTGAAACGCAATCTGCCTGGCCGCGGTTGTTGGGTCACCGCCGATCGCCTACATGTGGACCGTGCCGTTTCGCGCAAGGCGTTTGCGCGCGCCTTGAAGGCGGACGTCGTCGTGCCGTCCGATCTGGGCGAAATGGTCGATCGTCTCCTCGTTCGCTCCGCGCTCGGCGTGCTGGGTCTTGCCCGCAAGGCCGGCGCCGTGGCTCTCGGAGCCGCCAAGGTCGAGGCGTCGGTGCGCTCCAGCAAGGCGCTCGGCGTCCTCCATGCCGTCGAGGCATCGGAGGACGGCATCCGCAAGATTGCCCAGGCGCGGCGCGCCGTCGAGCATGCCGGAGGCCCGGCGATTTCCGCCTACAAACTTTTTTCGGAGATCGAATTGGGTTTGGCATTGGGCGGCACAAATGTGATACATGCTGCCGTTCTCGCGAGCGAGGCGGGAAAGGCGGCAATGAGGCGCATGGTTGCGCTGAACCGCTACCGGGGCGGCACCCCGGACGAACGGGCGACCCTTGCGGCGGTTGCCGATGACGAGAATGCCGCAGAGGATACGGAATGAGCGATACTAAATCGGGTGACGACAAGACTTTGAGCGTCAATACGAAGAAGACCTTGACGCTGAAGCGTCCCGGCATCGAGCAGGGCACCGTGCGGCAGAGCTTCTCGCATGGCCGCACGAAGTCGGTCGTCGTCGAGACGAAGAAGCGGAAGTTCTCGCTGCCCGGCGACAAGCCGGAGCCCGTAGCCGTCGTGCAGGCCTTCAAGCCGAAGCCCGCGGTGACCCCGGCCGCGCCGGTCGCCGAGGCGCCGAAGGCGCCGCCGTCCGAGCGTTCCGGCATGGTCCTGAACGAGCTTTCCACGAGCGAGATGGAAGCCCGCCGCCGCGCCCTCGAAGGCTCGAAGGTTCGCGAGCACGAGGAGCGCCAGCGCGCCGCCGATGAGGTGCGCCGCCGCTCTGAGGACGAGGAGCGCCGCCGCCGTGAGCGCGAGGAATCCGCGCGCCGGCAGGCCGAGGAGGAAGCGCGCCTGAAGGCCGAGGCCGAAGCGCGCCGCCGCGCCGAGGAAGAGGCGCGCCGCCGCGCCCCGCAGGCCGTCGAGGCCGTCGTCGCGGACGAAGAGGAAGTGGCGAAGCCAAAGCGTACGGGCATAGCGATTCCGCCGCGCCGCATCGCGACGCCGGAAGTCGCACGTCCGGCGAAGGCTAAGGGCGACGAGGACCGCCGCCGCGGCAAACTGACGCTGAACTCCGCGCTGTCTTCCGAGGATGGCGACGCGCGGGCCCGTTCGCTTTCGGCGATGCGCCGGCGCCAGGAAAAGTTCAAGCGGGCGATGTACCAGGAACCGCGCGAGAAGATCGTGCGCGAGGTGACGCTGCCCGAGACGATCACGATCCAGGAACTGGCGAGCCGCATGTCGGAGCGCGCCGTCGACGTCGTGAAGTTCTTCATGAAGCAGGGCCAGATCATGAAGCCCGGCGACGTGATCGACGCCGATACGGCCGAACTGGTGGCGTCCGAATTCGGACACACGGTCCGCCGCGTGGCCGAGTCCGACATCGAGGAAGGTCTGTTCAACATCGCCGACCGTCCCGAGGACCTGGTCTCCCGGCCGCCCGTCGTGACCATCATGGGTCACGTCGACCACGGCAAGACCTCGCTGCTCGACGCTATCCGCAACGCCAACGTCGTGGCCGGCGAAGCGGGCGGCATCACCCAGCACATCGGCGCCTACCAGGTCGAGAAGAACGGTCAGAAGATCACCTTCATCGACACGCCCGGCCACGCCGCCTTCACGGCGATGCGCGCCCGCGGCGCCCAGGCGACCGATATCGCCATCCTGGTGGTCGCTGCCGACGACAGCGTCATGCCGCAGACGATCGAATCGATCAACCACGCCAAGGCGGCGCGGGTCCCGATCATTGTCGCCATCAACAAGATCGACAAGCCGCAGGCCGACGCGATGAAGGTCCGCCAGGAACTGCTGCGCCACGAGGTGTTCGTCGAATCCCTGGGCGGCGAGACGCTCGACGTCGAAGTGTCGGCGACCAAGGGCATCAACCTCGACAAGCTTCTCGAGACGATCCTGCTACAGGCCGAAATCCTCGACCTGAAGGCCAATCCGGACCGCACCGCGGAAGGCGTCGTCATCGAAGCCAAGCTCGACAAGGGCCGCGGTCCGGTTGCGACCGTGCTCGTCCAGACCGGCACGCTGATGCCGGGCGACATCCTCGTCGCCGGCAACGAATGGGGCCGCGTCCGCGCGCTCGTCAACGACCGCGGTGAGCACGTGCCCGAGGCTGCGCCGGCCATGCCGGTCGAGGTGCTCGGCCTCCAGGGAACGCCGCAGGCCGGCGACCGCTTCGCCGTCGTCAACAACGAGGCGCGCGCCCGCGAGATCACCGAGTACCGCCAGCGCAAGGCGCGCGAGAAGGCGGTGGCCAAGCACGCCGGACAGCGCGGCTCGCTCGAGCAGATGATGTCCCAGCTCCAGGCGAGCGGCGTCAAGGAATTCCCGCTGGTCATCAAGGGTGACGTCCAGGGCTCCATCGAGGCGATCTCGACCGCGCTGGACAAGCTCGGCACCGACGAGGTGCGCGCGCGTATCGTCCATGCCGGCGCCGGCGGCATCACCGAGAGCGACGTGTCGCTGGCGGAGACCTCGGGCGCGGCCATCATCGGCTTCAACGTCCGCGCCAACGTCCAGGCGCGCCAGGCGGCCGAACAGGCCGGTATCGAGATCCGCTACTACAACATCATCTACAACCTCGTTGATGACGTGAAGGCGGCGATGTCGGGCATGCTGTCGCCGGAGCGTCGCGAGACCTTCATCGGCAATGCCGAGATCCTCGAGATCTTCGACATCACCAAGGTCGGCAAGATCGCCGGCTGCCGCATCACGGAGGGCAAGGTGGAGCGCGGCGCCGGTGTCCGCCTGATCCGCGACAACGTCGTCATCCACGAAGGCACGCTGAAGACGCTGAAGCGCTTCAAGGACGAGGTCTCGGAGGTTCCGGCGGGCCAGGAATGCGGCATGGCCTTCCAGAACTACGAGGACATGCGCGTCGGCGACGTCATCGAGTGCTTCCGCGTCGAGATGGTGACGCGCACGCTGTAGGGAACCGCCGGGGCGTGCGCTCCGGCGCGCGGAAGCGATGCAGGAAACGCCCTCCCGACCGAAACGCGTCCTCCGCTACACGCTGGGGCCGGCCGACAGGCTGGCCTTCGCCATACTCCGCCATGAATTGTCGGGATGGGAGAAGCTCCGGCTTCTCGTCATCGTCGGCGTCGCCGGGCTGACGGCCGGCATGCTGCCCGAAGACATGGGCGCGGTGATGTGGTGGGCGTCGGTCGCGGCCATCCTGGGCGTCGGCGCGGCGGGAGCGATCCTGTGGTCGAACCTGGAAGTCCGCCGCAAGGCGGCCGCGCTGGGCATCCCCGACGGCGCGGTCGAACTCGAGGACCTGGGCGACCGCCTGTCGGAGCGCTCGGCGGACGGTGTGCGCGACGTGGCGGTCGAGGATGTGGCACAGGTGGTGACCACTGTCGGCCACGTCTTCATCCGCGCCGGCGTTCGACCGGTGATCATCCCGGCCGCGGCGTTCGCTTCGCCGGCCGAGATGGCGGCGTTCGCCCAACGCTGGGACCGGGCTTCGCGTGACGCCGCGCCTTAGGGCGGCCGATTTCAGTAGCATTCGCGGTGCGATGTCTTTATGACGCCGCGATCCAACCGGCGCCGGTCCGATCCCGCCGCCCGCGTGACAGGAAACAATGCCCATGACCAGATCCGAAGGCGGGAAAGGCCCATCCCAGCGCATGCTTCGCGTCGGCGAGCAGGTGCGTCATGCGCTTGCCGAGGTGCTGGCGCGCGGCGAGATCGTCGACGACGTCATCCAGAATACTGTGATCTCGGTCTCGGAAGTGCGCATGTCACCCGATCTCAAGATCGCCACGGCTTTCGTGGCGCCGCTTGCTGCCAAGGATGGCGACGCGGTGATCAAGGCGCTGGCGCAGAACGCGAAGTTCATCCGCGGCCGGGTGTCCGGCGCGCTCAGGCAGATGAAGTACATGCCGGAATTCCGCTTCAGGCTCGACACGAGCTACGACAACATGTCGAGGATCGACAAGCTGCTGCGCTCGCCCGAGGTGGCGCGCGATCTCGATGGCGACGGAGAGGGCGAGTAATGGCGCGGCGCGGCAAGAAGAAGGGCCGCCCGGTCTCCGGCTGGCTGGTATTCGACAAGCCGGTCGGCATGGGATCGACCGATGCCGTGTCGAAGGTGAAATGGCTGTTCCAGGCCGAGAAGGCCGGGCATGCCGGCACGCTCGATCCGCTCGCCTCGGGCATGCTGCCGATCGCGTTGGGCGAGGCGACGAAGACCGTCCCCTATGTGATGGACGGCGCCAAGGTCTACCGCTTCGCCGTCGCCTGGGGCGAGGAGAGGGCGACCGACGACCGCGAGGGTCCGGCGACGAAGATGTCGGAGAAGCGGCCCGCCGAGGCCGAGATCCGCGCAGTCATGCCCAAATACACCGGCGTCATCCAGCAGACGCCGCCGCAGTTCTCGGCCATCAAGATCGCCGGCGAGCGCGCCTACGATCTGGCCCGCGAGGGCGAGACCGTCGACATCCCGTCCCGCGAGGTGGAGATCGGCCGGCTCGATCTCGTCGAGATGCGCGGTCCGGACCTGACCGTCTTCGAGGTCGAGTGCGGCAAGGGCACCTATGTGCGCAGCCTGGCCCGCGACATGGGCCGCGATCTCGGGTGCTACGGCCATATCGCCGAGCTGCGCCGCACCGAGGTCGAGCCCTTCACGCCCGACGATCTCGTCACGCTCGCCGAACTCGAGGCTGCCGCCGATCTGCCGAAGGCCGACGACGACGCGGACGGCAAGGGCGCTCCCCGCAGTTTCGCCGCGCTCGACGCGCTCCTCGTCGAGACCGGGGCGGCGCTGGAGTTCCTGCCGCACGTGGCCGTGACCGACGACGCCGCAGTGAAGATCCGGCTCGGCAATCCGGTCATCATCCGCGGCCGCGACGCGCCCGTCGAGGCCGCCGACGCCTGCGTCACGGCGCGTGGCAAGCTCATCGCTATCGGCGCCATCGAGGCCGGCATGTTCAAGCCGCGCCGCGTGTTCACCGAAGGCTGAGCGAGCGGCCCGGCAGCCGTTCCCTCGGCAAGCGAGCGCATGCGGATCGTCGCGTCGTGCGATTTCCTTCCGGCCGCTTCAATCCGACCTGATCTCGGTCTAGTCTCACGCCGGTTCCATCTCATCGGGAAGCGCAATGACTGACGACCAGCCGCGGCCGCGCAGGGTTCGCAAGGCAAAGCACTCGCCGGTCGGCGCGTCGCCGGGAACGCTGGTCGCCG
Source organism: uncultured Mesorhizobium sp. (assembly GCA_964371125.1). Classification (GTDB taxonomy): domain Bacteria; phylum Pseudomonadota; class Alphaproteobacteria; order Rhizobiales; family Rhizobiaceae; genus DUSC01. Next base: position 2,127 of record CAYJMY010000033.1, on the reverse strand, counting down.
ACCCCAACGCCGAGCCGACCAGGCTCAGCCTCACCCTCATAGCGCCCGAGCGCTGGCAGTTCGCCGACAACGCCACCCTGGACGACATCCGCGCCTGCCGCCGCGAGGACTGGTCGATCGTCTGGGTGGACTGCGCCGGTCTTGCCGACGTCGCCGTCATCGCCGAGATCGGCCGCATGTTCGGCCTGCATCCGCTCGGGCTCGAGGACACGGTCAACACCAGCCAGCGCCCGAAGGTCGACTTCTTCGACGATCACGCCTTCGCCGTTCTCAGGATGATCGACGATGCGGCCTCGAATCGCTTCGAGCAGGTGAGCCTCTTCTTCGGCGAAAATTTCGTCATATCCTTCCAGGAGCGGGCGGGCGATCCGTTCGACCCGATACGCCGGCGTATCGAGGCCAGCGCCACCAACCGGCTGCGCACCCGGAAGGCCGACTACCTCGCCTACGCGCTGATGGACGCCCTCGTCGACAGCTATTTCCATCCGGTGGAGAAGGCGGGGGAGGCGATCGATCGCATCGAGGACGCCCTGTTCGTCGCGCCGGAGCGCGGCCAGTCGCGCGAGTTGCAGGATCTGCGCCGCCGGGCGACCGCGCTGAAGCAGGCGCTGTGGCCGCTGCGCGACGCCCTCGCCGGCCTGGTGCGCACCGACGCGCCGATCGTGCGCCAGGAGACCAAGCTCTATCTTAACGACACGCTCGACCACGTGGTGCGCCTGATCGAGATGGTTGAGACGCAGCGCGAGACCCTGACCGGCCTCATCGACATGCACCTGTCGCTTCTCCAGGCGCGCACCAACGACGTGGTCAGCTTCCTGACCATCGTCTCGGTGATCTTCATTCCGCTCACCTTCCTCGCCGGCATCTGGGGCATGAACTTCGATCCCGACGCTTCGCCGTGGAACATGCCGGAGCTGTTGTCCTACTACGGCTACCCGATCGCGCTGGTCAGCATGGTCGCGGCGGCGGTCGGCATGGTCGCCTTCTTCCGCTGGAAGAGGTGGCTCTAACCGACCGCAGGCGGGCCGGCGTCCCTTTTCAGGCGGTCTCGCATTGGCTATGGCTTTTTCGGTCGATCTCCACTATATGCGCCGCATCAAAGCGCACTGGCGCCTTGTTCACCGGCCCCCGCTGGACGACATCCCGGCCGTGGGCGTCTCGTTTCCTGCAAGATGAAAGGAAGAGTCCGATGTCGATCACTGCCGAGCGCAAATCCGCGCTGATGACCGAATTCGCGACCGTCAAGGGCGACACCGGTTCCCCGGAAGTCCAGGTTGCCATTCTCTCCGAGCGCATCAAGAACCTGACCGAACACTTCAAGGACCACAAGAAGGACAACCACTCCCGTCGTGGCCTGTTGAAGCTGGTCTCCCAGCGCCGCCGTCTGCTCGACTACCTGAAGGGCAAGGACGGGGGCCGCTACCAGACGCTGATCGAGAAGCTCGGCCTGCGTCGCTGACGAATTTGACCGGCGGGCCCCAAAGGGTCCGCCGGTCGCGTATCCGGCCGGCGCTCGCGCCGGCCAGACCCGGCGCCGACGATCGTGGATCGGCGGCGCCGCCCATGGACCGGTCATGGGGCAGGATTGCAGGATGCCCGGCGCCGCCTTCGCAGCGGCCGCAGCCCGGACCTCCCGTTGTCTTGCCCGTGGCTCGGCCCGGAGCGTCGCACAGGGTCCGGCTGCGAGGCCGGCGACGCAGCGCTCCAAAGAGGCAGGCGTCCTTTCATCGCGAAGCATCGGGCTTCCATGGACGCCGAACGAACCAGTGGAGAGGCCGCGCCCGGAAGGGGCCGCGGCTCCTTTCCCCGTAGAAGGACAAGAGATGTTCAATCACCACAAAGTGGAAATCCAGTGGGGCGGCCGCCCGCTCACCCTCGAAACCGGCAAGATCGCGCGCCAGGCAGACGGCGCCGTGCTCGCCACGTACGGCGAGACCGTCGTGCTGGCCACCGTCGTCTCGGCGAAGGAGCCGAAGCCGGGCTTCGATTTCTTCCCGCTGACCGTGAACTACCAGGAAAAGACCTACGCCGCCGGCAAGATCCCGGGTGGCTACTTCAAGCGCGAGGGCCGTCCGAGCGAGAAGGAGACGCTGGTCTCCCGCCTGATCGACCGCCCGATCCGCCCGC
>CAYJMY010000032.1:0-32507 GCA_964371125.1 uncultured Mesorhizobium sp. | reverse complement strand
CCCTCCCCCCTAAACGGGGGAGGATCCGGGGCGCCGGCGTTTTGAGCCTCCCCTGCGACGCGGGGGAGGGGACCGCCGGAGGCGGTGGAGGGGGCGCGAACGAGCTCCGTCCGGTCGCCCCCTCACGCCAGCCAGTTGGCCTGGTTGGGATCGGGCAGCGGTATGGCGTCGAGAAGCTCGCGCGTGTAGGCGGCTTCCGGCCGGTCAAACACCTTGTCCACCGCCGCATGTTCGACGATCCTGCCGCGATAGAGCACCATCACGTGCGAGCACAGCCGGCGGATCACCGACAGGTCGTGGCTGATGAAGGCGAGCGTCAGGTCGAGTTCGCGCACCAGCGTCTCCAGCAGGTTGAGCACCTGCGCCTGCGACGATACGTCGAGGCCGGAAACGATCTCGTCGGCGAGGATGAACTGCGGCCGCATTGCGATGGCGCGGGCGATGCCCACCCGCTGGCGCTGGCCGCCGGAGAGTTCGTGCGGATAGCGCGCCAGGAACGAGCGCGGCAGGCCGACATGGTCGAGCGCCTCGCCGGCGCGTTCCTTCACCCGGTCGAAGCCGTTCAGGCGAAGCGGCCCGGCGATGATCGTGCCCACCCGATGCCGCGGATTGAGCGAGGACATCGGATCCTGGAAGATCATCTGCGCCTGGCGGCGGAACGGCCGCAGGGCCGCCTCGCCGAGATGGCTGATGTCCTGGCCGTTGAATATCACCGATCCGCCGGTCGGTTCGATCAACCGCAGGATGGTACGGCCGAGCGTCGACTTCCCCGACCCGGACTGGCCGACGATGCCGAGGATCGATCCCCTGGCGATGTCGAAGTCGAGCCCGTCGAGGATCCTGATCGGCGGCGCCTTGCCGAACAGCGGCTTGCGGGTCATGTCCGGCAGGGCGACTTCGAGGCCTCTCGCGCGGACCATGGGCTGGTCATCCTGCATGACGCCACTCCCGGTCTGCGGCCTTCACCTCCGCGTCGGCCGCCGCGATGACGGCCTCGTCGACGGGCAGCAGCGAAGCGAACGGGTCCGTGTATTTCGGCGTGGCGGCGAGCAGCGCCTTCGAATAGGCGTGGCGCGGGGCGGCGAAGAACTCGTCCACCGTCCGGTCCTCCACGATCATGCCGGAATGGAGCACCGAGAGCTTCTGGCAGACCTTGGAAACGACGCCGAGGTCGTGGGTGACGAACAGCATGGCGGTGCCGTGGCGGGCCTGCATCTCGCGGATCAGCCGCAGGATCTGCTTCTGCACGGTCACGTCCAGCGCCGTCGTCGGCTCGTCGGCGATGATCATCTTCGGATTGGCGGCGAAGGCCGAGGCGATCAGCACACGCTGGCGCATGCCGCCGGAAAGCTCGTGCGGGTAGCTCGCCATCACCCGTTCCGGGTTCTCGATCTTCACCTCGTCGAGCAGTTCCAGCGCGCGCGCATGGGCGTTCGCCTTGGACCAGCCGAGGATGTCGACGAGGCGGTCGGTGATCTGCCGGCCGATCCGCCGCGACGGATTGAGTGCCGTCAGCGGGTCCTGCGGGATCAGCGCGGCGACCGTGCCGATCAGCCGCCGCCTGTCGCGCTGCGGCAGGGCGAGCAGGTTCTTGCCGTCGAGCAGGATCTCGCCTTCGACGACCGTCACCGCCGACGGCAGGATGCCGAGCACGGCCTTGCCGATCATGCTCTTGCCGGCGCCGCTCTCGCCGACCAGTCCGCGCACCTCGCCGGCCTCCAGCGCGAGGTCGACGGAGCGCAGCACGCGCTCGCGGCCGCCGCGCAGCGTGGCGCTCAGATTGCGGATCGTCAGGAAGGCGCTCATCTGAGCACCGGGTCGAAACGGTCCTTCAGGCCTTCGCCGATCTGGCTGAAGGAGAGGACGGTGAGGAACAGCACGACCAGCGGGAACACCAGCACCCACCATGCCTGGTAGACCGCGGTGCGGCCCTCGGCTATCATGCCGCCCCAGGTCGGCGCATCCGTCGAGATCGACAGGTTGACAAAGGACAGGATGGCCTCGACGATCACGGCGATGCCCATTTCCAGCGTCAGCAGCGCGACGATGGTGGGCAGCACGTTCGGCCCGATCTCGCGCCACAGGATGCCGGCGCGGCTCTGTCCGGCAACGACGGCGCTGGCGATGTAGTCCATCTTCGACTGGTTCATCGCCTCGGCACGCACCACGCGGCAGAACCGCGTCCAGTCGATCACCACGATGGCGATGACGATGGACGACAGGCCCGTGCCGAGGACGGCGATCAGCAGGATGGCGAAGAGCACCGGCGGGAAGGCCATCCAGATATCGACGAGACGCGAGATGACGAGGTCGGTGCGGCCGCGCAGATAGCCGGCGAGCAGGCCGAGCACCGAGCCGACGAAGCCGGTGGCAAGCCCTGCGATCAGGGCGACCGTCAGGGCGATCTGGGATCCGTGGATGATGCGCGAAAGCACGTCGCGGCCGAGACTGTCCGTGCCGAGCAGGTAGGAAGGGTCGGCGCCGTGCATCCAGAACGGCGGCAGGCGGGCGGCGAACAGGTCCTGTTCGAGCGGATCGTGCGGGCTGATCAGCGGCGCCGCGACCGCCAGCAGCGCGATCAGTACCAGCCAGCTGCCGGACAGGATCAGCCGCCAGCTCGCCTTGCGGCCCACCGCTCCGCGCCCGTCAAGCATGACGAAGCCTCGGGTTGAGCAGCGCGTAGGTCATGTCGACGACGAGGTTGATCAGGGTGAAGAGAAGGGCGAAGATCAGTACGATGCCCTGGATCAGCGGCAGGTCGCGATTGATGACGGCGTCGATCGCCATGTTGCCGAGGCCTTCGTAGGAAAACAGCCGCTCGATGATGACGGTGCCGCCGACGAGGAAGGTGAACTGGACGCCGATCAGCGTCAGTGTCGGCAGCACCGCGTTGGGCAGGCTTTCCGACAGGATGACGTGGTTCTCGCTGTAGCCCTTGGTGCGGGCGAGCACGACGTAGTCGAGATGCATCGTCTCCTTCAGCGACTGTTTGAGCAGCTGTCCGATGATCGCGGCGAGCGGAATGGCGAGCGCCAGCGCCGGCATGAACATGTGCTTCAAGAGGTCCCACCACAGATCGAAGCGCAACCTGGCGATGCTTTCGAAGACGTAGAATTGGGTGACGAAGGGCAGGTCGGCCGAGGGCGAGATGCGCCCGGAGATGTGGAAGACCGGCACCAGCACCCCGAACAGCAGGATGAGCACCAGCGCCCAGAGGAAATCGGGGACCGATAGACCGACGCCGCTGGCGACGTCGATCGCCGCCTCGGTCTTGGTGCCGCGCCACAGCGTGCCGGCGAGCGCCGACGCGCCGCCGATGATGACGGCGAGCACGAGGGCGAAGATCGACAACTCCAGCGTCGCCGGCAACCGGCCGAGCACCAGCGGCATGACCGGCTGGCGCAGCGAGATCGAGGTGCCGAAGTCGCCGTTGAGCACGCCCGACAACCAGATCAGGAACTGCTCGGGGATCGACTTGTCGAGGCCGTAAAGCGCGGTGAGCCGGGCTATGTCCTCTTCCGTCGCGCCGGGCGGCAGCATCATCGCGATCGGATTGCCGGGGACGACGCGGATGACGAAGAAGACGATGACCGCCGCCCCGAAGAGCGTGACCGCCATCGTCGCCAATCGAAGCAGGATGCTGCGCAACAACGTCAAACTGCGTGTCCCCGAAAGTCCCGTGCCGCGACATTGGTATCAGGGCGACGTTCTCCCGAACATCGCCCCGGTCCATGTCTCGCGAAGCTCGCCCCAGGCGGGCCGCTGCCCGCCACCGGATGATCGTCGGGCGTTCCGCCCTTGCGGAGCGCCCGAGGGGCGCGCGTCTCAGGCCCGCTTCATCAGGTGCGGCAGCAGCGCGCCCGAGGTGTGTGGCGTCACGCTGACGCCCGACACGTGCAGGATCGGTTGCACGTACTGGAACAGCGGGATCACCAGGGCATTGTCGGCGATGTAGCGGCTGACAGACTTCCAGCCGGCGATGCGCTTCTCCTCGTCGCCCTCGCCCCAGAGCGGCCCGATCATGTCGATCAGGTCCTTGCCGTCCCACACCGAGTGCGGCGACGGGCCGAACATGGCGAAGCCGGTCGAGGTCGTCGGGTCGGCGACCGAATTGCCCCAGTTGTAGAACGCGGCCGGGGCCAGCTGGTCGGCGGCGCGCAGCTCGTAGTGCTTGGCGATCTCGTAGACCTCGATCTCCGCCTCGATGCCGACCTTGCGCCACAGGCCGACGATCGCCTGGATGATCTCGTAGTCCTTCGGCTTGAAGCCGCGGGTCGTCTGGATCTTGAACTTCACCGGCTTCTCCGGCGAGAAGCCGGACTCGGCGAGCAGCTTCTTGGCCAGTTCCGGGTCGTAGGCGACCGAGATCGACGGGTCGTAGGCGAGGTATTCCGGCGTCTCCAGCGTGTCGATCGGCACGCCGTAGCCCGACAGCAGGCGCTCGACGAGCGTCTTCTTGTCGATGGCGTGGGCGGCCGCCTTGCGCACGTTGGCGTCGAGCATCGGCTCGACGTCGTTCAAGAAGATCATGCCGATGTCGGAGATCGGCGACGCCGTGCCGGCGAGGCCTTCCTTGCCCTTCAGGCGGTCGTATTCCTCGTATGGCATCTCCAGCGTCACGTGGGCGTTGCCGGACTCGATCTCGGCCACGCGCGAGGTGGCGTCGGTGACGAACTTGATCGTCACGGTCTCGAACTCGGGCTTGCCGCCCCAGTAGTTGGCGTTGGCCTTCAGCCGGACGAAGGCGTTGCGCTCGAACTTCTCGACCATGTACGGGCCGGTGCCGATCGGCGCGGCCTCGAAGCCCTCGGCGCCGACCTTCTCGTAATAGGCCTTCGGCAGCACGTAGCCGGTGAGGAAGTACATCCACTTGAAGATGGTCGGCTCGAAGCGGGCGACATCGGCGGTGACCGTGTTGCCCTCGGCCTTGATGTTGGCCAGCGTCGACCAGATGAACTGGATCGGGTTGCCGGTCTTCTCGTCGGCGGCGCGGGTCAGCGACCAGGCGACGTCCTCGGCGGTGAACGGCGAGCCGTCATGCCAGGTGACGCCTTCGCGCACGGTCATCGTCACCTTGGTCTTGTCCTCGTTCCAGCCCCACTCGGTGAGCAGGCCCGGCGCCGGCTTCAGGTCCGGCTGCTGCAGGATGAACTGGTCGAACACCGACTGGTAGATGCCCTGGATGGTCGGGTTGACCGCCGACGGGCCCACCGTCGGGTCCCAGGACGGCAGGTTCACGTTGTAGGCGATGACCAGCTCGTCGATCGCCGCCATCGCCTTCGATCCCAGCATGCCGAGCGCCAGCGTCGCGGCGGAGGCTTTCAGCACGGTACGTCTAGATAAAGAGTTCATGTCGTTCTCCCCTTCTGTGATTGCATTGCCTATCCGGCCAGTTCGCGGCCGAGCATGTAACCCGATCCGGCGCCGAGCCCGGCGCCCGGCCACACGGCCGCTCCGGTGAGGTAGAGCCCCTTCACCGGCGTGCGCCCCGAAGCGTGACCATACGCCGGACGGAACAGGAAGTTCTGCGAAAGATGATGGCTGCCGCAGATCTGGTCGCCGCCGACGAGGTTGGGATTGTCGGCCTCGAGGTCGAGCGGCGAGACGACTGCGCGGCCGAGCACCTGCGCGCGAAAACCCGGCGCGTGGCGCTCGATCATGTCGAGCACGCGCTCGGCGTAGGCCTCCTTCACCGAAGCCCAGTCGCGCTCGGCGATCAGGCCGGCCGCGTCGCCGGCGATCTCCGCCGGCACCATGCGCACCTGCACCCACAGGACGTGGCTGCCGTCCGGCGCCCGCGACGGGTCGACGGCCGTCGGCTGGCCGACCACGATCACCGGCTCGTCGGGCAAGAGCCCCGCCATCGCCTGGCCGTAGGTCCGCGCCATCTGGTCGAGCGACGGCGCGATGTGCACATAGGCGAAGCGCCTGAGGTCCTCGCCCGCCGCCCACGCCGGCAGGTCCTTCACCGCCAGGTGGATCATCATCGTGCCGGGCGCATGGCTGAACTGGCGCATGCTCTTGTCGAACCCGGCGTCGCCCGAGCCGCCGTCGAGCAGCCCGTCGACCAGCCTGCCCGGCGCGACGTTGGCGATCACCGCCTTGCCTGCCATGACGCGGCGGCCGCCGGAAAGCTCGACGCCCGTCGCCCGGCCGCCTTCGCTGAGTACGCGCACGACCCTCTCGTTGCAGTGGATCTCGCCGCCGCCGGCCTCGATCAGTGCCGTCAGCGAGCGGGTGACGGTGTCCGCCCCGCCCTTGCCGATGACCATGCCGAAGGCCTGGTTGGCCATCGCCTCGAGATAAGGGAACACCGCCCCGCCGGCGATGTCTGGGGCGAAGTCGAGATGCAGGCCCCAAGCGCCGAGCGTGGCGCGGACATGCGGCGACGTGAAATTCTCCGTCAGCCACTTTCGCGGCGAGGAGACAAGCAGCCGGGCGAGTGATATCGTCCAGGGAAATCCCTTGCGCATCCACGCCTTCGCCAAAAGGCGCGCCAATATATGCATTTTCATGGGATTTCCGAGCAGCGCGAAAATGTACTCGGCGCGCCCGGGGAATTCGTCGAGCAGATTCTGCCAGGTTTCGGCATCCGCCGCCGAGAGCGCCGCGATACGCTTCTTCGTCTCCTGCGGGTCGGTGCTCACGCCGAACCACTTGCCGTCGGGGAACACGCTGGCGAAGCAGTGCGTGGCGGGCGCGAACTTCAGCCCATGCTGCAGCAGTCGCTCGCCATAGGCCTTGAAAAACGCCGAACCGGCGAAAAGATTGAGGTTCATCGCCGCCCAGTCATGGCGGAATCCGGGCCGGGTCAGCTCGAGCGTCTTGACCGCTCCGCCGGGGATCGCGGCCTGCTCGAACACGGCGACGCGCCACCCCTTGGCCAACAGATGCGCCGCACAGGCGAGGCTATTGTGCCCCGCGCCGATGACGACGGCATCGTAGGACTGATGCACCGGCTTTGTTCCCTCAATTTTTTAAAGATAATTGCAAATGCATATTCTTATGTCTAGCATAATGTTTGACGAGTTGGGGAACCGCCACTCCGCGCCCGAAAGGCGCCCGTCTGCATCTAACGGAGGACCAATCCATGAATGCCGCGCAAACCCTGGGAAATCTGGCCAGTCTCCTCTTGAGCGGGGACGTCAAGGTCGTCGACCTTTCCGGATCGCTGGGTCCCGACACGCCCTTGCTGAAGCTCCCGCCGGATTTCGCCAGGGACACGCCGAAGATCGAGGTCCACAAGATCTCCGAATACGACAAGGACGGTCCGTTCTGGGCCTGGAACTGGCTGAAGATCGGCGAGCACTCCGGAACTCACTTCGATGCGCCGCATCACTGGATCACGGGCCGCGATTTCGCCGACGGCTACACCGACACCATCCCGCCGCAGAACTTCGTCGCACCGCTCAACGTCATTGACTGCTCCGCCGAGGTTGCCGCCAATCCGGACTTCCTGCTCGACGCCGCCGGCGTGAAAGCCTGGGAGGCAAAGCACGGCGCGATCAATGCCGGCGAGTGGGTGGTCATGCGCTCCGACTGGGACAAGCGCGTCAACGACGAGGCGCTCTACCTCAACGCCGACGAGACCGGCCCGCATTCGCCCGGGCCGACCGTGGACTGCATCGAGTACATCCTCGCCAAGGGCGCGCTCGGCTGGGGCACCCAGTGCATCGGCACCGACGCGGGCCAGGCGGGCGGCATGCAGCCTCCCTACCCGGCGCACAATCTGCTGCACAAGGCCAACCGCTACGGCCTCGCCTCGCTCGCCAACCTCGACAAGCTGCCGGCCAAGGGCGCGATCCTGATCGCCGCCCCGCTCAAGCTGGTCCAGGGCACGGGCAGCCCGATCCGCGCGATGGCCCTCGTTCCCCGTTCGTAGCGCGCGGAACCTCCGGCCATGGCGGACTACGACCAGATCATCGTCGGCAGCGGTATCAATGCCCTTGTCGCGGCGGCGCTGCTTTCCTCGAAGGGGAAGCGCGTCCTCGTGCTCGAGCGCAACGACCGCCTCGGCGGCTGCATGCGCACGGAGGAAATTACCCTGCCGGGATTCCATCACGACGTGATGGCGGCCACCTTCGTGCTGTTCCTCACCTCTCCGGCCTATGCCGCGCTCGCCGCCGACCTGGCACGGCATGGCTTCGAGCTCTGCCACACGAAGCACCCGACGGCCGTCGTGCGGCCGGACGGTTCCGCGCTGGTGCTAACGACGGATCGGGCCGCCAACATCGCGCGCTTCAACGCGCTCCAGGCCGGTGACGGAAATCGCCATGGCGCCGATGTCGGCGCCATCGAGGCCGACGCGCCCTTCCTCTTCGCCCTGCTCGGCGGCGAATTGTGGAGCTGGCCGACATTGAAGCTCCTGCTTCGCGAAACCTGGCGACGCGGGCCGCGCGGCCTTGCCGCGTGGATGGGCAAGGCGCTCGTCCCGGCCAGGGGCTGGCTGGAGACCACCTACGCATCGGACACGCTGCGCGCGCTCTGGGCGCCGTGGGTCCTGCATACCGGCCTGACGCCGGAATCGACCTATGGTGGCCAGATGGGCAAGGTCATCGCCTTCGCCCTCGAGGCTGCGGGCGCGCCCGTGGTCAAGGGCGGCGCTGCCCAGGCCGTCGCCGCCTTCAAGGCGCTCATCGAGGAAAAGGGCGGCAAGACGCGGACGAACGTCGACGTCGACCGCATCATCGTGCGCAACGGCACGGCCTGCGGCGTCGTCACCGCCTCCGGCGAAGAGATCATGGGGCGCGAGATCGTCTGCTCGGTCGCCCCCGGCCAGCTCTACGGAAGGCTGCTGAAGGGTGTCGCCGCGGCTGGCGAAGCCGAGGATTCGGTTGGGCGTTTCCGCCACGGCCGCGGCGACTTCCAGCTCCACTACGCCGTCGACGGCCCGATCCGCTGGAAGACGCCGGGGCTCGATGACGTGGCGCTGATCCACCTCGCCGACGGCATCGATTCGGTGTCGAAGTCGGCGAACGAGGCCGAGCGCGGCATGCTGCCGGAGACGCCGACGATCTGCGTCGGCCAGCCGCACCGGCTCGACCCGTCGCGTTGCCCGGAAGGCAAGTCGATCGTCTGGATCCAGATCCCCGACGCCCCGCGCACCGTCAAGGGAGATGCCGCCGGAGTGATCGCGACGTCGGGCACATGGGACGAGGCGACGCGCGAGGCCTTCGCCGACCGCATCGAGGCGATTCTCGCCCGGCATATCGACGGCTTCCCCGGCTCGGTGCTCGCCCGGCGCGCCTATTCGCCGGCCGATCTGGAAAAGCTCAATATCAACCTCGTCGGCGGCGATCCCTACGGCGGCTCCTGCTCGATCGACCAGTTCTTCATCTGGCGGCCGTTCGCCGATTCGAGGGGTAGCGGGACCGCGGTCCGCAATCTCCATCACATCGGCGCCTCGACCCACCCCGGCCCAGGGCTCGGCGGCGGTTCCGGCTTCCTGCTGGCAAAAAGGCTGGGCGGATGAACGACAGCGGAGAAGCGAAGATCCGCGAGGACGGGACCGTCCCGCGCCTCGGCGAAATCGGTCTCTCGAACTACGCGCCCTATCTGATGAACCGCATCATGGGGCGCTACAACGCGACCATTCGCCACGAGATGGCGGCGCTGGGGCTGACGACGCCGAAGATGCGTTCGCTCGCGGTCCTTTCGGTCATCGACGGCGTCCAGATCCGCGAACTGGCGATCTACGCGGTGGTCGAGCAGTCGACCTTGAGCCGGGCGCTCGACCAGCTCGTCGCCGACGGCCTCGCCCGGCGCGAAACCGACGCCAACGACAGCCGGGTGACGCGCGTCTTCATCACCGATGCCGGGCGGGCCGCCTTCGAGCGGATGTGGCCGTCGATGGCCAGGGCCTACTCGAAGATGTTCACGCGCATTCCCGACGACGAGCGCCGGGCATTCGTCGCCACGCTGCAGAAGATGCTGAGCAACGTGCGCAAGCACGAAATCTAGACGAGACACTGCGCGCCGGCACGGCGCGCGGTCACGCAGGAAACGGAACAAGTCAGGCATGGCCGAACGTTCTTTCGCCCGGGAAGTGCAGAAACTGAAGCTCGGCGAAGGTCAGACCTTCACCAGCGAAGGCATTCTGGCGCTCACGAAAGCCTTGCTCGAAAGCGGCGTCGGCTATGTCGGCGGCTACCAGGGCGCGCCGATCAGCCATCTGATGGACGTGCTCGCCGACGCCGAGGAAATTCTTTCCGAACTCGGCGTGCGTTTCGAGGCCAACGCCTCGGAGGCCGCCGCGGCGGCCATGCTCGCCGCCTCGGTCCACTATCCCATCCGCGGCGCCGTCACCTTCAAGGGCTCGGTCGGCGTCAACGTCGCCTCCGATGCGTTGGCGAACCTCGCCTCCTCGGGCGTTACCGGCGGCGCGCTGGTGATCATCGGCGAGGACTACGGCGAAGGCTCCTCGATCATGCAGGAGCGCAGCCACGCCTTCGCCATGAAGTCGCAGATGTGGCTTCTCGACCCGCGCCCCAATCTGCCCTCGATCGTGCGCTCGGTCGAACAGGGCTTCGAGCTTTCCGAGGCGACCAACACGCCGGTCATGCTGATGGTGCGCATCCGCTCGTGCCACGTCACCGGCAGCTTCACCGCGAGGGACAACAGGCGACCGCCGTTCACCGTCAAGGACGCGCTGGCCAATCCGCGCAGCGACTACTCGCGCGTCGTCCTGCCGCCCATGTCCTACGTGCAGGAGCAGGACAAGATCAGGAACCGCTGGCCGGCCGCGCAGAGATACATCCGCGAGAAGGGCCTGAACGAGTTCTTCGGGCCGAAGGACGGTTCGGTCGGCATCATCTGCCAGGGCGGCATGTACAACGGCGTGGTCCGCGCCCTGCAGCGCCTCGGCCTCGCCGACATCTACGGCAACAGCGAGATCCCGCTCTACGTCCTCAACGTCACCTACCCGATCGTCGGCGACGAGTTTCTCGAGTTCTGCGATGGCAAGTCCCACGTCCTCGTCGTCGAGGAAGGCCAGCCGGACTTCCTCGAGCAGGCGCTCGGCTCGATCCTCTACAAGGCCGGCAGCCGCGTCTCGCTGCACGGCAAGGACGTTCTGCCGATGGCCGGCGAATACACCGGCAAGGTCATGCTCGACGGCGTCGAGGCCTTCCTGCGCAAGGCCGACCTGAGCCTGCTGCCCGCCCAGCGCCGCGCCCCCAACCAGCAGGAAAAGACCGCCGTCCCGGATCTGTCGAAGACCGTTCCGATCCGCCCGCCGGGATTCTGCACGGGGTGCCCGGAACGTCCGATCTTCGCCGCGCTGAAGCTGACGGAGAAGGAGCACGGCAAGCACCAGATCGCAGGCGACATCGGCTGCCACCTGTTCGCCTGCCTGCCGCCCTTCGAGATCGGCGGCTCGACCATGGGCTACGGCCTCGGCCCGGCGTCCAATGCCGCGTTCGACGGCGGCGGCGAGAAGCGCTCCATCTCGATCATCGGTGACGGCGGCTTCTGGCACAACGGCCTGTCGTCCTCCGTCGGCAACGCCGTCTACAACAAGTCCGACAGTGTCATCGTCGTCGTCGACAATTTCTATTCCGCCGCGACGGGCGGCCAGGACGTGCTTTCCTCGCGCGCCGACAACGCCACCAAGTCGACCGGACACCCGATCGCCGAGGCGGTGAAGGGCATCGGCGTCAAATGGGTCCGCCAGATCGACCGGACCTACGACGTGCCGCGCATGCGCGCGATCCTCGACGAGGCGCTGACCACCGACTATGCCGGCCCGAAGGTCATCGTCGCCTCGTCGGAATGCATGCTCAACAAGCAGCGCCGCGAAAAGCCGGCCGCCAGCAAGGCGATCGCCGAAGGCCGCCGTGTCGAAAAGCCGCGCTTCGGCGTCGACGAGGACGTCTGCACCGGCGATCACGCCTGCATCCGGCTTTCCGGCTGCCCGTCTCTGTCGCTGAAGAAGCTCGACGATCCGCTTCGCGACGACCCGGTTGCCAGCATCGACCAGAGCTGCGTCGGCTGCGGCAACTGCGGCGAGGTCGCCGATGCGGCGGTGCTCTGCCCGTCCTTCTACCGGGCCGACGTCGTCTACAATCCCGGCTGGTTCGAGCGCACTGTCTCGGGCTTCTCGCAACGCGTGATCGGCTGGCTGCAGAAGCGGCGCTCCGGCGGACGTCTCGAATTCGGGCAGGCTTGAGATGGCAGACACGATCGTTCTTCCGGCCAGCAAGCCCCACGATCCCGCGATGGACCAGATCGTCAAGATGGCCGTCATGGCAGTCGGCGGCCAGGGCGGCGGCGTGCTCACCAACTGGATCGAGGACTGCGCCCGGCTCAACGGCTACGCGGTGCAGGCGACCTCGGTCGCCGGCGTCGCCCAGCGCACCGGCGCGACGATCTATTACATCGAGATGGCGCCGGCGACAGACCGCCCCCCGGTCTTCTCGCTGATGCCGGCGGCCGGTGACGTCGACATCCTCGTCGCCGCCGAGATGATGGAGGCGGGTCGCGCCATCATGCGCGGCTTCGTCACCCCCGACCGCACGACGCTGATCGCGTCCACCCACCGCGCGCTCGCCGTTTCGGAGAAGACGGTCCCCGGCGATGGCATCGCCAATTCCGAGGAGGTGCTCGCCGCCGCCGAGATCGCGGCGCAGCGGCTGATCGCCTTCGACATGGAGAAGATCGCGGTCGAGTCGGGCACCGTCATCTCTGCGAGCCTGTTCGGCGCTCTCGCGGGCTCGGGCGAGCTTCCCTTCCCGCGCGACAGCTTCGAGAAGGCGATCCGCTCGTCCGGCCGCGGCGTCGAGCCCAGCCTTAAGGCGTTTTCCCGGGCCTTCGAGGCGGCGCAGGCCGGTCGCAAGGAGCTTCCCGTCCAATCACAGGCAGGAGCCCGCGCGGCGCGGCCCGTCGGCCCTGAACGCCTTTTGAATCAATGGGATGCGCTGGTACGGCGCGTCGCCGCCCTGCCCGCGCCCGCCAACCACATGGCGTTGCGCGGTCTGCAGGCCGTCGTCGACTTCCAGGATCTCGCGTACGGCGCAGAATACATTGAAAAGCTTGAGGAAATCGCCACGCGCGATCGCGCCGACAAGGATTTCGTCCTCACCGTCGAGGCCGCGAAGTACCTTTCGAAGGCAATGACCTATGACGACATAATTCGTGTCGCTGATCTCAAGACCCGGGGATCGCGCTTCGAGCGCGTGCGCCGCGAGATTCGCCCTGCGAAGGACACGCGCATGATGCTGACCGAGTTCATGCATCCGCGCGCCGAAGAGCTCGTCGGCCTGCTTCCGGCCGGGATTGGCAAGCGAATTCAATCGAGTAGCAGCGCCATGCGGCTGATCGACCGGCTCTTCAACCGCGGCCGGCGGCTGCGTACCGACCGGCTCCTGCCCTACCTCCAGCTCCACCTCATCGGCGGCCTGCGCCGCTGGCGGCGCGGCACGCTGCGCCACGCGATCGAGATGGAGCACGTGCGCGACTGGCTCGGCGCGGCGCTTTCTCATCTCGACGGCCGGACGTCGCCCGCCGAGAGCGGCTACGATATTGCCGTGGAAATCGTTCGCAACCGCCGCCTGATCAAGGGCTATTCGGATACCCACACGCGCGGCCTGTCGAAATTCGACCGCGTCATGCAGGCGGTTGAGCTCGTCGCCGGGCGGCCCGACGCGGCGAGCTGGATCCGCCGGCTGCGCGAAGCCGCACTGCTCGACGAGGACGGAAAGGCCCTTGACGGCGCACTGCAGACCGTAAAGTCCTTCGCTGGCGACAACTAGAACACGATTCCAGCGAGAGGAAACCATGGCCGTCTGCTACACGACCGATCGTATGCTGCATTTTGGCGACTGCGACATCTCGGGAACGGCCTACTATCCGTCCTATCTCAACATCCTCAACGGCGTAATCGAGGAATTCTGGGCCTCGATCGGCTATCCCTGGCACGAGATCATCTGGAACGAGCGCTGGGGCACGCCGACGGTCCATCTCACCTGCGATTTCTCGAAGCCGTCCTTCTTCGGCGACAAGCTGACCTTCCGGCTGACCATCACCCGGGTCGGCAAGTCGTCTGTGACCGTCGAACACACGGTGCATTGCGGCGACGAGCCGCGCTGGGCCGGCAAGCAGGTGCTCGCCGCGAGCTGGCTCGACAAGCACACCTCGATGGCCTGGCCGGACGACGTAAAGGCCAAGCTCCTGTCGATGCTGTCGACCGAGACGCCCGCCGTGACCCCGGCATAGCCGTCGGCGGCGACCACCGCGATCAGGCGGCCGAGCGACCGATCTCCGCCGTCGCCTCGATCTCGACCAGCGCCTCGTCCTCGACGAGCCCGGCGACGACCAGCAGGCTCATGGCCGGGAAGTGACGG
Organism: uncultured Mesorhizobium sp.; assembly: GCA_964371125.1. Classification (GTDB taxonomy): domain Bacteria; phylum Pseudomonadota; class Alphaproteobacteria; order Rhizobiales; family Rhizobiaceae; genus DUSC01. Next base: position 18,168 of record CAYJMY010000032.1, on the reverse strand, counting down.
CCCAGGACCCGCTGGTAGGCCTCGCCGACCTCGCGCTGGCGGGCGACGTATTCGCGCTTGTCGGTGACGAACCAGGTCAGCCTGACGATGTCCTTCACGCTGCCGCCGGCCGCCGTGACGATGTCGACGATGTTCTTCAGCGTCTGTTCCATCTGCGCGACGAAGTCGCGGCTTTCGAAGACCTGGTCCTTGTTCCAGCCGATCTGGCCGCCGGTATAAAGCCGCGTTCCGTCGACGAGCACGCCGTTGGCGTAGCCCTTGGGCTTCTTCCAGCCGGGCGGGTTGATGGTCTCGATCATTTTATCTCCGATCCCGTCTCTTCGGTCAGTTTCGTCGCTCGCCCGCCTCACGCGGACGCAGCCTTCGTCGCCATGCCCATGGTCTGCCGGGCGATGATCACCTTCTGCACGTCCGAGGCGCCCTCGTAGATCCTGAGCGCGCGGATTTCGCGGTAAAGGCTTTCCACGATATGTCCGCGCCGCACGCCGTCGCCGCCGTGCAGCTGCACGGCCTTGTCGATGACCTCCTGGGCGCGGTCGGTGGAGAAGAGCTTGGCCATCGCCGCCTCGCGGCTGATGCGCGGCGCACCGCTGTCCTTCAGCCACGCCGCGCGGTAGACGAGCAGCGCCGCGGCGTCGATGTCGAGCGCCATGTCGGCGATGTGGCCCTGCACCATCTGCAATTCGAACAGCGGCGCGCCGAAGAGCTGGCGCTCGGCGGCGCGCGACAGGCTCTCGTCGAGCGCCCGCCGGGCAAAGCCCAGAGCCGCCGCGGCGACCGTGGAGCGGAAGACGTCGAGCACCGACATGGCGATGCGGAATCCGTCGCCGGGCCTGCCGATCATCGCGCTCTGCGGCACGCGGCAGCCGGCGAAGGCGAGCCGCGCCAGCGGATGCGGCGCGACCACCTCCAGCCGCTCGGCGACCGCAAGACCCGGCGTGTCGGCCGGCACGACGAAGGCGGAGATGCCCCTGGCGCCCGGTCCCTCGCCGGTTCGCGCGAACACGGTGTAGACGTCGGCGATGCCGCCGTTGGAGATCCACGTCTTCTCGCCGTCGAGCACGTAGTCGTCGCCGTCGCGGATGGCGGCGAGGTCCATGTTGGCGACGTCGGAGCCGGAGCGCGGCTCGCTCAGCGCGAAGGCGGACAGCGCCTTGCCGGAACGCGTCAGCGGCAGCCAGCGCCGCTTCTGTTGGTCGCTGCCGAAGAGTGAGATCGCCCCGGTGCCGAGGCCCTGCATGGCGAAGGCGAAATCGGCGAGGCCGTCGTGCCGGGCGAGCGTCTCGCGCATCAGGCACAGGCTGCGCACGTCGAGCGTCGAAGCCGGATCGTCCGGATCGACGGCGGTGAGCTTCAGCCAGCCGCCCTCGCCTAGCGCGGCGACGAGACCGCGGCAGGCGCCGTCGACGTCGCCGTGGTCGACATGTTTCAGGTGGCTGCCGGCCCACTCTTCGATCGCGTCGGCCAGCGCCCGGTGGCGCGGCTCGAAGAACGGCCAGTCGAGAAAGCTGCGGTCGGCCATCAGTCGCCCCCGAAAACCGGTTTCTGCTTCGCCGCGAACGCCGCGAAGGCGCGGCCGAAATCCTTCGTCTGCATGCAGATGGCCTGCGCCTGCGCCTCCGCCTCGATCGCCTGCTCCAGGCTCATGTTCCATTCCTGGGCGAGCATGGTCTTGGTCATCATGTGCGCAAAGTTGGGACCCTCGGCGATGCGCGCGGCCAGCGCCTTCGCCTCGGCGTCGAGGGCGTCGCCGCCGACGATGCGGTTGAAGAAGCCCCAGCGCTCGCCCTCGTCCGCGCTCATGGTCCGGCCCGTGTAGAGGAGTTCGGAGGCGCGGCCCTGGCCGATGATGCGCGGCAGCATCGCGCAGGCGCCCATGTCGCAGCCGGCAAGGCCGACGCGGGTGAACAGGAAGGCGGTCTTGGCCTCCGGGGTGCCGATGCGGATGTCACTCGCCATGGCGATGATGGCGCCGGCGCCGACGCAGATGCCGTCGATCGCCGAGATCACCGGCTTGCCGCAGGCGATCATCGCCTTGACCAGGTCGCCGGTCATCCGCGTGAACTCGAGCAGGCCTTTCATGTCCTTGTCGAGCAGCGGCTTGATGATCTCGAAGACGTCGCCGCCCGAACAGAAATTGCCGCCGTTCGAGCCGAAGACCACGGCCTTGACGGCGTCGTCGTAGCGTAGCGCGCGGAACCAGTCGCGCAGTTCCGCATAGCTCTCGAATGTCAGCGGGTTCTTGCGCTCCGGCCGGTCGAGACGGACGGTCGCCACCCCGTTCTCGACGGACAGGAGGAAGTGCTCTGGTGTCGTCCTGGTCATTCCTTCACTCGCTTTCATTGCCTTCGAGGGGGCGGACGGCCGCGTCCAGCGTCGCCATCAGCCTGGTCGCCTCGGCCGTCGACAGCCCGCCGAGGATCTCGTTCACCCAGCTCTCGTGCTTTGCCGCCATGCGCTGGAAGAGCTCGCGCCCGGCATTGGTGAGCCGCACGATCATCGCCCGGCGGTCGTTGTCGACCGGCACGCGGACGATCAGCCCGTCGGCGACGAGACGATCGACGATGCCGGTGACGTTGCCGTTGGAGACGCGCAGCACGCTCGACAGGTCGCTCATTCTCAGGCCCGCCTCGGCGCGATGGAGCGCGGCCATGACGTCGAACCGCGGCAACGTGGTGTCGAACTCCTCGCGCAGCTTTTCGCGCACCTCGCCCTCGATCAGCCGCGAGGTCTTCAGGATGCGTAGCCAGAGCCTCAGGCGCGTCTTGGACGCGGCGCGGCCGCTCTCGCTTGCGGCGGAATCGGCGGCCGTGACGGCCGGCTCGGTCGAACGCGCGCTCATGTCTCTCCTCCGGAAATCGAGATCGCCTGGCCGGTGACGGACGCGGCCGCCTCGCTGCACAGCCACGCCACCGTCTCGGCGACCTCGCGCGGCTGGATGAACCGCTTCTGCGGATTTCCCGCCTTCAGCATCGCCTCGGCTTCGGCGCGGCTGCGGCCCGTCCGGGCGACGATGTTGTCCAGCGTACGCTCCAGCATCGGGGTTTCCGTATAGCCGGGACAGATGGCGTTCACCGTCGTCCCGGTCGCCGCCAGTTCGAGCGCCAGCGAGCGCACCAGGCCGACGACGCCGTGCTTGGCGGCGCAATAGGCGCTGACATAGGGGTAGCCCTTCAGCGCCGCCGTGGAGGCGATTGCGATCAGGCGGCAGGGAACGTCGCGCGCCATGTTCGCAAACCCCGCCTGGAACGTGTTGAATACGCCGGTCAGGTTCACCTCCAGAGACGCGCGGAACATCTCCGGGCTCGTCCGCGAAAAGGGCGCGCTCTCGGCGCCGCCTGCATTGGCGACGACGATCGCCATCGGCCCCGCCCTTGCGACCGCTGCCTCGATCACCTGCTTCATGCTGTCCGCGTCGGTCACGTCTCCCGCCGCAGGGAAGACGCGCGCATGACCGTGAGCGACCTCTTCCAGCGCGGCGAGCCGGCGGCCGACGATCGTCACCGATGCGCCCGCTTCGGCAAGCGCCAAGGCCACGGCCGCGCCGACGCCGCTGCCGGCGCCGGTGACGATCGCGTGGCGGCCGGAGAGTTGAGCCGCCATCAGACCTTGCCCAGCACGGTGTCGCCGCGTTCGGCAAGGCGCCACATCTGGTCGCGGCCCTGATAGTAGGGCGCCGGCCATTCCTCCTCGCGGTCGCCGAGCGCGCTTGCCGCATGCAGCGTCCAGTAGGGGTTGGCCAGATGCGGCCGCGCCAGACAGACGAGATCGGCGCGACCGGCCATCAGGATCGAGTTGATGTGGTCGGACTCGTAGATGTTGCCGACCGCCATCGTCGCCATGTGCGCCTCGTTGCGAATCTGGTCGGCGAACGGAGTCTGGAACATGCGGCCGTAGACCGGCCGCGCCTTCTTCGAGGTCTGGCCCGCCGAGACGTCGCAGATGTCGACGCCCGCCTCCTTCAGCATCGCGGCGATGGCGACCGCCTCGTGCGGCGTGATGCCGTCCTCGCCGACCCAGTCGTTGGCCGAGATGCGCACCGAGATCGGCTTGTCCTTCGGCCACACGGCGCGCACCGCACGGAAGACCTCGAGCGGATAGCGCGTGCGGTTTTCCAGGCTGCCGCCGTATTCGTCGGTGCGCCGGTTGGTCAAAGGCGTGATGAACGACGACAGGAGATAGCCGTGCGCCATGTGCAATTCGAGCATGTCGAAGCCGGCCCGCTCGGCCATCCGCGCAGATTCCACGAACTGGTCGCAGACCATGTCCATGTCGGCGCGGGTCATCGCCTTCGGCGCCTGGTTGCGGTCGGACCACGGAACGTCGGATGCCGACATCACCGGCCAGTTGCCGCTTTTGAGCGGCGCGTCGCCCTCTTCCCAGCCGAGCTGCGTCGAGCCCTTGGCGCCCGAGTGGCCGAGCTGGCAGCAGATCTTCGCCGTCGTCTCGCGGTGGACGAAATCGACGATGCGCTTCCACTCCGCCTCGTGCCGCGGATCGTAGAGGCCGGGGCAGCCGGGCGTGATCCGGCCTTCCGGCGAGACGCAGGTCATCTCGGTGTAGACGAGGCCGGCGCCGCCCTTGGCGCGCTCGGCATAGTGGGCGAAGTGCCAGTCGGTCGGGCAGCCGTCGACCGCCTTGTACTGCGCCATCGGCGACACCACGATGCGGTTCTTCACGGTCATGCCGCGCAGGGAGAAGGGTTGGAACATCGGCCGGCGCAGCGGCGCGTTCTCGCTCACGCCCGACGCGGTCTGGAACCACCGCTCCGCGCCTTCCAGCCAGTCCTTGTCGCGCAGGCGCAGGTTCTCGTGCGAGATGCGCTGCGAACGCGTCAGCAGCGAATAGACGAACTGGAGGGGATCGAGGTCAAGGTAGCGTTCGACGTTCTCGAACCATTCGAGGCTGTTGCGCGCGGCCGACTGCAGCCGCAAGACCTCAACGCGCCGTTCCGCCTGGTAGCGCTCGAACGCCTTCTCCAACGTCGGTTCGGAATGCAGATAGTCGGCCAACGCGATCGCGCTGTCGAAGGCGAGCCGCGAGCCGGAGCCGATGGAGAAGTGACCGGTTGCCGCGGCGTCGCCCATCAGCACGACGTTGCCGTGATACCAGCGCTCGCAGATCACCCGCGGAAAGTTCATCCATACCGCCGAGCCGCGCAGATGCGCGGCGTTCGACATCAGATCGTGCCCGCCGAGATGCTTGGCGAAGATGCGCTGGCAGGTCGCGACCGTCTCTTCCTTCGACATGTCCTGGAAGCCCCAGGCGTCCCAGGTGTGCGGCAGGCATTCGACGATGAAGGTCGCCGTGTTGGCGTCGAACTGGTAGATATGCGCCCACACCCAGCCGTGCTCGGTCTTCTCGAAGATGAAGGTGAATGCGTCGTCGAACTTCTGATGCGTGCCGAGCCAGATGAACTTGCACAGGCGCATGTCGACATCGGGCTTGAAGATTTCGGCGTATTCCTTGCGTACGAGCGAGTTGATTCCGTCGCAGGCAACGACCAGGTCGTACTCCTTGCGGTAATCCTCGGCACTCTTGAATTCGCTCTGGAAGCGCATTTCGACGCCGAGTTCACGCGCTCTCTCCTGGAGGTCGACCAGCATCTGCTTGCGGCCGAGGCCGGCAAATCCGTGCCCGCCCGAAACGATGCGCTGGCCTTTGTAGACGACCGCGATGTCGTCCCAGTAAGCGAAATGGCTGCGAATGGTCTCGGTGCTCTTGGGATCGTTCTTCTTCATGCGCTCGAGGGCGTCGTCCGACAGGACCACGCCCCAGCCGAACGTGTCGTTCGAGCGGTTTCGCTCCAGCACCACGACCTCGTGAGACGGGTCGCGCAGCTTCATCGATATCGCGAAATAGAGGCCCGCGGGCCCACCACCCAGGCACATGACCTTCATGGCATCGTCCTCCAGCAAAGCAGTCCGTAGGGGGTCGTTCGTCCCGGAATGCTAGCAGGGCGGTAATTTATTTCAAGCCTAAATATTTTTGATATGAAATTTCCGCCGCCGCTCGTCCGCCTCCCGGGACAACGCCGATCCGGCGATGCCTCGGTATGGATGACGGGGCGGGATCTTCCCTACTCGGCGTCGGGCTGGTTCTCCGGCGCGGCGGCGATGAAGGCGGGCAGCGCCGAGCAGGCATCGAAGATGCGCCGGATCGTCGGATAGGGCTCCATGTCGACGCCGAAGCGCCGGTTGTTGAGCACCTGGGCGTGAAGGCAGATGTCGGCCAGCCCCGGCGTGTCGCCGTGGCAGAAGCGCCCGGTCCGCGGATCGCCGGCGAGCATCGCCTCGATCGGGGCGAATGTCGCGGCGACCCAGTGGCGGAACCATTTCGCGACCGCCGCGTCGTCGGCGCCGAACGCGGTGCGGAGGTAGTCGAGGATGCGCAGGTTGTTCACCGGGTGGATCTCGCAGGCGACCGCATAGGCGATGGCGCGCACGCGCGCCCGGTCCACCGGCCCGACCGGCAGCAGCGGCGGCTCGGGATGGGCTTCCTCGAGATACTCGATGATGGCGAGCGACTGGGTCAGCACCGTGCCGTCCCACAGCTCCAGCGCCGGCACGAGCCCTTGCGGGTTCTTGGCGAGATAGGCCGCCGAGCGCTGCTCGCCCTTCCTCAGATGCCAGGCAACGGTGTCGTAGGCGAGGCCCTTCAGGTTCAAGGCCGCGCGCAGGCGGATCGACGTCGACGAGCGGAAATAGCTGTGCAGGACGAGGCTCATCCTCAGGCCCTTTCGCCGATGGCGAAGGTGATCGGATCGAGCCCTTCGATCGCCACCGTGCAGACGTCGCCGGGCAGGAGCGGCCCGACGCCGGCGGGCGTTCCCGTGTACACCAGGTCGCCCGGCATGATGCGCACCGAACGCGAGAGGATGGAGACGATCTCCGGCACAGACCAGATCATCTCGGCAAGGTTGGCGTCCTGGCGGGTCGTGCCGTTCAGGTCGAGCCTTATCCGGCCCGACGACGGATGGCCCGTCTCAGCGGCGCGGCGGATCGTCCCGCACACGGCCGAACGGTCGAACGCCTTTGCCCAGTCCCACGGCCTGCCCGCCTCGCGGGCTTCGAACTGCAGGTCGCGCCGCGTCAGGTCGTTGCCGACTGCATAGCCGAAGACATGGTCGAGCGCCTCCTTCTCGACGATCTCGAAACCCTCGCGGCCGATCGCTACGACCAGTTCGGCCTCATGGTGCAGGTTCTTCGTCAGCGGCGGGTAGGCGATCGTGGCGCCGCTCTCGACGACCGCATCCGCGGGCTTGGTGAAGAAGAACGGCGCCTCGCGGTCGGGATCCTTGCCCATCTCGCGGACATGGGCGGCGTAGTTGCGCCCGACGCAGAAAATGCGGCGTACGGGAAAGCGTGCGCTCTCGCCGTGGACGGCGACGCTCGGGACGGGTTGCGGAGGGAAGACGAACTGCACGTACTTTGCTCCTTGACGTGAGATGGCGCCCGCCAGGCGCCGGGCGTCGACGGCGGCGGTTTGAACCGCCCGCTCAGTCGGCGCCCCAGCCGACGATGCCCTTGGTCTCGAGGAAATCGTGGATCGCCCAGTCGGCGTATTCGCGGCCATTGCCCGACTGCTTGTATCCGCCGAACGGCGCGTGCGTATCCCAGTCGGGGTAGTTGAGATAGACCGAGCCGGCGCGCATGCGGGCCGCCACCCTGCGAGCGTGGCCGATATCCTTCGACTGTACATAGGCGGCAAGCCCGTAGACCGTGTCGTTGGCGATGCGGACTGCGTCCTCCTCGTCGCTGTAGGAGAGCACCGAAAGGACCGGGCCAAAAATCTCCTCGCGCGAAATCGTCATGTCGGGCGTGACGTGGCCGAACACGGTCGGGCGGACATAGAAGCCGCGGTTGAGGCCTTCCGGGCGGCCGAGCCCGCCGGCGACCAGCGTCGCGCCTTCCTTGATGCCGGCCTCGATCAGCCGCTGGATCTTGTCGTACTGCAACTGGCTGACGACGGGGCCGAGGCGCGTGTCGGCAGCGTCGGGATGGCCGACCCTATGGGCCTCGGCCGCCTTCCTGGCGATCTCCAGCGCCTCGTCATGGCGCGCGGCCGGCACCAGCATCCGGGTCGGCGCGTCACAGGACTGGCCGCTGTTGCCGAAGCAGCCTTCCACGCCCTTGGTCACCGCGGTCTCGAAGTCGGCGTCGGGCAGGATGATGTTGGCCGACTTGCCGCCGAGTTCCTGGGCGACGCGCTTGACCGTGTCGGCGGCGGTCTTGGCGACGATGATGCCGGCGCGGGTCGAGCCGGTGAACGACACCATGTCGACGTCCGGGTGTCCCGCCATGACCTGGCCGACGTCGGGCCCGGTGCCGTTGACCAGGTTGAAGACGCCCTTCGGCACGCCGGCGGCGTGCATCGCCTCGGCGAAGATCAGGCCGCTCACCGGCGCGATCTCTGAAGGCTTCAGCACGACCGTGCAGCCGGCGGCGATCGCCGGCGCCACCTTGCAGACGATCTGGTTGAGCGGCCAGTTCCACGGCGTGATCAGCGCGCAGACGCCGATCGGCTCCTTGACCACCATGGTCGTGCCGCGAAGGTGGCTGAACTCGTAGGCCTCCAAGGCCGCGATGGTCGCTTCCATGTGGGCCCGCCCGGCCCACGCCTGGGCTTCTCGGGCAAAGCCGATCGGCGCACCCATCTCGCGCGAAACGGCGCGGGCGATGTCCTCGAAGCGCTCGTTGTATGCGGCGAGGATCGCTCGCAGCAACGCCAGCCGCTCGGCCTTTCCGGTGCGCGAGAAGCCGTCGAAGGCGGCGCGCGCCGCCGCCACGGCGCGGTCGACGTCGGCTTTCGAACCGACCGAGATCGTGGTGAACGCCTCCTCCGTGGCCGGATCGATCACATCGAGCGTGGCCGGTACGACGGGGTCGACCCATGCGCCGTCGATGTAGAATTTCAGGTTGTTGCTCATGGTGGTGGTCTCCGGGCTTGCGCCGCTGCGGGCGGATTCGATCGCGTCATCCTTGCACGGACCAGGGCCCGATGGCGACGGCCGCGCGGCACGGCAGGCAAGAATAGCGGCGCGGGATTCAACGTTCGGGACCGTCGAGAAGTCGACACCAGGCGATTCCCGCGGCCGCCCCGATGCGGCGGAAACGGTTGAACGACTTACGCCGGACGGACGAGCGGCCTCCGCGTCCGCCAGAGGATGAGGGTCATGATCGAAACGTTGAGAAGGTTCCAGCCGATGCCGTTGAGGAACGCCGCGGCGTAGGAGCCGGTCAGGTCGTAGATCCAGCCCGACATCCAGCCGCCCAGCGCCATGCCGGCGATCGTCGCCATGATGACGACCCCAACGCGCCGCCCCGCTTCCTCCGCCGGCATGTATTCGCGCACGATGATCGCGTAGCAGGGCACGATGCCGCCTTGCGACAGGCCGAAGATGAAGGAGACGACGTAGAGCGAGACGAGGCCGTCGAAGGGAATGTAGAGCAGCAGCGACAGGCCCTGCAGCACCGAACCGATCAGCAGCGTCCTGATGCCGCCGATTCGGTCCGCGAGAGCACCGGAGGCGAGCCGGCTGACGATGCCCGCCGCCAACATCAGCGCCAGCATCTCGGAACCGCGCGCCACGCCGTAGCCGAGGTCGGCACAGTAGGCGACGATGTGAACCTGCGGCATCGACATCGCCACGCAGCATCCCAGTCCCGCGATCACCAGGAGCGTCTGCAGCGCCGTCGGCGAAAGGTCGATCGGCTTTGCCCTGAAGACACCGGTGCCCACGCCGGGACGGAGCGCCGCGGTGAGCGGCCGGCGCCGGAGCATCAGCGCCAGCGGGACCATTGTGATCAGGCAGATGACGCCGATGCCGAAATAGGTGGCGCGCCAGCCCTCATCGACGAGGAAGGGCTGCATCGCCACGGGCCAGATGGCACCGGCGAGGTAGTTGCCGCTCGCCGCCGCCGTCACTGCGATGCCCCGCCGCAGCCGGAACCAGTGCGATATGTCGGCGAGCAGCGGTCCGAACGTCGCCGAGGAGCCCGCGCCGATGAGCACACCCTGGATCAGCGCAAACTGGGTGATGGAGGCCGACATGGACGCCAGCACGAATCCGATCCCGAGCGCGACAGATGCGATGATGGCCGGCTTCATGTAGCCGACACGATCGATCGCCCGGCCGATGAAAACGTTGCCGAGCGAGAAACCGATCATGGTCATCGTGTAGGGAAGCGAGGCATCGGCACGATCGACGCCGAATTCCGCCTGTACCGCCGGCAGGACGACGATCACCGCCCACATGCCGGCGCCGCCTATTGTTGCGAGCGCGATCGAGAGCGCGAGCCTCGTCCAGGCGTAGGCGCCGTCGATATCGGCTGTCTCGTGTCCGGCGGTCGGCATGCGGCCTCGTCCTTTGGCGGCGACGCCGTCCGCGTCTCCCGCCGGGCAGCTTTCGCGGCTTTGCCGACTGCGGGCAGCGCCACGCTGTCCCGACTGCTGTTCCAGGCGACTTTCAGCGGTGTTAGGCGACACCGCGCCATATTCATGATAATCACAGTCAACTTTTTTGTTGCCGAAGGCCGGATGGCGTCTTAAGACGTTCGTCGCCGCCGGCTTGCGGGTTCAACCGGGAACCGGGCCGCCGCCACGTCCCGTTCGGAAAAGGACCGTCATCTTGCCGATACGCGCGCTCCTCGCGATCAGTCTCGCCATCGCCGCGGTGACCGGACAGGCCGCCGCCGGAGCCCAGGGCCAGCCGGCAGCGCCCCTCGTCCAACCGCAGCCGACGACCGAGGGCGCGTCGGAGGCGACGGGTGGATCCGTTGTGCCCGGAGGCGCCGGCGCGATGCCGCTGGCCGTGGAGGAAGGCCCTTCCACGCTGCCACGCGACCTGTCGCCCTGGGGCATGTTCATGGCCGCCGACATCGTCGTGAAGACGGTGATGATCGGCCTCGCCACCGCTTCGCTGGCAACCTGGACCGTATGGCTTGCCAAGTCCCTCGAACTGGCTGCGGCCCGACGCCAGGTCCGCCGCGCCGTCCGCGCCATTTCGGCCGCCGAGAGCCTGGTGACGGCCGTCGGCGCACTTGACCGCGAAGCAGGGCCGGCCACCCTTCTGGCGCGCGAAGCCCGGGAAGAGGTCGCGCTTTCGGCTGGCGAAGCCGGTCACGTCGAAGGCGACGGGCTGAAGGAGCGCGTCGCCTCGCGCCTCGGCCGCATCGAGGCGGCGGCCGCGCGGCGCATGACGCGCGGCACCGGCATACTCGCGACGATCGGCTCGACAGCGCCATTCGTCGGGCTGTTCGGCACGGTGTGGGGCATCATGAATGCATTCATCGGCATCAGCGAGGCGCAGACCACGAACCTCGCGGTCGTCGCCCCCGGCATCGCCGAGGCGCTGCTGGCGACCGCGTTCGGCCTCGTCGCCGCCATCCCCGCGGTCGTCATCTACAATACGTTTGCCCGGACCATCGGCGGATACAGGCAGACGCTCGCCGACGCCGCGGCCGGCGTCGAGCGGCTGGTCAGCCGCGACCTCGATCGCGGCGTGATCGGGCACCGCGTCGCGCGCCGCGCCGTGGCGGCCGAATAGGACGGACGCCATGGCCGCCAGGATACGCGAAACCGCCGGCGACGATCTCGAGGAGAACCACGAGATCAACGTGACGCCGTTCATCGACGTCATCCTCGTGCTGCTGATCATCTTCATGGTCGCCGCTCCGCTGGCCACCGTAGACGTCAATGTCGACCTTCCGGGATCGACGGCGACGCCGGCGCCCCGCCCCGAGCAGCCGCTGTTTCTGACGCTCAAGGAAGATCTGAGCCTCGCGCTCGGCAACGACAGCGTGTCGCGCGAGGCCTTTGCCGAAACGCTCGCCGCGCGCACGAACGGCGATACCGAGACCCGCATCTTCCTCAGGGCCGACAAGTCGGTCGGCTACGGCGACCTGATGCAGGTCATGAATCTCCTGCGCGGCGCCGGCTACCTGAAGGTGGCGCTGGTCGGGCTGGAGACCGCGTCTCCCGCCGCGCCGGACGGACAGCCGTGACCGCGGCGACGCTGGCCACCGTCCCGAGCCTCGACCTCGGCCGCCTCACGGCGCGCGACGGCGCCTTGTGGGCCCTGGCAGCGGCGACAGTCATATCGATGCATGTCGCCGTGGCTTACGCCGTGCAGTCGCTGCGGCCGATGGAGGAAGACGGCGGCGCGCCGCCGGCGCTGATGATCGAACTCGCGCCCGTTCCCATGGCGTCGTCGATCGCGGCGCAGGGCGACATGGTCGAGGCGGAACCCTCCGAACTGGCATCCGCTGCGCGAACAGCCGAAACGCTGGATGAGGTGGAACCGGATGTCGCGGCCGAGACGATCGAGCTTCCGCTCGCGGCGGCGGAGCCGAGGCACGTGGTCGACGCGGTGAGCGCAGAGACGCTCGCCGCGGAGGACGCGCCGGCCACGAGCCCAATGGCGCCGGTCGAGCCGGTCCGGCGCTCTGCTCTCGCCTCGGTGGAAGAGGTGGTCCCCGACGCAATTGAGCGGGAAAGCGCTGCAGAAACCGAGGAAACGATCCCGGATGTCGTCGAGGCGGTGACGCCCGAGGTCGACGTCCCGCTTCCGCAGCCGCGCCCGAAGACCGAAACCGTGGCGGAAGTGAAGGCCGACAAGAGAGTCGCGTCGCGGGCGAAGAAGCCCGCCGCCGAAACCAGCGCCGCACCGAAGAAGAAGGCCCCGGCACGGTCGAAGAGCGCCGCCGCGGCGAAGGCCGACACGGCGTCGCCGAAGGCCGCCGCGCCGAAGAAGGTCGACACGGTCGCAGCGCCGAGGGTGAGCCCGGCGAACTGGCAGTCGCGGGTCCTGGCCTGGCTGAGCCGTCACAAGCGCTATCCCGCGAGCGCCAGGTCGCGAAAGCAGGCGGGCCTCGTCCAGGTGGCCTTCACCGTCGACAGGGGCGGCCGGGTCACCTCGGCGCGCATCGCCCGCTCCTCGGGCGTTCCTGCGCTCGACCAGGCTGCCCTGGAGATGGTGCGTCGCGCCTCGCCCGTGCCGGCGCCGCCGCCGGAGATCGCCGCGTCCAGCCTCAGGCTCGCCGTTCCGGTCGATTTTTCGCTGCGCTAGCGACTAGAGCATTCCCTGCCAAATCTGAATCGCTCTGCCGCACGGCGTCACGTCACCGGACGATGACGATCTCGGTGTTCTGCGGGCCGAACGCCTTGACCAGTTCGAAGAAGTCCTGCGCGTTGTCGGGGTGCAGCCGGATGCAGCCATGCGAGGCCGGCCGGCCGAGGCGCTTCACATGCGGCGTCGCGTGGACCGCGTAGCCGCCGTGGAAGAAGACCGAGTGCGGCATCGGCGCATTGTCGTACTTCTTCGAGTACCACATCTCGTGCATGCGCGTCGGCTTGAAGGAGCCGGTCGGCGTGACATAGCCCTTGCCGGCGGTCGAGACCTTCCATTCGAAGGCCTGGCGGCCGTCGACGATAACGCGCATCGTCTGCTCCGAAATCGAGACCTTCGCCACGATCTGGTTGGCCGCGTCGGCCCTGCCGATGCCGGCTCCGAGCATGAGGGCCGCCCCGGTCAGGGCGCAGGCTGCGATGTTGATGAGGCGGGTCGAGAGGGTCGTTGCCATCGGGGGTCTCCATCGGTTCGTCGATAGAGCCCTTATGGTTAATTTCCGTATCCGCCGTATTTCGCATCATGCGTCATTTTGTTTCGTTTCTGTTTCATATCGCGCTATTTTCGCCCCGATAGTTGCCCGATCGCGGCCAAATCCTGCCCGTATTTGTGGATTACGGTTTTCCGCCTGCAACGGGAATGCAACAGGATCGCTTCCGCGCGGCATCGTTCCGATACACGAAGGGGCGATTGTGCGGAGAGAAACGGAGACCAACGGCAGACGCATGGGACGGTCCGGCGCCATCTGGTTGATGAAGGTGAGTGCCGCGACCGCGCTGCTGGCCACGATCGGCATCCTCGCGGCCCCCGCCGGCAACGGCAGCGTCGCGCCGACGGAACCGGCAGCCCACCAACGGCATTGGTCCGCGACAGGTTGATCGGCCGCATCGGCGGCGGAAATGGATAGGCGAGATGAGAACGCGAAAGGCCACACTCCTGCTTTCGACCCTGCTCTACGCACAGGGCCTGCTCGGCGTCGCCGCGGTCGCGGCGGTCCTCCTGAGGATGCCGGCGGAAGCCCCGAAACTCTCGCCGGTCGCCACGGCCACGATCTCCGACGTCGGATGAGCCATCTTGATCGGTGAGAGCGTCGCCCGGGCATCACGAAGGGGGATCGAAGCGGTAACCGGTGCCGCGCACCGTGACGATGCTTTCGGTCTCGAGCTTCCGCCGCAGCCGGACGATACGCGAATCGATGGACCTGTCGAACGCCTCGCTGGCTTCCGCGGGCGCGGCGGCGATGATGTCGTCACGGCTGAGCACGACGTGCGGATTGGCCATGAAAAGCTTGAGAAGGGCGACCTGACCGGGAGACAGCATGTCCTCGCCGCCCGACCGATGCATGACGATCGCCGCCCGCAAGTCCACGGTCGTCTTCTCCAGTACGAGCAGTTCCGGACGGTGACGTCCCGACCTGGCGATGAGGCCGCCGATCCGCGCGGCGAGCTCGCGCCGGTCCAGCGGCCGGTCGACGGCATCGGCGGCGCCGAGTTCGAGGGCGAGTACCCTGTCGAGCAGATTCCCGGAAGCGCCGACTGTGATGAACTGCGTACCACGGTCTCCTCCGTAGCGCCGCAAGAGATCGAGCCCCGCGCCGTCGCTGGTTTCCAGATCGACGACGGCGACGGCGGCGCCGTCACCGGAGAGTATCGTGTCGGCCTCCCAGGCCTCGGCGGCGATGCGCACGTCGTAGCCGCGCCTCTCCAGATAGAAGCCCAGACCGTCCTGCGCCTCCGCCAGCCCTGCGAGGACAACAACCGCCCGCGCCGCCATAATCGCTTTCGCACTCCAGCTTGCCAGTGAAATGAACTAGACAACATGTTTATACCCAATCTACTTTCCGCCGAAAGCGGAGGCGAGATCCCCCTGCGAGCGCGCATAGCTATCGTCGAAGACGAGCCGGACCTGCGCGAGGCCGTGGCAGAATACCTAGCCGCGAACGGCTTCGACGTGGCGACGGCGGCCGACGCCGCGGAGATGCGGACTCTGGCGGCGGCGGAGCCGTTCCACCTCGCCATCCTCGACATCGCCATGCCGGGCGAAGACGGATTGTCGCTGGGACGATGGCTGCGCGCGAAGATGCCGATCGGCATCATCTTCGCTTCCGCGGCGGGAACGGCGATCGACCGCATCGTCGGGCTGGAGATCGGGGCGGACGACTACATCGTTAAACCCTACGAACTGCGCGAATTGCTGGCGCGGGTGCGCAGCGTGCTGCGCCGCGTTCCGACTTCGCTCGACACGCCGCCGGCCGAAGCGAGCGGCACGACGCCGGCACGCAAGGTCGTCGCCTTCGGCCCGTTCAGCGCCGACCTCGAGGGCCGCCGCGTCGTCGGTCCCGCGGGAGCGACGATCGACCTGTCGAAGAGCGAGTACGACGTGCTCGAAGTCTTCCTGACCCGACCGAACCGGCTGCTCAGCCGCGCGGCGCTCGCGGACGCCATCGGCGCCGACGACAATGGCGAGGATTCGCGGGCCATCGACATCCGCATCATGAGGCTGCGCAAGAAGATCGAGGAGGATCCGGCAAATCCGCGCTTCCTGCGCACGGTCCGCGGCGAAGGCTACGTCTTCTCGATCCCGTCCGCCGGCGACGCCGGTGGCGCCTGATCCGGCGCCGCGTCTGCTGAAGGCCGGATCATGATCGATACCACCCCGCCCAGCATCGATCCCGGCATCACCGCTCCCGGCATCTCGGTCGCCGCGGCGCGGGCCGCACGCCGGCTGCGCTACGCCCATGACTGGCTCGCCGAGATCGACGGCATCGTCGAGATGCTGGGGCGCTCGCTCAACGCCCACCGTTCGATCCTGTTTCGCCTGCGCGAAGTGCCGGGACAGGGCCTGACCCAGTCGATCGCATCACACTGGGTCGACGAAGACGTGGCCGGCGTCGGTCCGCCGACGGTCATCGTGCAGGCGGTTGTGCAGTCCGATCCGCTTCTCGAGCAGATTGCCGAGGAAGGCCGTCAGGGCAAGATGTTCGCCGGCCTGACGCGCGACATCGACGGTTTCCTGCGCAACGATTTCGAGAAGCAGAAGATCAGGTCGTTCCTCTCGGTGGCGGTCTTCGCCCACGGCCATTCGTGGGGTTCGCTGGCGATCAACGACTGCGTCGAGGAACGCGTCTGGAGCGACGAGGAGAAGGCCGCGCTGGAGATCGTCGCGCTCGCCATCGGCGACGCGATCGAGCGGTCGCAGTCGGATCATCACGCCGGCGAGATCATCCGCTCGGCGATGATGCAGGCCTCGCTCGACGCCATCATCGTCATCGACGAGACGGGGAAGGTCATCGAGTTCAATCCCGCGGCGGAGAACATCTTCGGCTTTCCGCGCTCGATCATCATCGGCAAGGACGTGCTCGACACGATCATCCCGGAGTTCTACCGCGACGGCTACGCCAATGGCGGCGAGTACATGCTCGGCCGCGGCGCGCCGATGGTCGGGCGGCGGCTGGAGACCGTCTCGCAGAACGCCGCCGGCGAGGTCTTCCCGATCGAGCTGACGGCCTTCGAGATCAAGGCCGCCGACCGAAGGCTGTTCCTCGCCTCGATCCGCGACCTGCGCGAGCGGCGGCGCGCCGAGGACGAGATCAACCGCCAGCGCGAAAAACTGCACCAGAACGAAAAGATGGCGGCGATGGGCTCGCTGCTGGCCGGCGTGTCGCACGAGCTGAACAACCCGCTGGCCGTCGTCGTCGCCCAGTCCACCCTGCTCCACGAGTTCTCCTCCGACCCGCAGACCAAGGTGCGGGCGGAAAAGGTGCGTGCCGCGGCCGAGCGCTGCGGGCGCATCGTCAAGAGTTTCCTCGGCATGGTGCGTCTGCATCCGACCGAGCAGGTGGCGACCGACCTCAACCAGGTCGTGCGCTCGGCGCTCGAGGTGACCGCCTACGGCGCGCGCAGCGCCGGCATCGGCATCGACACCGATTTCGTCGACGGCGGCCTTCCCGTACTGGCCGATCCGGACCACCTCACCCAGGTGGTCGCCAACTTCCTGGTCAACAGCCAGCACGCGCTGGCGGCCGTGTCGCGGGACCGGCGCATCCGCGTGCGCACCTTCCGCAGCGGCGAAACGGCGGGATTCTCGGTCGAGGACAACGGGCCGGGCATCGCGCCGGAGATCCGCCACCGCATCTTCGAATCCTACTTCACCACCAAGCCGGTCGGCGTCGGCACCGGCATCGGCCTGTCGATCTCGCGCTCGATCATCGAGCGCCATCGCGGCCGCATCTGGTTCGAGGAGGCCGCACCCCAGGGCGCGCGCTTCGTCGTCGAACTGCCGGCGTCCAGACCGTCGGAGGTCAGCGCGGCGCAGGAGAGGCATGCGTCCACCAGCCTCCGCCGCGCCCTGATCATCGACGACGAGCCCGACGTCGCCGCCTCGCTGTCCGACATCCTCGAACTGATGGGCATCAAGTCGACGGTGATGACCGCCTGGACGTCCGCCCCCGAGGCGCTGGCGGCGGCCGCGCCCGACATCGTCTTCAGCGACCTGCGCATGCCGGGCACCGGCGGCATCGCCCTCTACCGCGAACTGCTCGACCAGCGCGCCGACCTCGCCCGGCGCTTCGTGCTGGTCACCGGCGACATGATCGGGGCGCGCGCCGAGGTCGAGGCGCTGGCGCCGCATTTGCGCCCGCTGATCCTGGAAAAGCCGTTCTCCACCCTCGACGTGCGCGGCGCGCTCGCCGCCGTCGGCGACCAGATCACGCTGACGCGCTGAGGCGCGCGTCCGCCGCGGACGCCGTCGCCTCGCCGGGCACGCGGCGCCGATTCTCGCGGACAAGCAGGATCGTGCCCTGGAGGGCATGGCGGATTCGCGGATTTTAGATGTCGCGGGCCGGCGGTCGTCATGAGGTGTCGTGCGGCCTAGGCGAGAAGCGCGCTGGGGGAACGCCGACGAAGAGGAGCAGCGGCAGGACCGGCGCATTGTCGGCGCCGGGTGCCGGGACGGCCGACCAGTCGGCAGTCCGGCCGGCGGAACGGTCGCCGGAGAGGGCGGCAGCCCGATCGTCACAGATGTCTTCCGCGTCCGAGAAC
>CAYJMY010000031.1:3226-32860 GCA_964371125.1 uncultured Mesorhizobium sp. | reverse complement strand
AACTATCTCCCCGACGTCACCGTCACCGGCCAGCCGGCGCCGCGCGCCCGGCCGGCGCCGACGGCCGACGCGGCCGCGCCGGTGGTGCCGTTCCATGGGGGGGCGGTGCCGAACGGCTCGCGGCAGAAGCTCCAGGCGCTCGGCCCGGAGAAGTTCGCCGCCTGGATGCGCGGGCAGGAGCAAGTGCTCGTCACCGACACGACCATGCGCGACGGCCACCAGTCGCTGCTGGCGACGCGCATGCGCACGCACGACATCGCCAGGATCGCCGGCACCTACGCCCGGGCGCTTCCCGGGCTGCTGTCGCTGGAATGCTGGGGCGGGGCGACCTTCGACGTCGCCATGCGCTTCCTCACCGAGGATCCGTGGGAACGGCTGGCGCTGGTGCGCGAGGCGGCGCCCAACCTCTTGCTGCAGATGCTGCTGCGCGGCGCCAACGGCGTCGGCTACACCAACTATCCCGACAACGTCGTCCGGCACTTCGTTCGCCAGGCGGCGGCCGGCGGCATCGACCTGTTCCGCGTCTTCGACTGCCTGAACTGGGTGGAGAACATGCGCGTCGCCATGGACGCGGTGCGCGAGGAGGGCAGGCTCTGCGAAGCGGCGATCTGCTATACCGGCGACATCCTCGACCCGGCGCGGGCGAAGTACGACCTGAAGTACTACGTGGCGCTGGCCAGGGAGTTCGAGGCCGCCGGCGCCAACATCATCGCCGTCAAGGACATGGCGGGGCTGCTCAAGCCCGCCGCTGCCCGCGTGCTGTTCAAGGCGCTGCGCGAGGCGACCGGGCTGCCGATCCACTTCCACACACACGACACGTCGGGCCTGTCGGCGGCGACCGTGCTGGCCGCGGTCGACGCGGGCGTCGACGCCATAGACGCGGCGATGGATTCGCTGTCGGGCAACACCTCGCAGCCTTGCCTGGGCTCCATCGTCGAGGCGCTGAAGGGCAGCGAGCGCGATCCCGGCCTCGACACCGGCTGGATCAGGAAGATCTCCTTCTACTGGGAGGCGGTGCGCAACCAGTACGCGGCCTTCGAGAGCGACCTGAAGGGCCCGGCTTCGGAGGTCTACCTGCACGAGATGCCGGGCGGCCAGTTCACCAACCTCAAGGAGCAGGCGCGCTCGCTCGGCCTTGAGACGCGCTGGCACGAGGTGGCGCAGGCGTACCATGACGTCAACCTGATGTTCGGCGACATCGTCAAGGTGACCCCGTCGTCGAAGGTGGTCGGCGACATGGCGCTGATGATGGTCTCCCAGGACCTCACCGTGGCCGACGTCGAGAACCCGGCGCGCGACATCGCCTTCCCCGACTCGGTCGTCTCCATGCTGCGCGGCGACCTCGGCCAGTCGCCGGGCGGCTGGCCTGAGGCGATCCAGAAGAAGGCGCTGAAGGGCGACAAGCCTATCGCGGTGCGTCCGGGCTCGCTGCTCAAGCCCGCCGACCTTGCGGCGAACCGCAAGGAGATCGAGGAGAAGCTCGGCCGCAAGCTGTCGGAGTTCGAGTTCGCCTCCTGGCTGATGTATCCGAAGGTGTTCTCTGACTTTGCCGGAGCGCAAGAGACCTATGGTCCGGTCAGCGTTCTGCCGACGCCCGTCTACTTCTACGGCATGAAGCCGGAGGACGAGATTCTCATCGACATCGAGAAGGGCAAGACGCTGGTCGTGCGTTGCCTCGCCGTCGGCGACGTCGACGACAAGGGCCTGGTGACGGTGTTCTTCGAGCTCAACGGCCAGCCGCGGCGAGTCAAGGTTCCCGACCGCGCTCATGGCGGTACTGCGGCGAAGGCCCGGCGCAAGGTCGAGCCCGGCAACGAGGCCCATGTCGGCGCGCCCATGCCGGGCGTGGTATCGACGCTCGCGGTGCACGCCGGCCAGCCGGTCAAGGCCGGCGACGTGCTTCTTGCCATCGAGGCCATGAAGATGGAGACTGCCCTCCACGCCGAGCGTGACGGGACCGTTGCCGAAGTCCTCGTCAGGACCGGCGACCAGATCGACGCAAAGGACCTGCTGATCGTCTACGCCTAACCCTGGGAGTGCCATGAAGGTTTCCGGCTTCACCTTCGTTCGCAATGCGGTCCGCTATCAGTTCCCGGTGGTCGAGTGCATCCGTTCGGTGTTGCCGATGGTCGACGAATTCGTCGTAGCCGTCGGCGATTCCGACGACGGCACCGAAGATCTGATCCGCTCGATCGGCGATCGGCGCATTTTCGTCGTGCCCAGCCGCTGGAACCCAAACCTGACGACCGGCGGCTTCGTGCTCGCCCAGCAGACCAATGTGGCCCTGTTCAGCTGCACAGGTACCTGGGCCGTCTACATCCAGGCCGACGAGGCGTTCCACGAACGCGACCACGGCCACCTGCGCAAGGTCATGGAGAAGTATGCCGACGACGATGGGGTCGAAAGCCTCTCTCTGCACCGCATGGATTTCGTCGGCGACTACCGGACCGTTTACGACTACGTAGACAACCTGTGCGTGCGCATCGTCAAGCCCCATCGCTTCGTGCTGTCGCGCGGCGATGCCGCCGGCTTCACCGTTCATCCGAAGTTCAAGGAACGTGGCCGCCGCATCACCACCGTCGATACCGGTACGCCGATCTACCACTACATGGATATCCGCACCCCCGAGGGATTCGTGGCAAAGAACACTGCCAGCTACCTGCTGTGGCAGGAACACGGTCCGCGCAGCGTGCCATCCTTGGACGAGCATCTCCGCGGAGATTTTGCCCGCCGGTTCCTCAAGCGATACGAGGGCAGCCACCCGGCGCCCCTGAGCGCGCGGATCGCCGCGCACGGTTACGCCTTTGACATCGATTCACCTAAGGTGAGGACGAAGCTCACGAAGGGCGAACGGAAACAGATGTTCAGGGAGTTCCTGGCGCAGCGCGTGCATCGGTCCTTCCGCGCCGGCGCAGGGTCGTCGCGTCTGGTGGGGGTCGAACTGCCGACCGGCGGAGGCGGTCCCTTGACACTCGTCTAAACCGATTTAGGTTGCCGGCGACACATCCGGGAAGACCCCTCCTTGCATACCGCATCCCCACACCTCACGGCCCGCGCGCGCTGGGCGGTCGTCGCCATGTTCTTCCTCAACGGCTTCGTCGTCGGAAGCTGGGCGCCGCAGATTCCGGCACTCGTCGAACGCCTCGGCATCGACAAATTCACGCTGGGCCTGCTGATCCTCGGCTTCGGCCTAGGTGCGCTGACCCTTATGCCCATCGCCGGCGTCTTGCTCGCCAGACGCGAGTCGCGGGCCGTCGTCGTCGGCTTCGCGTCGGTCGTCGTGTTCAGCCTGATCGCCGTCGCCGCCGCTCCGCAGGTGGCGGTCGCGGCGCCCTTCATGTTCGTCTTCGGCGGTGTCGTCGGCGGAATGGACGTCGCCATGAATGCGAACGCCGTCACGGTCGAGCGGCGGCTCGGCCGGCCGATCATGTCTTCATCGCATGGCTTCTGGAGCCTCGGCGGCTTCGCCGGCGGCGGGCTGGGCGGCATCGCCATCGAGCAGATCGGCTCGCTTGCGCATGCTGCGGTCGTCGCGGCCGTCACGCTGACGATCCTGATCGTGGCCGCACCCCATCTGATCGGCGGCGACCGGCCGCTCGCCGCAGGGGCCAAGCGAAGGCTTTCGCTGCCCCGCGATCCGATGATCTACCTGATCGGCGTCGTCGCGCTGCTCTGCATGATACCGGAGGGCGCCGTGCTCGACTGGGCAGCACTCTATCTGCAGAACGAGCGGGGCGCCGGCCTCGCGACAGCAGGCCTCGCCTTCGCCCTGTTCTCGGCGACGATGGCGCTTATGCGGTTCGCCGGCGACGGGATCCGCCATCGGTGGGGCGCCGTCGCCACGATGCGGGTCTCGAGCCTCGTAGCCGCCGCGGGCATGGCCGCGGCCGGCCTCTCGCCCTGGCCGTGGCTCGCCATCGCCGCTTTCGGCTTCGCTGGACTGGGCATCGCCAACATAGTCCCGATCGCCTTCTCGGCGGCCGGAAACCATCCCGGCCTGTCCTCCGGGACAGGTATGAGCATCGTCACGACGATGGGCTATTCGGGCATCCTGCTTGCGCCTTCGGCAATCGGCTTCATCGCCCGGATCGTCGGTCTGGCCCCCATTTTCGTGGCCCTGTCGGCGGTGCTCCTCGTCGTTTTCCTGAGTGCCGGCCTGGTCAGGAACGCCGATTTCCGGACCGATCACGAATCGGCGTAGCGCCTCAGGCCGTCGTACAGGTAATCGGCGACACGGCGGATGCGCGGGCTCGTCCTGACGTCCTCGTGCATGGTCAGCCACATCGGCAGCGCCGGCAGCGCAAGGTCCGGCAGCAACGTCTCTACCTCCGGATCGGATCGGGCGAGGCCCCTCTGGGCGAAGCCTATGCCGTTACCGGCGCGGATCGCCTGCCACAGGACGATCTGGTTGTCGGAGCGCAGGCGGAAGGCGTGGCGGTCGACCGCGACGCCCAACTGGGCGAAGCCGCGGATGATGTCGTCGCCGCGGTCGAAGCCGACGAGATCGTGATCTCGAAGTTCTTCCGCCCGTGCGGGGCGTCCGCGACGGTCGAGGTAGCGCAGCGCAGCGCAGGCGCACAGCGGCAGGTCGGCGATCTTGCGCGCCACCAGGTCGGACTGGCTTGGCCTGACCATGCGTACGGCGATGTCGGCGTCACGCCGCAGGAGGTTGTCGACGAGGTTGGAGGCGACGATCTCGACCTCGATGCCCGGCTCCGCGACGGCGAGTTCGGCGAGCAGGGGCGGCAGGACGTAGGCCGCGACGATCTCGCTGGCGGTGATCCGCACCGTGCCGGCGATCTTTTCGGTGGCGCCCAATGCCAGCCTCGAGAATGCCGCCGCATTCTCGACCATGCGCCGGCCGCGATCGAGCAGGGCCCGGCCGGCATCGGTCATCTCGTAACCTCGCCGGCCGCGCCGGAAAAGCACGACGCCCAGCGCCTGCTCGAGTTCCGCGACATGGCGGCCGAGCGTCGGCTGGCTCGACGCGAGGCGGCGCGCAGCGGCGGACAGGCTGCCGGTCTCGGCAACGGCGACGAAGCTTCGGATCAGGTTCCAGTCGACGTCCGGCGCGAACATGTAGTCAGAAATGAATGATAGGATACCAACTTTCAAGGATTAATATTCGAAATCATCCGATATAGGATGCCTGCATGGACAAGGCAGAGGCTTCCTCATGGCAAAGATCGTCATCCTCGGTGCGGCAGGCAGGGTGGGCGACGCCGCGGCGCGGGCATTTCTCCAGGCGGGCTGGGCGGTTGCCGGCGTGGCGCGCAACACTAAGGCGGGCGCGCTCGCTTCAGGCGTCGTCCCCATGCGTGCCGATGTCTTCGATCTGGCCGCGCTGATCGACGCCTGCAAGGGCGCCGACGTCATCCTCAACGCCGTCAATCCGAAGTACACCGAATGGAACGACAAGGTCCTGCCGATGGCCGAGAACGTGATCTCGGCCGCCGGGGCGGTGGGCGCGACCCACATGCTGCCGGGCAACGTCTACAATTTCGGCTACCCGATCGGCCTGGGCATGAGGGAGGATGCGCCCGAGGTCGCGTCGACGCCGAAGGCAGCCGTCCGCATCGCCATGGAGGCACTGTTCCGCGAGCGCGCCGAGAGGAAGGGCGTACGCACCATCGTGTTGCGCGCCGGCGACTTCTACGGCGGAATCCGGCCGGAAAGCTGGCTCGACCTGATCATCCTCGCCAAGCTGCGCAAGAACGTCTTCACCTGGGGCGGTCCGATGGACGTCCCGCATGCCTTTGCCTACCTGCCCGATCTGGCCAGGGCGTTCGTCGCCTTGGCGGAGCGGCGCGATTCCTTCGGCGCGTTCGAACGGTTCCATTTCGCAGGCCATACGATGACGGGTGCGCAGATGAAGGCGGCGACCGAGGCGGCCGTGGGCAGACGCCTGACCGCCCGCGGGGTGCCATGGCCGCTGCTGCGCATCGCCGGCCTGGTCATGCCGATGATGCACGAGGTCGCGGCGATGTCCTATCTGTGGCGGACACCCCACTCCCTCGACGGCAGGCGGCTCGACGAGGCGGTCGGCCCGCTGGTCGCGACGCCACCGGTCGAGGCCATCCGCCAGGCAATCGATGACCTCGACCTGGACGGGGGCCATCGCGCGGCGGCCTGAGCGCGAGCCGCGACGGCCGCGTCTCAAGCGCGGGTCATAGGCGTCCCATCAGGACGAGGATCAGCAGCACCACCAGGATGATGCCGACGATTCCCGACGGGCCGTAGCCCCAGCCGCGCGAGTAAGGCCAGGCGGGCACTGCGCCGAGCAGGATCAAGATGAGGATGATGATGAGGATGGTACCGAGCGTCATCGAAATCTCCTGAAGATGTCGCAACGATACTCAAATGCGCGACACGCGCCGCGGTTCCGCGACGCGTGTCGAAGAAGGATCTCCATGCGAGCGCCTGCGCGGCGCGCCGTTATTCGGCTGCCTTCGGATAGGCCATCGGCAGGTCTTCCGGCTTGACCTCGGCTGCCGCCTCGGACGTCGGCGCGGCGGTTGCATCCGGGCGCTTGCGGCGCAGCAGCCGGTCGAGCAGCGACCGCCTGCCGGCGACCCGCTTGTCGCGCGTGAAGACCATCAGCATCGACGGCGTCACCACCAGCGTCAGCAGCGTGGCGAAGGACAGGCCGAAGACGATGGCGCTCGACAGCGCGATCCACCACTGGGTCGACGGCGCGTTGATCGTCGTCTCGTGGTGGAAAATTTCGAGGCCGAGGCCGAAGGCGATCGGCAGGACGCCGAGGATCGCCGACATCGCCGTCAGCACGACCGGGCGGGCGCGCTCGCGGCAGGTCTGCAGCACGGCGTCGAGCTTGTTCCAGCCCTCCTCGCGCAGCCGGTCGTAGGTGTCGATCAGCACGATGTTGTTGTTCACCACCACGCCGGCGAGCGCGATGACGCCGATGCCCGACATGACGATGCCGAAGGTCTGACCGGTGATCAGCAGGCCGAGGAACACGCCGATGGTCGCCATGACCACGCAGGAGAGCACCAGCCAGACGCTGGTGAACTTGTTGAACTGCGCGAGAAGCACGACGAAGATGAGGAAGATCGCCGCGCCGAAGGCCTTGCTCAGGAAGGCGCTGGCTTCCTCGCTGTCCTGGTTCGAGCCGGCGAGCTTCCAGCGGACATCGCCCAGGTCCATGCCCGCCACCGCCTGGCTGACGGCCGCCTGGACGACCGCCACTTGGTAACCGGAAGCGACGTTCGCCTGGACGACGACGGTGCGCTGGGCGTCGATGCGGTTCAGGTTGCCGACTTTCGGCTCGGCCTTGCGGATGACGAAGTTGGAAATCGGCACCGCACCTTGCGCGGTCTCGACGCGGAGCTGGTCGAGCGTCGCCAGCGTGCGCCGGTCCTCGGGAACGCGCAGGCGAATGTCGACCGCGTCGTCGGCGCCGGCAGGGCGGTAGTCGGTGAGCTTGAGGCCCGTCGTGACCAACTGCACCACCGTGCCGACGGATGCAGGGCTGATGCCGTACTGCGCCGCCTTGGTGCGGTTGACCTCGAGCGCCCAGTCGACGCCGGGCGGCGGCAGGCCGTCGGAAATGTCGATGACGCCGTCGATGCCGTCGATGCTTGCCGCAACCTTGCGGGCGACCTCGTCGAGGCCTGCCGGATCGGTCGCGGAGAGGCGGATCTGGATCGGCTTGCCCGTCGGCGGGCCGGCCTCGGGAACGCGCACCTCGACATCGACGCCGGGGATGCCCGCCATCACGCCACGCAGGTCGTCGAGAATGTCGTTCGCCGGCTTGCGCTCGCGCCAGTCGATGAACTCGTACTGGATGACGCCGACGACATCTTCCGGGATGTCGGCGCCGCCGCCCTGGCTTTTGCCGACCCGGGTGTAGACCGATTTCACGCCCGGCCAGCCGAGCAGCTTCTCTTCCGCCTGGCGGGTTGCCGCGTCCATTTCGGCAAGCGACAGGTTGCCGCGCGCATG
The DNA here is from genome assembly GCA_964371125.1 of uncultured Mesorhizobium sp. Taxonomy (GTDB): domain Bacteria; phylum Pseudomonadota; class Alphaproteobacteria; order Rhizobiales; family Rhizobiaceae; genus DUSC01. The sequence continues at coordinate 24,898 of CAYJMY010000031.1, read as the reverse complement.
GACGTAGAGCAGGCCGTAGTCGGGCTCGACGCTCGGGAAGAACTCGACGCCCGCACCGTAGTTCGAATAGGCGACCTGCACGCCGACCAGGAGGCCGACGGTCAGCAGAAGGACCGTCTTCGGGAAGCGGACGGCCTTCTTGACCACGGCCATGTACCAGCCGTCCCTGTTGCCTTCATCCTCATGGACGTGGGCCTTGGCGATCAGGGCGCCGATCGTCGGCGTGAAGACCAGGGCGTAGAGCATGGAGGCCGACAGCGTCACGATCAGCGTGATCGGCATGTACTTCATAAAGTCGCCGATGATGCCCGGCCAGAACAGCAGCGGAGAAAAGGCGGCGACGCGGGTCATGGTCGCCGCGATCACCGGCCCCGCCATGCGCTTGGCGGCGAGTTCGAAGGCCTGTTCCCTCGGCATGCCTTCCGACATCCGCCGCTCGGCGAACTCGGTGACGATGATCGCGTCGTCGACCAGCATGCCGACCGCCAGGATAAGGCTGAACAGCACGATCATGTTGATCGTGTAGCCCATCAAAGCGAGAAGCAGGATGCCCATCAGGAAGGATGAGGGAATGGCGAGGCCGATCAGCAGCGAGGCTCGGCCGGACAGCGAATAGAGAATGACGATGAACACCAGGATGACGGCGATCATCACGTGGTTCTGCAGATCGTTGAGGAGTTGCAGCACGAAGACCGACTTGTCCTGCGTGTAGGTGACGCTCATCCCTTCCGGGAGCTGCTTCTGGAACGCGTCGGCCACCGCCTTCACCTGGTCGAGCATGTCGACGATGTTGGCGCCGACGCGCTTCTTGACCTCGATGGCAATTGCCGGCTCGCCGTCCAGCCGGGTGATCGACTGGGCGTCCTTGAAGGATGAGCGGATGGTCGCGAGATCCTGGGCGCGCACGACGGCATTGGGGCCGGCCGCGATCGGCAGGTTGGCGACGTCCTCCACCGTCTCGATCAGGGACGGCACCTTCACGGCGTAGCGGCCCTCCTCGCCCTCGATGTTGCCGGCGGCGACGAGGCTGTTTCCGGCGCCGATCGCCTGGATGAGCTGGTCGAGCCTCAGTCCGTATGACGACAGCTTCACCGGGTCGATGATGGCTTCCACCAGATCGTCGCGGGCGCCCTGCAGGGTGCCCTCGAGAACGCCGGGCACTTCCTCGATGCGGTCGCGCAGTTCGCGCGCGGCGGCAGTCAGGACGCGTTCGGGCACATGCCCGGAAAGCGTGACGACGAGCACCGGGAATTCGGAGACGTTGACCTCGTTGACCGTCGGTTCGTCCGCGTTCTGCGGCAGGTCGCGCTTGGCGTCGGAGACCTTGTTGCGGGTCTCCTGGAGTGCCGTCTCCAGATCGGTCGACGGATCGAACTCGAGCAGGACGTAGCCGCCGCCCTGGTAGGCGGTCGAGCGCATCTCCTTGACGCCCTTGAGCGACTTGAGCCGCGTCTCGACGGGCCTGAGCAGCAGGCGCTCGGAATCCTCCGGCGAGATGCCCTGGTAGCCGAGGCTGACGTAGATGATGGGGATCGCGACGTCCGGCTCGGCTTCCTTGGGCACCGACTGGTAGGCGACGGCGCCGGCCAGGATCAGGAAGACGAGGATGGAGAGGGTGAGTCGGGCGTTGCGGATCGCGAGCTTGACGATATCCATGGGCTACTGCGTCCCGCCGGTGACTTCGCCGATCAGCTTCTTGATCGTCTCCTGGTCGGCCTCGACGGCGTTCACCGTCTCGCCCTCGACGACGAGATCCTGCCCGGCGACGATGACGCGCGCGCCGGCCGGGATGCCGCCGAGCACGAGGCCGGTGGGCGAATCGTCGATCAGATCGATCGGATGGAAGGTGACCTTGTTGTCGGCGCCGACCGCGCGGATGCCGAGGTCGCCGCTGGCGCTCAGCGTCACCACGGACCGCGGCAGCACGACGGCGTCGGCCGGCTCGGCGCGGACCACGATCTCCGCCGTCATGCCCGCCGGTATCGCGCCGTCGGCATTGGGAACCTCGATCTCGATGGGGAAGGTGCGGGTGGCCGCGGACGCGTCACGGCTTACGTAGCGGAGCGTTCCGCGATGGGTCTCGCCGTTCACCAGGCGCATGTCGGCGACGTCGCCGATCTTGACGTAGCGCAGGTCGCGCTCGCTGATCTCGCCGGTGCCGATCACGGGATCGAGGTCGAGGATGGTGGCGACCTGGCCGCCCTGGGCGACCGAACTGCCCGGTTCGACGGCGATCCTGTCGATCAGCCCGTCGAACGGGGCGCGGACCTCGTTGCGCTCCAGTTCGGAGATCGCAGCCTGCAACTGCGACTTGGCGGCGGCGAGCGCCGAGCGCGCGACGTCGAGCTGCAGCTTCGGCAGGCTGCCGCCCTTGGACAGGCGTTCTGCGGCTTCCCATTCGGCCTGGCGTTGGGCGAGGAGTGCCTTCGCGGTCTCGACCGCGGCCTCCTTCTCCTCGGCCGAAAGCCTCATGATGAGATCGCCGGCCTTGACGCGATCACCCTTCTGGAAAGGCAATTCGGCGACGATGCCCGCCGCGCGGACCGTCATCACGGCGCGCTTGTCGGCCTGGGTCTGGCCGGAAATGCGGATCGCGCGAGCGTGGTTGACGCGCGGGGGCGCGACGACCGCGACGGTGCGCACGATCGCGTCCGCCTTCTTCGGTTCGACGGGGGCCGTGCCGGCCTCCGTCTGTGCACTGCCGACGGACGAGAACTCGCCCGTTGCGATCCATGCGGCGAAACCGATCGTGACGGCGGCGGCCGCGAGCTTGTGGAACTTGAACTTGGTCATTGGTCCTTTTCCGATGCCCCGCTCGCCCCGGCCATGCTCGACGGACACGGGTTTCGATATGGGTTCGTACTATTCAGCCTTCAATCCGCCCTCAACTGCGGCGAGACAGAAAGCGCGCCTTTTATCCTATCGCTGCAGTGCAATATAGTCAGAAACAGTGAAGCGGTTATCAATTCTGGTGGTGATAGCGGTCGATAACCGTCTGTGAGGCCTCACTTTATCCGCTGCTGGCCTTCAATTGCCCGGATGTCAGCAGTCGTCAGCAATGTGATGCCTCATCAGGCGAAGGTGAAATCCCGCGCCAGCGGCAGGCGGCGCGCACGTTTGCCGGTCAAAGCGTAGACGGCATTTGCGAGCGCCGCAGGCGCCGGAGGGGTCGCGATCTCGCCGACGCCGCCCATCTTGTGGAAGTTCTCCAGGATGGCGACCTCGAATTCGGGACACTGGGAGATGCGCAGCGCGTCGTAGTCGTGGAAGTTGGACTGCTCGACGGCGCCGTCGGCGAAGGAGATCTCCTGGCCGAGCGCCGACGAGAGACCGTACACCGCACCGGAGACGAGCTGCGCCTCGATGATGCCCGGATCGATCGCAGTGCCGACGTCGGCAGCGATCCACATCTTCTCGATGCGGATGCCCGACGGCGTGTCGGCGATTTGCACGACTTCGCCGACCCAGGCGCCGAACGACAGCGTGAAGGCGAAGCCTTTCGCCCGGCCCGCGACGGGCGGTTCGCCCCAGCGCGCCATTTCGGCGACCTTGTCGACGACCTTCACCGCGGCAGGGTAGCTGGCCATCAGCCGGCGGCGCAGCTCGACCGGGTCGACCTTTCCGGCGACGGCGATCTCGTCGAGGAAGGACTCGTGGAAGAAGCCGTTGTAGGAGTTGCCGACCGACCTCCAGAAGCCGACCGGGATCGAGATGTCGGCCGGAATGGCCGACACCCGGTAGTGGGGGATCGAATAAGGCTGGTCGTGCGAGCCTTCGGCGATGGTCTTGTCGGGTCCGACGGGGGAAATGGAAGGGAACGTGCGCCGCAGCACGCTGGCGACGATCGACGGGGCCGCTATGCGCATGTCGACGGCGAGCGGCATGCCGTCGTCGCCAAGGCGCGCCTGGAAGCGGCCCGCGGCGGCGGGCCGGTAGACGTCGTGACGGATGTCCTCCTCGCGTGTCCACGTCACCTTGACCGGGCGGCCGTCGGTCTCGCGCGCCATCAGGGTGGCGTACATGGAGAAGTCCATCTCGCCGCGGCGGCCGAAACCGCCGCCCATGTAGGTCGTGTGAACCTTGACCTTGTCCTGGTCCACGCCCGCGAGGCCTGCGCAGAGCTGGCGCGTGAGCGTCGGCATCTGGTTCGGCGACCAGACATCGAGGATTCCGTCCTTGAGCCGCGCCGTCGCGTTCATCGGTTCCATGCAGGCATGGGCGAGATAGGGGACCTCGTAGTCGGCGTCGACGATCCGCTCTCGCGGCGCGTCGGCGAAAGCGGTGTCGACATCGCCGTCGTCGCGCAGCGCCGATCCGGCACCGCCGCCGAGCGCCTCGCGCAAGGCCGACGCAATGGCCGCGCTGTCGGCAGGATACCCGGCGGGTCCCCATTCGACGTCGATCGCCTCGGCGGCGCGGAAGGCCGCCCAGGTGTTGGTGGCGACCACGCCGAAGCCCGCGCCATAGGTCGTATCGATCGGAACGACCTTGACGACGCCCGGTATCTTCTCGGCCTTCGAAATGTCGACGCGAACCGGTTTCGCGCCGAAACGCGGGCTCATTCGGACCGTGCCGTAGAGCATGTCGGGCAGGTCGACGTCGATGCCGAAGATCGGCGCGCCGGTGACCTTGGCGAGCATGTCGACGCGCTTCTGCGCCCTGCCGAGGATGTTCCAGTCTTTCCGGTCCTTGAGCGTGACCGAGGCGGGAGCATCCATCGTGGCGGCTGCGGCGGCGACGTCGCCGTAGGTCACGGAACGGCCGGAAGGCTGGTGGTGAATCGCGGCGTCGCGGGTCGCCAACTCGGCGATCGGCACGTCGAGCCGCGCCGCGGCCGCCGCGAGCAGCATGGCGCGCGCTGCCGCGCCCGCCTCGCGCATCTTGTCGAATCCGTCGCGAATCGAGGACGAGCCACCCGTTCCCTGCAGGCCGAGGATCTTGCCGAGCCCGCCCATGGCGCCGCGCGCCAACTCGGCGACCATGCCTTCGTCGTAGAAGGCGAAAGGTCCGCCCTCGGCGAACATCGCCGAATTGAAGTAGGCCCACGAGGCCGGCCCGTGCTCGACCTTCACCGCCTCAAGCGTCACGTCGAGTTCCTCGGCGACGAGCGCTGCCAGCGACGTGGCGATGCCCTGGCCCATCTCGGCGCGCGGCGCGATCACGGTGATCGTGTTGTCGGCGGCGATCTTGACGAACGGATTGAAGGTGGTCTCGCCTTCGGCGAGGTCGTTCTCCAACGGGTTGGGATAAGGCCGGCGGTAATGATAATAGCCGACGGCGACACCGCCCGCGATTGCTGCCGCGCCGATCAGGAAGGTCCTGCGTGCGATCTTGCCGATGCTCGCCATGGTCAGGCCCCCGCCAGCTTCAGCGCCGCGGCCTTCTTGATGGCCGCGCGAATCCTCGGATAGGTCCCGCAGCGGCACAGGTTGCCGCCCATGGCGTCGTCGATCTCCGCGTCGGTCGGCTCGGCGACCGCCTCGAGCAGCGCGACCGCGCTCATGATCTGCCCGGCCTGGCAATAGCCGCACTGGGCGACCTGTTCATCGAGCCACGCCTTCTGGACGGGGTGGAGGGCCCCGTCGGAGGAAATGCCCTCGATCGTCGTCACCTCGCCCTCGACGCCGCCGACCGGGAGTGAACAGGAGCGCACGGGCTGCCCGTCGATCAGCACCGTACAGGCGCCGCACGCGGCGACGCCGCAGCCGAACTTCGGACCCTTGATGCCGGCGAGATCGCGCAGGGCCCAGAGAAGGGGCATATCCGGATCGGCGTCGATCTCGATCGCCGTGCCATTGACGGAGAGGCGCATCGGGGGTTCCCTCATATATCCGGCCCGTCGCGGCATTGACCGGCAGGCTGTTGTCTCGTTCGGTGGACAAATTGACAAAAATTGTTATTTTGTCAATAGGGAGGGAAAGGAGTTCTCGATTGAGCCATCCGGCGACCGCAGAGTTCGATCCGAAACGTGCCCGCGTCCTCGACGGCGCCATGCGGGTCTTCCTCAACTACGGCTTCTCGCGCACGACGATGGACGACATCGCGCGCGCCGCCGAGATGTCGCGTCCGGCTCTCTACCTGCTGTTCCGCAACAAGTCCGACATCTTCCGCGCCATCGCGGCGTCCATGCTCGACCAGTCGGTCCAGACGACCCGCGTCGAACTCGAGGCCGACGGTCCGTTCGCCGAACGGATGATGGCGGCGATCGACAAGGCCTTCATTGACATGATGAGTCTCGTCAATGGATCGGCGCACGGCGCCGAACTGCTCGACATGAAGAACAGCCTCGCCTGCGACATCGCCGCCTCGTGGCGCGACACTATGCGCCGCTACATCGCGGGGGCGATCGAGCGCGAAGCGAAGCGCGGCGGCGTCGACCTGCCGTCGCAGGGCCTTTCGGCCGATGGCCTCGCCGACCTGCTGCTCGACGGCCTCGAAGGCCTCAAGTCACGGATCGCTGCGCCCGGCGAGCAGCGCGAGGCCGCCCGCTGTCTCGTCCGCACCATCGAGCGCGCCATCCGCGCCTGAGGGGAAGTACCTGTCGCCGGCAAGGTGCCGCGAGCCGATCCGGCGTCCCGGACAAGGCGCGATCCGACATCGGAAGACGGCGTATGCCGCCTCTCAGTGGCCGCTCGTGCCGTCGGTGCCGATATAGGCGATGCGCAGCATGTTGGTCGAACCCGGCGTCCCGAGCGGCACGCCCGCGGTGATGATGATGCGATCTCCCGCCTTGCCGAAGCCCTCGTCGTAGGTGATGCGGCAGGCGCGGTCGACCATGTCGTCGAGGTCGACGGCGTCGTCGGTGACGACGCAGTGCGTGCCCCAGAGCAGCGACAGGCGGCGCGCGGTCGCAACGATCGGCGACAGCGCGATGATCGGCACCTGCGGGCGTTCGCGCGCGGCGCGGATGCCGGTCGTCCCGGACGCCGTGTAGGAGACGATCGCCGACAGGCGCAACGTCTCGGCGATCTGCCGCGCCGCAAGCGAGATGGCGTCGGCGCCGGTGGCCTCCGGCTCGGAGCGCTGCGCGTTGATGATGCCCGGATAAGTCGGGTCCTTCTCGACCCGTTCGGCGATGCGGTTCATCATGGCGACCGCCTCGACCGGATAGGCGCCGGCGGCCGATTCCGCCGAGAGCATGATGGCATCGGCGCCTTCGAACACCGCGATCGACACGTCCGACACCTCGGCGCGGGTCGGCACCGGCGCGGCGATCATCGATTCCAGCATCTGCGTGGCGACGACGACGGGCTTGCCGGCGCGGCGCGCGGCGCGCGTTATCTGCTTCTGGATGCCGGGGACGGCCTCGAGCGGCATCTCGACGCCGAGATCGCCGCGCGCCACCATCAGGGCGTCGGAAAGCTCTATGATCTCGGCAAGCCGGGCGACGGCCTGCGGCTTCTCGATCTTCGACATGATCGCCGCCCGGCCGCGCGAGATCTTGCGCGCCTCGGCGAGGTCCTCGGGCCTCTGGATGAAGGACAGCGCGACCCAGTCGACGCCGGTCGCCAGGACCGCGTCGAGGTCGCGGCGATCCTTCTCGGTCAAGGCGCCGACCGGCAAGTCCGTGTCCGGCAGGCTGACGCCCTTCTTGTCGGAGATCTTCGTCCCGGAAATGACGGTGCAGACGAGGGACCGGCCGTTCGTCTCGATGGCGACGAGTTCGAGGCGGCCGTCGTCGATGAGCAGGCGATGGCCGGGCTCAACGGACCGCAGGATTTCCGGATGGGGCAGATGAACCCGCTTCGCGTCGCCCGGCGCCGGGTCGTCGTCGAGGACGAAGGTCTGGCCAACGGAAAGCTCGACCTTGCCGTCGGCGAACTTGCCGACCCTGAGCTTCGGGCCCTGCAGGTCGGCGAGGATGCCGATCGGCCGCCCGACCGCGGCCTCGACGGCGCGGATGCGGCCGACGAGGGTGCGCATGAGGTCGTGGTCGGTGTGGCTCATATTGATGCGGAAGACGTCCGCTCCCGCCTCGAAGAGCCTGCGGATCGTTGCCTCGTCCGAGGAGGCGGGTCCGAGCGTCGCGAGGATCTTGACCTTCCGGCTGCGCCTCATTGTGTCCCTGTCCCGGTGACGGCGGTCGGGCCGCCGGCCACCGGCGTGTCGGTCAACTGGACCATCCAGTTCGCCTGCTCGCCGGTATCGTATTCCTGGAAGCCGGCGCGCTGGAAACCGCGCGCGACGCAGTCGCTGACCCCTGCGATCTTGAACTCTTTTTCGGCCACGCACATGTTGATCGAACCGTCCCAACGTCCGCCGCGTTCGGCGTCCTCGGCATAGAGATAGTAGTAGCGCGACGACAGCGGCCCCTCGATGAGCGTCTTGCAGGTCGACGCCTCGATGTGCCACCAGCCTTCGGTCACCCATCCCGCCTTGGCGCGGTAGCCGATCGACACGCCGACAAGGTTCTGCGTGGCATTGCAGACGCGGAAGTCTGCAAGGGCCTGCGAGGGGGTTAGCGCCGCAAGGAGCGGCGCGCCGAGCACGATCGCAAGCGCGGTCGCCACCCGGGGAAAGCGCCACCGGCCGGGCAGACCCATCCTGAAGCCCCTCGTAAGACAAATCAGCATCGTTCAACGACCCTTTTCGGCAAAGAACGGGCGCGTGTCAACGCGCCGACGGACGCGATCCCAATCGATTTAGATCGGCCCGGCGGCGCTCGTCCCGGCTCAGCTTCCGCGTTTCGGGGAAAACAATGTCCAAACAACGGCATTGCGCCTCGCCGGTCTTCGTGAAAAGACCGAAATGCGTCCTGACAGAGCCATCGCCGCGAGTTTCCGTTCAACATGACCCGGTCCGCAACTTTCGCTCCGTTCGAGATCGTCGACGGCTCGCGCCTGCGCGGCATCGTTCTCGTCGCCGATCATGCCCGCCGGGACCTCCCCGAGGAATACGGTGATCTCGGCCTGCCGCCGGCGGAATTCGAACGCCACATCGCCTACGACATCGGTGTCGAGAAGGTGACGCGTTCGCTTGCCGCCGAACTCGATGCTCCGGCCGTGCTCGCCGGCTTCTCGCGCCTGCTGATCGATCCCAACCGGGGGGAGGAGGATCCGACCCTGATCCGCCAGCTCTACGACGGCACTGTCATCCCCGGAAACTACCCGATGTCCGCCGAAGAGCGCGAGCGCCGGCTGGAGCGCTACTACCGGCCCTACCACGACGCGGTTTCGGCGCTGACCGCCTCGGTCGCCAGGGAATCCGGCCAGGCACCGTTCATCGTCTCGATCCATTCGTTCACGCCGGTGATGAAGGGTATCGCCCGGCCGTGGCATGCTGGCGTCCTTTGGGACCTCGACCCGCGGGCGCCGCTGCCGATGATCGAGATGCTGCGCCGGGGCGGCGACATCGTGGTCGGCGACAACGAGCCCTATGACGGCGCGTTGCGCGGCGACACCATGTTCCGCCATGCGATCGTCAACGGTTATGCGCACGTGCTCGTCGAGATCCGCCAGGACCTGATCGCGGACGAATCCGGCGCGCGATCCTGGGCGATGCGCCTGGCGCCGATGGTCGACGCGATCAATGCCCGTCCCGACATCCACCACGTCCGGCAATACGGTTCGCGTACCGGAGCCGTCTGAAGGAGGCCGACTTGCCCGATCTCGATCCCGACCAGCAGCGCGACTTCGAGGCCGCCGCCTTTCGCGCACTCCTCGCGCATCTTCGCGCCCGCACCGACGTGCAGAACATCGACCTGATGAACCTCGCCGGTTTCTGCCGCAACTGCCTGGCCAACTGGTACCGCGACGCCGCCGGTGCGGCGGGCGTCCAGATGTCCAAGGAGGAAGCCCGGGAAATCGTCTACGGAATGCCCTACGCCGAATGGCAGGCGCGCTACCAGACGGATGCGTCCGAGGCGAAGAAGGCGGAATTCGAAACCAAGCGACCTCGCGACCACTGAAGAGCCGGCAGAGCGATTCAATGTTCGCCGGAAATGCTCTAGGCGGCGCGGCTCTGGAAAGAGCGATCGACCTTGATCAGCGCCGACCGCAGCTTTTCCAGAGCGCGGTTCTCGATCTGGCGGACTCGCTCCTTCGATATGCCGAGGGCCTCGCCGAGAGATTCCAGCGTGGCGCCCTCTTCGCTCAACCGGCGCTCGCGGATGATCTTCAACTCGCGCTGGTTAAGCGCGCCGAGTGCAGTGCGCAGCCAGGCCGCGCGGCGCTGGTCGTCGATCGCGTCGCCGACCACCTCGTCGGGCAGCGGATCGTCGGAGACGAGAAAATCCATGCGGTCCGAGCCGCCGGATTCGTCCTCGAAGAGCGGGGCGTTGAGGGAGGTGTCGGAGCCTGACAGGCGCGCGTCCATCAGCGCCACGTCGGCCTCGGTAACGCCGAGCGTCAAGGCAATCTCGCGATGCACATCCGCCCCGGTCCGGTCGCCGCCCTGGGCGAGCCTGGCGCGCAGGCGGCGCAGGTTGAAGAACAGCGCCTTCTGCGCCGAGCTAGTGCCGCCGCGCACGATCGACCAGTTGCGCAGGATGTAGTCCTGGATCGAGGCGCGGATCCACCAGGTCGCATAGGTCGAGAAACGCACGTCCCGGTCCGGCTCGAAACGCGCGGCCGCCTCGAGAAGGCCGACATGGCCTTCCTGGACAAGGTCGCTCATGGACAGACCGAAATGGCGGAAACGCATCGACATGGAGATGACCAGACGCATGTGGGCCGTGGCGATCGCGTGCAGAGCATCCTGGTCGCGTTGCTCTTTCCAGCGCATGGCAAGCTGATGTTCCTCGTCGCGCGCGAGATAGGGCGCCTTCATCGCCGCCCTCATCATCCTGCGTCCAGACTGCTCGTTCGACATGTCCCTTCCCACGATGAGTCCTCCGCTCTGGTCGTGATCGACATCGCCAGATACGAACGGCACGACTGTCGAGTTGCATCCGGCCATACGACCCGCAGACGAAAAAACGCATCTCCGCGCGAAATGTTCCGGCGGTACTCCGGATCGGTCGGTTGCCGGAAGAAGGTCCCGGTGGACGGCAGTCAGGACAGCGCGCGAAGATCGGCGAGGAGGACGTCGCGCCCGCCCGGTGCGATCGACGCGCCGGCCTCTTGCTGCGTGCGCCGCCACAGCGGCATCGCCTCCGCGAGCAGGTCGCGGCCGCCATCGGTCAGGACGAGCAGCCGGCCGCGCCGGTCGGCAGGGTCCGCCGAGACCTCGACGAGGCCGCGCCGCTCCAGCGGCTTCAGATTGGCGGTCAGGGTCGTGCGGTCCATCGCCAGCAGGCTGGCCACGTCGCGCATGCGCGCCGGCTGCGGACGGTTGAGCGACATCAGGAGCGAGAACTGCCCGTGAGTGATCCCGACCGGCCTGAAGGCGTCGTCGAAACGCCGCGCGAGCGCGCGCGCCGCCCTCTGCACGTGAAGGCAGAGGCAATTGTCCCGGACCTCGATCGTCGTGGCGAAGGTGAGCGACGCGACTTTTGACATGGCCGGATAGTGTTGATATCAACGGAATTGTCCAGCGCCATGATGTCGCGGGCGGCGAAAAGCCGGTCCAGATCCGGAATGAGAGGGAGGAAGCCGATGGCCGCCAAGGTCCTCGTCCTGCTCGGCACCAAGAAGGGCGCCTTCATCGCCGAAAGCAGCGACGGCCGCCGCACGTGGACCCTCCGCGGCCCGTTCTGCGAGATGTGGCCGATGAACCATGTCGTCGGCGACGCGGCGACCGGGGCGATCTACGGCGCCGGCGGCAACGAGTGGTTCGGCCCGGCGATCTGGAAGTCGACGGACCTCGGCGAGACCTGGACGCATTCGAGCGCGGGCCTGGCGTATGCGGCGGGCGCGGAGCCGGTGAAATCGGGCTGGAGCGTGGCGGTCCGCAACGGTTCCGTCTATGCCGGCGTGCAGCCGGCTGGGCTGTTCCGCAGCGACGACGCCGGTGCGACGTGGACGCATGTCGAAGGCTTGCAGAAGCATCCTTCGCGCGAGCATTGGAACCCCGGCGGCGCCGGGCTGATCCTGCATTCGATCGTGCTGCACCCGCAGGATCCCGGGCAGGTCTGGATCGGCATCTCGGCGGCCGGCGTTTTTCACACCGCCGACGGCGGCGAGACCTGGGAGCCGCGCAACCGCGGCACGCGCGCCGACTTCATGCCCGAGGGGCAGAACTATCCCGAGTTCGGCCAGTGTGTGCACAACGTGGTGATGGCCGCCGGCATGCCCGACCGGCTCTACCAGCAGAACCATTGCGGCATGTACCGCAGCGACGACGGCGGCGTCGAATGGCAGAGCATCGAGGAGGGCCTGCCCTCCGACTTCGGCTTCCCGGCCGCGGCGCATCCGAGCGACCCCGATACGCTCTACCTCTTGCCGTTGAACGGCGCGACGGAAGGCCGGTTCGTCCCCGACGCGAAGGCGGCTGTCTGGCGCACCAGGGACGGCGGCCGCACCTGGAAGGACCTGCGCCGGGGCCTGCCGCAGGAAGGCGCCTATTTCGGCGTGCTGCGCCAGGCCATGGCGACCGACCGGATGGATCCTGCCGGCGTCTATTTCGGCACGAGCAGCGGCGCACTCTTCGCCAGCAGCGACGAAGGCGACAGCTGGTCGTGCATCGCGGAGCATCTGCCGACCGTGCTTTCCGTCGAGACCCTGGTCGTCGATGGCTGACGATCCGGGAGCGGGCGCGATGTCGGTTGCGACGGGCCGCAACCCGATCGTGGTGCGCCTGCCGGGCGTTCTCGTCGACCTTTTTCCCGGATCGCGGCGCCGGGTCGAGGTCGACGCCGCGACGGTCGCCGAGATGATCGATGCGCTCGATTCGCTGTGGCCGGGGATGCGCGACCGCATCTGCGACACGCGCCCCGCGATCCGCCGCCACATGAACGTCTTCGTCGACGGCGAACGCGCCGCGCTGGACACGCCGGTCGCGGCGGGGTCGGAGGTGTTCGTGCTGACCGCGATCAGCGGCGGATAGGGCCCTTCGCCTCGCCGGCCTGGCCGGCCACGGGCGCCTCAGTGCTTGCGGGACAGTTCGCGGGTCATCGTCTCCAGGCCGGCCAGCGTGAGCGGGTACATGCGCTCGCCGAACAGGTCGCGGATCATCTGGATGGAATGGGTGTAGCCCCAGTGCTTCTGCTGGATGGGATTGAGCCAGGCGCTGTTCGGCCACTGTGCGCGCACGCGGTTCAGCCAGGTGACGCCGGCCTCGGGGTTCCAGTGTTCGACCGAACCGCCAGGCTGGGCGACCTCGTAGGGGCTCATCGAGGCGTCGCCGACGAAGATCACCTTGTAGTCGTGGCCGTACTTGTGCAGCACGTCCCAGGTCGGGATCGTCTCCGTGTGGCGGCGGCGGTTGTCCTTCCACACCCGCTCGTAGAGGCAGTTGTGGAAGTAGAAATACTCCATGTGGCGGAATTCGGTGCGCACCGCCGAAAACAGTTCCTCGACGATGCGGATGTGGTCGTCCATCGAGCCGCCGACGTCGAAGAACATCAGCAGCTTCACGGCGTTGCGCCGCTCGGGGCGGGTCTGCACGTCGAGATAGCCGTGCTCGGCCGTGGCGTGAATGGTGCCGGGCAGGTCGAGTTCCTCGTCGGCGCCCTGGCGAACCCACCGGCGCAGGCGCTTCAGCGCCACCTTGATGTTGCGCGTGCCGAGCTCGACGCTGTCGTCGAAGTTCCGGAACTCGCGCTTGTCCCAGACCTTGACCGCGCGGCGGTTGCGGCTCTCGTGCTGGCCGATGCGCACGCCCTCGGGATTGTAGCCATAGGCGCCGAAGGGCGAGGTGCCGGCCGTGCCGATCCATTTCGAGCCGCCCTGGTGGCGGCCCTTCTGCTCCTCGAGCCGCTTCTTCAACGTCTCCATGAGCTTGTCGAAGCCGCCGAGCGCCTCGACCAGCTTCTTCTCCTCCTCGGTCAGGTGCTTTTCGGCCAGCCGCCGCAGCCATTCCTCAGGAAGGTTCGCCGGGTCGATGCCGCCCTCGCCGGACAGCGCCTCGACGCCCTTGAAGATATGCGAGAACACCTGGTCGAAGCGGTCGATGTGCCGCTCGTCCTTCACCAGCGTCGCGCGCGCCAGGTAGTAGAAGGCCTCGACGTCATAGGTGGCCAATCCCGCCTCCATGCCTTCCAGCAGGGTCAGGTATTCGCGCAGCGACACCGGGACGCGGGCGGCTTTGAGTTCGAGGAAGAAGGGGATGAACATGGCTATCTCTTCGCGCGATACCCGCGCATTCGCAAGCCGTTTGAACGATGCTAACAAAATGCTAGCATGGTAGAAAATGCAGGAAATAGGGCCATGGCGAGCCTACATGTCCGGAACGTCGACGATGCGCTGGTCGGAAAGCTGAAGGAACGCGCGGCGCAGAGCGGGCGATCGGCGGAGGCAGAGCATCGGGAGATCCTGCGCGAGGCGCTGGAGCGCCGCGACGCCCCGACATTCGACGAACTTGCCGCGGCGCTGCGCAAGCGTCTCGCGGGGCGGCACCACACGCCCTCCGAGGTCCTTCAGCGCGAGGGCCGTGACGAACGGTGATGCGGACGGTCGTCGTCGATGCGAGCATCGTCGCCAAATGGCTTGTGCCCGAAGACCTGTCTTCGCAGGCGCTTGCGTTGCGGGGGCGCTACGACTTCGCCGCCCCCGATCTGCTCCACGCCGAACTGGCCAACATCTTATGGAAGAAGGTGCGGCGCGGAGAAATCTCGGAGGACGAAGCCCTGGCCGGCCTGCATGTCTTCGCGCACGCCGAATTCCTGCTCGAGAAATGCGAGACCCTTATCCGGCAGGCGCTCCAGCTTGCCTGCCAGATCGATCATCCGGCCTACGACTGCTTCTATCTGTGCCTGGCCGCGAAACTCGACACCGTGCTGGTAACCGCCGATGACCGCCTGCTCCGTCGGCTGGCGGCCTCCTCCCGGCCGGAATGGGCATCGGTCGCGGTCGACGTCAGGACATTCTGAACCGCAATCACAACAGATCGTATTCGATGAAACCCGTCCTCCGGGCCACCTTGTCGTAGAGGCTGCGGGCGGTGTCGTTGGTCTCGTGGGTCATCCAGTAGACGTTGGTGACGCCCTTGGTCGCGGCGGTCTTGCGCACCGCGTCGATGAGCGCGGTGCCGACGCCCTTGCCGCGGGCCGCCGCGTCGGAGAACAGGTCCTGGAGATAGCAGTTGTCGAACTCCGACCAGCAGGTGCGGTGGTAGAGGTAGTGGACGAGACCGACCGGCTTGCCGTCCAGCAACGCGATGAAGCCGCGCGGCTCGAACTCGCCCTCGGTGAACAGCCGCTTCCAGGTGAGCGCGTAGACCTTCTCGGGCACGGTCGCCTTGTAGAAGATGAGATAGTCCGTCCACAGGCGCCGCCAGGCGTCGTGGTCGGACTGTTCGAGGGGGCGGACGACGAGTTCCGACATGATCTTCTCCTCAATGGCCCCGCACGTTCCGAGCCCTTCTGTTGCCGGCGATCACTCCATGGAGGCGGCGCAGCGTCAAGGCCCGCGCGACTGCGCCAGCCTGCCCGAACCGTCGGGCCAGCACGACCCGAGGCCCGCCGCGGTCGTCGAACCGCAGGGCGCGACCGGCCGGGACGCCCCGTTTGCGCTTGCCACGGCGGGGCGGCGCCGCTACTCGGTGAACGGCACTCATCAAAGCGCCGACGTTCGGCGAGAGGGGAGATCGGCCGCATTGCTTACGAGTTCGGGCCCGGGCCGGGATGCGGCTGACGGATTGACGTTTCCCTTCGCCGAGGCGCCGCCGACCGGCGAACTGCGCGAGGTCGCCCCGGGAATCCTGTGGACCCGCATCCCGCTTCCCTTCCGTCTCGACCATGTCAACATCTACCTGATCGAGGACGGCGACGGCTGGGCGGTGCTCGACACCGGCATCGCCAACACGCCAACGCGCCAGGTCTGGGAGGCGCTGGTCGCGGGGCCGCTCGCCGGACGGCGGCTTACGCGGGTGATCGTCACCCATTTCCATCCCGACCATATCGGCCTCGCCGGATGGCTGTGCGAGCGCTTCTCGATCCCGTTGCTTACCAGCCAGACGAGTTATCTCGGCTGCCTCAACATCTCGCTCAGCCCCGGCGCGATGGAAGCCCAGCACTATCGCGACTTCTACCTGCGCCACGGCATGGACGGGAACACGGCCGATACGGTGAGCACCCATGGCCACGGCTACCTGCTGATGGTGACGCAGCTGCCGCCGACCTTCCGCCGCCTCGTCGGCGGCGACGCGCTGATGATAGGGGGGCGACGCTTCGAGGTGCTGACCGGCGACGGCCATGCGCCGGAGCAGGTGATGCTCCACCTGCCCGACGAGAACGTCTTCCTCGCCGCCGACCAGGTGCTGGCGAAGATCACGCCCAACGTCAGCGTGTGGGCCGTCGAGCCGGACGGCGATCCGCTCGGGCTCTACCTGCGTTCGCTGCGTTCGCTCGCCGCGCGCCTCCCCGAGGACGTGCTGGTCCTGCCGGGACACCAGCTGCCGTTCTTCGGCCTGCACCGGCGCTGCCAGGAACTGGCCGAGCATCACGAAAGCCGCTGCCGGATGATCGCGGCGGCGTGCGGCGAAGGGCCGAAGTCGGTGGCCGAGCTCGTGCCGGTGATCTTCCACCGCAAGCTCGACCCGCACCAGCTGTCGTTTGCCTTCTCGGAAGTCCACGCGCATGTGAACTACATGCTCGGCCGCGGCGAACTCGTCTGGGACGATCCCCACGCCGACCCCATGCGCGTCGTCCTGGCGCGCTGAAATCGGCCCGGTCAGGCCGTCTACCCGTTCTGCCTTCTCGCCATGAAGGCCAGCCGCTCGAAAAGGTGCACGTCCTGCTCGTTCTTCAGCAGCGCGCCGTGCAATTTGGGCAGGGCGTTCCTGGCGTCGGCGCGCAGGTCCTCGGGCGCCACGTCGTCTGCGACGAGCAGGCGGATCCAGTCGAGCGCTTCGGACGTCGACGGCTTCTTCTTCAGGCCGGGAACCTCGCGCAGCTCGTAGAACTGTGTCAGCGCCGCGCGCACGAGATTCTGCTTGATGTCCGGATAGTGGACGTCGACGATGCGGGTGAGCGTCTCGGCGTCGGGGAAGCGGATGTAGTGGAAGAAGCAGCGGCGCAGGAACGCGTCCGGCAGTTCCTTCTCGTTGTTCGAGGTGATGATGACGATCGGCCGCTGCCGGGCCCGAATCGTCTCGCCGGTCTCGTAGACGAAGAACTCCATGCGGTCGAGTTCCTGCAGGAGATCGTTGGGGAACTCGATGTCGGCCTTGTCGATCTCGTCGATCAGGAGCACGACCTTGCGGTCGGCGGAGAACGCCTCCCACAGCTTGCCGCGCTTGATGTAGTTCTTGATGTCGTTGAACCGCTCGTCGCCGATCTGGCTGTCGCGCAGGCGCGAAACGGCGTCGTACTCGTAGAGCCCCTGCTGCGCCTTGGTCGTCGACTTGACGTGCCATTCGATCAGGTCGAGGCCGAGCGCGGCGGCGACCTGTCTCGCCAGTTCGGTCTTGCCGGTGCCGGGCTCGCCCTTGACCAGGAGGGGCCGCTCGAGCGCGATCGACGCGTTCACCGCGACCATCAGATCCTTGTCGGCCACATAGGAGGCCGTGCCTTCGAAGCGCATGCGATAAATCCTGCCGGGTTTCGTCGCGCGGACCCTATTGCATGTTGCCGGCGAAGGGAACCGCCTCGCCGCGCGCCTTTCCGGCGACCTCCGCACGACCGTTTTATATGACGGCCGCAACTGGCGGACGTCCGTCAGTTGGCCTATATTCGCTTCCGGCGTTCTGGGCTTCTCGGCAGGAGTAACATTTCCCCGGGGCCTTATTGATCTCGAAGGGAGCTGTCCCTGATTGGGCCCGTGGGTCCTTTCATATGGCGCCCACCTACTTTGTAGGTTCCCGGGATCAACCTCTCCACCGGTCTGCCCGGATCGCCACCTTTCCTGGAATAGAGAGCATAGCGGCCGGCGCCCACCTCCCCCTCGAGGGGAGGTCGACGCGAAGCGTCGGGTGGGGGTGCCTTGGCTGGAGCTTTCCGCCATCGTCTTTCGTCGAGCCTGGCCGGGCTCGCACCTCGGGATCAGGACAGGCGGACGATCGAAGCTGCCGATCTCCCCCACGAGGGGGGAGATCGGCAGCGCCGGCGGCGGCGCTCTTCTTCGCAGACAAGCAGGATCGTGCCCGGGAGGGCATGGCGGATTTGCGGATTTAAAGATGCGGTCGCAGGCCGGAGATCGTCACGAAGTGTCGTACGGCCGGAGTGGGCAGCGGCTGGCGGGAAGCCGGACGACGAGGATCAGCGGCGGGAGCGGTGCTTCGCCAGCGCCGAGTGCCGCGACGGTGGGCCAGTTGACAAGCCAGCCGGTGGAACGGTCGTCGCAGAAGCCGGCGGAAGGGTCGTCACCGATGTCGTCCGCGTCCGAAAACATGCCGAGCACGGCGGCGAGGATGCGCAGGCGCAGCGCGAGCAGCACGGCATCGGCTGCGCCGTAGTGCGGGCCATGCGGTTCGTCGAGGCAGGCGAGGTCGGGCAGGTCCGGGCAGCCGGCCTCGATTGCCTCGGCGATCAACGTCGCCGTCGATCGCGCGACGAAGCCGCGCGCGATCGCCTCGGCCCGGCCGAGGATGGCAAGGACGACGAAACGGACGGGCAAGGAGCGGCCAGCGACGCGCTCGGCGAGGAGCGCGAGCGCCAGCAGCGTCGCCGCGATGCCCCGAAACGTCCCCCTGTCCTGCAACGCACCCGCCATCTCCGGGCCTCCTTCGCCCGCGCCTATCCTGCCGGGGCTTTTCGGGAGGGGGATAAAATCGGGGCCGGATCGGGGTATAAATCGCGGAAGGCGTTGATTTCGTTGGAGGGGGTGGAGGATCCGGTTCGCGAATCCCCGACATGGGGTAGGGTCGGCGGGGCGTGGCCTCCGCGCGGCCGGACGGGGTTGCCGGCGGGCAAGGCGACGCGTCGCGACAGCGCGGTCGAGCGTAGCGATGCGGGGCGGCGGGAAGGCGGTTCATATCGGACGTTTAGCCGCCCGAACCTGAAGCCGAGACTTCTCGTTGGATCGACCGCCTTGACAGCCATGCGTCTGCTGCGCGAGAAGACGTCCATGGGGACTGCGGTCTCCCCACGAGGCTCCGGCCCAAGAATCGCGTCCATCAACCCGGCAACGGAGGACGCGCCATGCCATCTCCCACCACCATATCTGTCGACAAGCTTTCCCGCCTGTTCGGGACGCCAGGCTGCCCAACGCTCATCGACGTCCGAACCGACGAGGACTTTGCCACCGATACCCGGTTGGTGCCCGGGTCCATCCGGAGGCCGCACGCGTCGGTTACGGACTGGAGCGGCAGCCTGGGTTCTACCTCAGCGGTCGTGATCTGCCAGAAGGGCAAGAAACTCAGCGAAGGCGTCGCCGCGTGGCTGCGTCACGGCGGCATAGCGGCCGAGTCGCTGGAGGGAGGCTTCGAGGCGTGGGTGGCTTCGGGCCTTCCGGCCGTGCCTGACGCGCGCATCCCGCCCCGCGACGGGAACGGGCGCTCGATATGGGTGACGCGGGCGCGTCCGAAGATCGACCGCATCGCCTGTCCCTGGCTGATCCGCCGCTTCGTCGATCCCGCCGCCGTCTTCCTGTTTGTAGCACCACTGGAAGTCGAGGCCGTCGCCGACCGCTTCTGCGCGACGCCGTTCGATATCGAGAACGTGTTCTGGAGCCATCGCGGCGAACTGTGCACCTTCGACGTCATGGTCGAGGAGTTCGACTTGACGACCGAGCCGCTGCTTCGTCTGGCGCGCATCGTGCGGTCCGCCGACACCGCCCGCCTCGACCTGGAACCGGAAGCGGCGGGGCTGTTGGCCGCATCGCTCGGCCTGTCGCGCATCTTCTCCGACGACCTTAGCCAACTAGAGGCGGGGATGACACTCTACGACGCGTTCTATCGCTGGGCACGCGATGCGACGGGCGAGACGCACAACTGGCCGTCGGCAAAGGGCGGCGGCAAGCCATGAGCGGCGCCGCCGAAACCGTAACGGTCGCGCCCGTGGCCGCAGGCCGCGATCACGGCATTCCCTTCGGGGAGGCGCTGCGCGTCTGGGCACGTGTGGCCGCGCTCTCCTTCGGCGGACCTGCAGGCCAGATTGCGGTCATGCACCGCATCCTGGTCGAGGAAAAGCGCTGGATCGGCGAGAACCGGTTCCTGCACGCGCTCAACTATTGCATGCTGCTGCCGGGGCCCGAGGCGCAGCAGCTGGCGGTCTATATCGGCTGGCTGCTCCACAAGACGAAGGGCGGCCTCGTCGCGGGCACGCTGTTCATCCTGCCCGGCTTCCTGTCGATCCTCGCGCTCAGCCACGTCTACGTGCTCTTCGGAAACGTTCCGTTCGTCGAAGGACTGTTCTTTGGCTTGAAGGCGGCAGTGCTTGCGATCGTGCTGCATGCGGTCCACCGCATAGGAAAGCGCGCGCTGAACAACAGCGTGATGCGCGCCATCGCCGCGGCTTCCTTCGTCGCGATCTTCCTCCTTGGGGCGCCGTTCCCGCTCATCGTTCTGGCGGCGGGCATAGTCGGCTATCTGGGAGGGCGCGCCGGGCTTTCCGCCTTCCGTGTCGGCGGCAGCCACGGAGCGGGTTCCGGCACTGCGCTGTCCGATGCGGATTCGGCTCTCGGCGAAGGCGTCCCCGCCCATGCCAAGCCGAATATTGGCTGGTCGCTGCGGGTCTCGGCGGTGTTCCTGGCGCTATGGCTGGTGCCCGCTATCATGCTCGTTGCCGCTCTAGGGTGGGACAACGTCTTCTCCCGCATCGCCCTGTTCTTCAGCCAGATGGCAGTGGTCACCTTCGGCGGCGCCTATGCTGTGCTCGCCTATGTCGCTCAGCAGGCGGTCGAGACCTATGGCTGGCTCCGTCCCAGCGAAATGCTGGACGGGCTCGGCATGGCCGAGACGACGCCCGGCCCGCTCATCATGGTCGTCCAGTTCGTCGGATTCCTTGGTGCATACCGCGATGCCGGCGGGTTGGAGCCGCTTCTGGCGGCGTCGCTCGGCGCGGTACTCACCACCTGGATGACATTCGTGCCGTGTTTCCTGTGGATCTTCCTCGGCGCGCCCTTCATCGAGCGCCTGCGCGGAAATACGGCGTTGTCCGGAGCGCTGTCGGCGATCACCGCCGCGGTCGTCGGCGTCATCCTCAACCTGGCGATCTGGTTCGCAATGCATGTGTTGTTCGCCGCCGTGATCGACACCCGCATCCTCGGCCTGATCATCGACGTGCCCGTCCTCACCAGCGCGAACTGGGCGGCGATCGCGCTGACCACCGGGGCGATGCTGGCCATATTCAGGTTCGGTGTATCGATGGCCTGGGTGTTGGCCGCATGCGCGCTGGCTGGAACCGCCTTTCGATTGATCGGGTGATAGGGCCGGCCGGTACCGGCCCGCCGTTCGGGAATATCGGCTTCGGACCCACTGCGGACCAGACCGGAAAGTCAGCTTTCGCCCCCCAAATCCGACGCACGGCGCCCCGCGCGGCCGCTGCGTTCCGGTCCCGGGTCTCCGCCTTCGCTGCGCTCCGGCTCCGCCATGGGAAGACGAGGGCGTTGGGCGGCGCCAAGGCCCCTCAGCGGCTCGCTGCGCAAACCACCTCACCCCGCACATCCGTGGGGGCAAAGAGTTGCGCCGGCGCTTTGACGAGACGACCCCACCCGGCCGCTTCGCGGCCACCCTCCCCACAAGGGGGAGGGGGAC
>CAYJMY010000031.1:0-3216 GCA_964371125.1 uncultured Mesorhizobium sp. | reverse complement strand
CCCCGGCCCGCCCACCCCCCCCCCTCGGGGTTGGGACCCCCCGCGCAAAAAAAAGCGGCCCTGGTCGGAAGGGACGACCAAGGCCGGAGCGACTGGAAGGAAAATGGGGAGGAGCGGGGGGTCGAGGGTCCGGGGGATCGGTCCTCAGAAGACGTTCGGCGCGTCGCGGTTGGGCTCCGCCGCCGCGATCAGGCGAATCTGGTTGTCGGACTTGCCGGCCTCGCGGGCGATCATCACCAGGCAGTCGAGCGTCTCGCTGCCCCAGGCCTGGCCGCGGCAGGCGCGCTCGGCCTCACTGGCGGGAAGCCGGTCGGTCTTGGCCGTGGTGCGGTCGGTGTCGGCGATCCGGACCGGCGCGCCCGGAACGGCGGCGACCGCGGGACCCTCGAAGGACATGGCCACCATGGAGGCGAAGGCGGCGGTGACGATGACCGCGAACATGGCCATCGGGTGTTCGGCCGAGCGGCGGCGCAGCGCGATCTCGGGGATGCCGAATCCGCGAACGGGGCCGGCGGGGTGCGCGGCGGCGGCTGGAGCGGTCTGTCTGGTGAGCATTGTCGTTGCCCTTGTCGAGTTCCCTATGGGAAGCTTTTTAGGCCGCCTTTGTTTCTGCCCGATGCTGCGACTTTCGGAGCAGTGTAACAGGTATGAAACAATGATACGGGCAGGTTTGCCACATTTTCGGGCAAATGGCCGCCGTGGAGGCAGGGCGGGGCGGCGGGCCGAAGGGTAGGGCTTTCGTATTTGAAAACACCGTGACGTCATCCAGCGGCCTACCCCCACCCCTACCCCTCCCCACAAGGGGGAGGGGATCGCCGAGGCCGAGGCTTCGATCGTAACCGGCGTTTTCCGCGATGAGCCGAAGCATCGACGTGTTCCCCTCCCCCTTGTGGGGAGGGGTCAGGGGTGGGGGTGCCAACATTTGTGATTGCCTTGGGCTGCAGCGCGAACGCTGTCCGCTGTGTCGGCAGACCGGCGGCCGCTCAGGCGCCTTGCGCGAACAGCCTGCCGAGGAAGCCGTAGAACCACGCCGCCTGGGCGGCGTCGTGGCGATGCATGAGGCGGTCCTGCTCCTCGCGCGTCTGCGCACCGGGCCTGCCGTAGTAGGCCCAGGGCGACGCCTGCCAGCGGCGGAAGCCCTCGACGGTGACTTCCGGATGGAACTGGATGGCGTAGGTGGTGTCGCCGGCGCGGAACGCCTGGTTGGCGAAGAGATCCGATCCGGCGAGACGGACGGCGCCGGCCGGGATGTCGAAGGTGTGGAAATGCGACTGGACGACATGGATCGGCGCGGGCAGGAAATCGCGGCCGACATCGGTCGGGCGAAGCTCGTAGTAGCCGAATTCGTGCGCGCCCGACGGCGGCGGCCCGACACGGGCGCCCATGACATGGGCGATCTGCTGGCCGCCCTGGCAGATGCCGAGCAGCGGCACGCCCTTCTTCATGCAGGCCTCGATCCAGCGGGCCTCGTCGAGCAGGAAGGGATATTCCCCCGTCTCGTAGACGGCGTACTTGCCGCCGTAGACGACGCTGCCGGCGACGTCGTCGCCGAGGTCGCCGAGCGGCTCGCCGGCAAAGGGCCGGCGCCAGACCGGCTCGAAGCCGTTCTCGTGAAGGAAGACGCTGACGCGGTCGTCCGGCGGCTCGTCGCCGTGGCGCACGAGCACGACCTTGGCGGGGCGCCGGGTCTCATTTCCGAGGGTCATGGGCGAGATTTACACCGGCCGGCCGGCAGCAGCCAAGTCCCCCGGTAAGCTGCGGAAAATCCGGCGTTTTTGCCGGCGATCACCGGCGGGCGGCAGGGCAAACGCCGGGCCCAGATTTCGCCACATTCCACTAACGCATTGCATTTCAATATGAATTGTGATTTATATTGAATGAACGTTCAACAATAACGAGAATTCATATGAACCGTCACCTGTTCGAAGTGGCGGTCCCTAACGATTGGGACCGGCGTGGATTGCCGGGCTGGAGCTATCATAGTCCCGCCCTTCTCGAGCTGGAGAAGGAGCACGTCTTCCGAAACCACTGGCAGATCATCGGGCATGTCTCGGACGTCCCCGATGCCGGCGACTACCTGACCATGGACGTGGTCGGCGAGCGGGCCCTGGTGGTGCGCGGCAAGGACGGCGTCGTGCGCGGCTTTTTGAACATGTGCCGGCACCGCGGCAGCCGCGTCGTCGCCGACAACCAGGGCAACTGCAAGAACGCGCTGGTCTGCCCGTTCCACGGCTGGGTCTACAATCTCGACGGCACGCTGCGCGGCGCGGCGCGGCCGCGCTCCTTCCCCGACCTCGACAAGGAGGCGTTCGGCCTGCAGCAGATCGAGACCGAGGTGTGGATGGGCTTCATCTTCATCCGCTTCCGGCCGGGGCCGCAGCCCGCCGTGGCCGAACTGATGAAGTCGGTGGAAACCGAGTTCGCCCACTACAGGAGCGCCGAGATGCTGCCCTCCTGGGGCATCTGGACGCAGACCAGCCCGGTCAACTGGAAGTCGGTCCGCGACGTCGACAACGAAGGCTACCACGTCGCCATGGCGCATCCGGCGCTGCAGGACCTCTACGGCGCCACCTATTTCGACGAGCCCTTCGTCAACGGCGTGTCGCGCTCGTTCGCCACCTACAACCCGCATGCCGGCCGCCGCTGGAGCGTGCGCAACTACGTCCGGATCGCGCCGCGGCCGGCGTTCCTACCCGAGCACCTGCGCGAGGCGTGGATCTATTACGGCCTGTTCCCCAACG
The DNA here is from genome assembly GCA_964371125.1 of uncultured Mesorhizobium sp. GTDB lineage: Bacteria > Pseudomonadota > Alphaproteobacteria > Rhizobiales > Rhizobiaceae > DUSC01. The sequence goes on along the minus strand of CAYJMY010000031.1, from coordinate 475 downwards.
CGGTGATCGCGATCACGCCGGAGACGGTGCAATTCTACCAGGAGTTTCCGCTGTCGACGGGCGAGACGATGCTGCGCGGCGCCATCTACCGCTACGCCGACGAAAGCCGCGAACAGGCGGCGGCGCGCTACCTCGCCTTCCGCATCGACCGCGACACCATGGCCGAGGATGTGCAGCTCTCTGTCTGGTCGAACGAATCGATGGTGTCGGAGGCGTTCGGCGGCTTCTATCTGTCCGACCTCGAATACGGCGTACGCACCCACCACGATCATCTGCGGGCGCGCATTCCCGTGCTCGAGCTGGAGACGGCGCCCGAGGAAAAGGACATGTGGGCGCTGAACGACGCGCTGCTGTCGCGCGGCTGAAGGCCAGGCTTCCTGTCGGGGGCGGTCGCCTATGGATACCCCCACCCCTGACCCCGCCCCACAAAGGGGGGGGGGGGGTGCACCCCCCCCCCCCCCATGTTTGAACCGTT
>CAYJMY010000030.1:29959-33204 GCA_964371125.1 uncultured Mesorhizobium sp. | reverse complement strand
GGCCAGAGGGGGGCGCTGTGGAGAGCCCGCATCCCTTCGGAATCATACATTCGCATCCTCCGGCACCAGTTCCGCGCCCTTCCACCCCGTCATGATCGCCGGGGCGTTGGTGTTACCGGTGATGTTGCCGGGGAAGATCGAGGCGTCGATGACGCGAAGGCCCTCAATGCCGTGCACCTTGAGCCGCGGATCGACGACGGACGTCGCGGGATCCGGCCCCATGCGGCAGGTCGAGCAGGGGTGGTAGACCGTGCCGGAACGGCGGCGGAAATCGTCGATCAGGTCGGCGTCGGACTGCACCGAAGGTCCGGGCAGCACTTCCTCCGCGATCACCTCGGCGATGGCCGGCTGCGCGGCGATCCTGCGTGCGAACTTCACCGCCGCCAGCATTTCCTCCACATCGTGGTTGGTCGAATAGGCGTTGGCGACGATTCTGGGATACTGGCGCGGGTCGGCCGAGCGGATCATGATCTCGCCGCGCGAGGAGGGCCGCGCGTTGGAGAGCCCGATCGAGAAGCCCGGCCATGGGTCGGGAGTGAGAAGCGGCCGCTCGCCGGCCCTGGGAATCACCGTCGAGAAGGCCTGGAAATAGAGCTGCATGTTCGGCCGCCCGCGCGTCGGATCGGTGCGGAAGAAGCCGCCGCCATTGTTGATCGACAGCGACAGCGGCCCTGTGCCGGTCAGAAGATAGCGCATGCCGACCAGCGCCTTGCCCCACCAGGGGCGCAGGACGGAGTTCAGCGTCGGCAACTTCGCCTTGAACGTGTAGTTGATGCCGACATGGTCCTGCATGTTGGCGCCGACATTGGCGTTGGCGTGCAACACCTCGATGCCCAGCGACTGCAGCAGCGGTCCCGGCCCGACGCCCGACAGCTGCAGGAGCTGCGGCGAGTTGATCGAGCCGCCGCTGAGGATCACCTCGCGCCCGGCGCGGGCCTGCCTGGTCTGGCCGTTCTGCTGGTACTCGACGCCGACCGCGCGGCGGCCCTCGAAGAGGATGCGCGTCGCCAGTGCGCCGGTCTCGACGCGCACGTTCTTCCGCTTCATCGCCGGCCGGAGGAAGGCGCGCGCCGCCGACATGCGCCGCCCGCCCTTGGTCGAGATCTGGTAGATGCCGACGCCCTCCTGGCTCTCGCCGTTGAAGTCGGGGTTGAAGGGCAGGCCCGCCTGTTTTCCCGCCTCGATGTAGCGATGGGTCAGCGGGTGGACGGCGGGCGACACGTCGGTGACGTGGATCGGGCCGCCTTTGCCGCGCCACGTGTTCGCGCCGGCCTGGTTGTCCTCGATCGCCTTGAAGGCCGGCAGCAGGTCGTCATAGCTCCAGCCGGGATTGCCGGCGTCGCGCCAGCCGTCATAGTCCTCGCGCGCGCCGCGGATCCACACCATGGCGTTGATCGAGCTCGAGCCGCCGAGGATCTTTCCGCGCGGCCAGTGGTCGGCATTGCCGGCCAGCCCCGGGTCGGGCTCGGCCCTGTAGTTCCAGTTCACCGCCGGGTCGAAGAACGTCTTGCCGTAGCCGAGCGGCATCTGCACGTAGAAGCGGCGGTCGCTGCCGCCGGCCTCGAGCACGAGGACGGAGAAGCGGCCGCTGGCCGACAGCCGCTCGGCAACGACCGAGCCGGCCGAGCCGGCGCCGACGACGATGAAATCGAAACTCTGCATGAGAACCCGTCAGGCCGGAAGGAGGCGCACCGTGGCCAAGGTAGCCGTCCGGCGCCATCCTGCGCAGGCAGCCTTCCGGCATCGCCTGTGGAAAATACGACTGTCGCGGCCCGTCGGCGACCGTCAGGCGGGCGCTTCGGCGCGCGCCGCCTGGCGGGCGACGATCCAGCCGATGACCGCCGCCGCAAGCAGCACGGCCGCGGCGACGAGGAACGATGCGCCGGGAAGGTAGACTGTCGCCGTGTTAGCGGCCGTGGCGGTGTACAGCGCGCCGAAGAACAGCGGCGAGGCGACGCCGGCGATGCTCGCCACGCTCATGTTGGCGCCCTGCAGCTGTCCCTGCTCGCTTTCGCCGACGCGACGCGTCATCAGCGACTGCAGCGTCGGCATGGCGAGGCCCCAGAGCGCGTTGGGGAACATCGCCAGCGTGAACAGCAGCGCCGTCGGCGCCAGCCCCATCAGGCAGATGCCGAGCGCGCCGCCGAACAGGCCGAACACCATCACCGCGCGATCGCCGAAGCGGGCGACGGCGCGGCCGACGATGAGCCCCTGCACGATCATGTCGAGCACGCCGACCAGCGCCAGCAGCACGCCGACCTCGATCGGCCCCCAGCCGTAGCGCAGCGCGGCGTAGAGCACGAACACCGCCGAGAAGACGTGGTGGGCGAAGTGCAGCAGGAAGTTGACGACGGCGAGCCCGCCGAGCTCGGGATGCGAGGAGAGCAGTTTCAGCGCGCCGAACGGGTTGGCGCGGCGCCAGGAAAACGCCGCCCTGTTCTTCGCCTCGAGCGATTCCGGCAGCACCAGCAGCCCGTAGAGGAAGGCCGCGCCGCTCAGGGCGGCTGCGAACCAGAACGGCGCCCGCGGCGAAATCTCGCCGAGCAGGCCGCCGACCACCGGCCCGGCGACGAAGCCGGCGCTGAAGGCGGCGCCGATCAGCCCGTAGGCGCGGGCGCGTCCTTCCGCCGGGGTGATGTCGGCCATGTAGGCGAACACCGTGGTGAACGACGACGAGGTGATGCCGGCGACGATGCGGCCGAGCGCCAGCCACCAGAGATTCGGCGCCACCGCCATCAGCACGTAGTCGCAGGCCAGCCCGAATGCCGACAGCAGGATGACCGGCCGACGCCCGAAACGGTCGGACAGCGAGCCGATCACCGGCGACGCGACGAACTGCATGCCCGCCCACAGCGCCACGAACAGGCCGTTGATCCAGCCGGCGTCGGCGTTCGAGCCGGCGAACTGCTCGATCAGCGACGGCAGCACGGGGATGACGATGCCCATCGCCATGATGTCGAGCGCGGCGGTGACCAAGATGAAGGGCAGGGCCGCGCGGAAGCGGCGTTCGGGGCGGGGGTTCATGCGGCTGGTCCTCTGTCGGGCGTGCCTTGTAGTCCCGCCGGGTCCCCAAGCGCCAGACAGGCGGCCCTATCCTCCTGACAGGCCGCTGTCGGGAGAGCCGCCTTGTTGACGCTCCGCGCCGCGCTGGCTACGGAAAAGCATCGACGCCAGGGGAGCCGCGCATGTCCGGGACGGGAATCAGGCCGAACGGGGAACTGACGCTGCGCACGCTCGCCATGCCG
>CAYJMY010000030.1:26317-29949 GCA_964371125.1 uncultured Mesorhizobium sp. | reverse complement strand
CCGCCGGCGACATCTTCGGCGGCTGGGTCATGGCGCAGATGGACCTCGCCTGCGGCATCCGCGCCGCCGAGCGCGCCAAGGGCAGGGTGGTCACCGCGGCGGTGAAGGAAATGTCCTTCGCCAAGGCGATGAAGATCGGCGACACGCTGTGCATCTACACCCACATCGACCGCGTCGGCCGCACCTCGATGGTGCTGAAGGTCGAGGCCTGGGCGCAGCGCTACCTTTCCGACCTGATGGAGAAGGTCACCGACGCCGACTTCGTTATGGTCGCGCTCGACAGGGACGGCAAGCCGAAGCCCGTGCCGGCGGGGTGAGGGAGAACGGCTATTTCCGCCTCACAACATCACATAACTGTCAGCCGACTACCCTCTCCGTAAAGGCCGGGGCTGTTCTCGTTCTCTTTGACGATAGGATCGCTCCTCCGTCGGCTTTTTCCGGCTTGGGCGGCATCCCTTCTAGAATGTAAATCCAGCAGGCGGGATTCCAACGCCTTCGCCAAGATTCGAGTTGTGTCACCTACGGACGGGATGAACCCGTCCTTGCCAAGCTGTCGTAAAATGCGTCCTTGTTAGCTTGGTCGACTTGCCTTCATTGTTAAAGCAAACTTGGGTGGGGAATCATGGACGTTCACAAGACTTCACTGCTGGCTGTCTTCGATGCCAAGCAAAGGCTCGATGTGCCGCTATTCCAGCGGCAATACGTTTGGACCGAAGAGCAGCAATGGCTGCCGCTGTGGGAGGATATTTCCCGTAAATTCACCGAGGCCATGGAAGGACGGACCAACGCGCCCGTTCACTTCCTCGGCGCGATGGTGCTCGATCAGAAGCAGACACCAACGGGGCACGTTGTCGTGCGCCAGGTCATCGACGGTCAGCAACGCCTCACCACCCTGCAGCTGTTTTTAGCAGCCTACAGGGATTTCTGCCGGTCGCAGGAATGCACTGAACTTGCTAACGAATGCGAAAAGTTCATCTTCAACACCGGGATGATGGCGAACCTTGAAATCGATCGCTTCAAGGTCTGGCCGACACAACTGGACCGCAAGCAGTTTGAGGATGCCGTTGCATCGGGCTCTCGGGACGAGGTCCTGAGAAGGCACCCCTTGCGGCGCAAACCCTATGCGCGGAAGTTCGAGCCGCGGCCTCGTATGATCGAGGCCTATCTGTACTTTTTTGATCAGCTTAAGGCGTTCTTCCTGGGTGAAGAGGGCGAAGAGCCGATTGCTGCATACTTCGCGCTCAAGGAGCGGCTCGATACCTGTTTTCAGACGCTCCGCAACGCGCTCATGGTCGTCGTCATCGACCTACAAAAAGACGATGATCCGCAGGTTATCTTTGAGACGCTGAACGCGCGGGGCCAGCCTCTCCTACCCGCCGATCTCCTGCGCAACTACATCTTCTTCCGCGCAAACCGCGACGGTTTGGACGTCGAAGCTGCATACAAGAAGTACTGGAGTTCATTCGATGACGAGTTCTGGCGCGAGGAGGTCAAGCAAGGCCGCTTGAACCGTCCGCGCAGCGATCTGTTCATGCAGCATTTTTTGGCCAGCCGGCAGGGGCAGGATATTCCCATCAAGCACCTCTACGTGGAGTACCGCCACTGGATTGAACAGGAAGTTCCGTTCAAGTCCGTCGAGGCGGAACTGGCGGCGCTGTCGGGGCAAGGTGAGCATTTCCGGCGCATTGTCTCGCCGGACCAGGACGATGTGATATACGAGCTGGCGACGTTCCTTGAAGACTTCGACATCCGCACCTCTTATCCGCTTCTGCTCGCCATGCTGGATGCCGATCTTTCAGACGAGGAATGGAAAAGTGTATCAACCATTCTTGAGAGTTACTTTCTGCGCCGTGCGGTCTGCAACTACACAACGAAGAATTACAACAAGATATTTCTGGCATTGACACGAAACCTGCGCAAGGACGGTTTCACGGCGAACGCGCTTCATACTGCGCTATCGACGCAATCTGGCGAATCCTCTGTCTGGCCGGACGACGCGACGTTCCGAGAGGCATGGTTGCACAAGCCGGTATATGGGCCAATGAATTCACCGAAGCTTGTGCATCTATACCGGCGACTCAACCAGACCTTTATGTCGGCCAAGGCCGAGTCCGTTAGCTTCACGGTCGCGCCTAGCATCGAACATATTCTGCCCCAGTCCTGGACGGATAACTGGCCTCTTTCTGACGGCAATAAGGGCATGGACTTCATGGAGCTGATGAGGGCACCCGCCGACGATGCGCGTGCCGCGGCAACTCGCAGGCGTGAAACGATCCTGCAAACGATCGGCAACATGACGATTCTCAGCGCCGCACTGAATACGGCGCAATCGAACTCAGCGTGGACGCTCAAGCGCCCGGCGCTCTTGAAGCATTCGCTTCTGCCGATTAATCAGGATCTCACGGTGCAGGACGATTGGAACGAGGAGACAATTCTAGAGCGCGGTGCAATGCTCTTCGAGCGAGCACTGGCGCTCTGGCCGCGTTAGAGGAGCGGATGACGTCCTTGGGAGTGGAGCAGTTGGTTAGCGCGGTGGTCATCGGCGCTTTCCCGTAGGGTCTGGTTGCGACACCAGTCTATCACTGGAAGGACCTCCGATGGCCGAAGACATGATGAACCTGAGCGCGCTCGTGGAAAAGATCTACGACGCCGATCTTCTGCGCGAGATAATCGGCTTCGCCGCCGGGCGGTTGATGGAGTTGGAGGTGGGTCTTGCCCAGCCATCTAGTTCCCTGATGCCCGACGGCAGCTAGCTGGTCATCCACACAAGGCAGGCTGCTTTAGAGCGGCAAAACAGTCGCCGATCTTCCAATCGCCCGCCGTTCCGCTTCGGTGAACACACCGTCACCGAAAGCCCCCTACGCCGCCTTTTCCTCCGCGTCGAAACGCGCCCGCGCCGCGTTGACGCGGGCCGTGTTCTTCCTCGCCCAGTCGCCCAAAGCGTTCACCGGAACGAGCAGTTCGCGGCCCAGTTCGGTGAGCTCGTAGTCGACCCTCGGCGGGATCGTCGGGAAGACGGTTCTCGTAACGAATCCATCGCGTTGCAGGCCGCGGAGCGTGGTCGTCAGCATCTTCTGCGAGATGCCGCCGACGGCTTGGCGGAGCTCGTTGAAACGCATCGGTCCGTCGCCCAGTTTGCCCACCACGAGCACGGTCCATTTGTCGCCGACGCGCTGCAGGATTTCGGAGACCGCGCGGCAGTCCTCGGTGCGGTGCGGGTGCCTTGGTTTCAAGAAAGTGCCTCCTTGTGCGCTGCAAAACCGGTCACTTATATAGCGCCGGTATCCATTGGTTACCAGCAAGTTTTCAAAGGAGAATGACATGTCCAAGCCCCGGATCGCGGTGGTTGTCGGCTCGACGCGGGAAGCCCGCTTCGCCGACGTCCCGACCGCCTGGATCGCCAAGCTCGCCGCCGAGCGCGGCGACCTCGACGTCGAAGTCCTCGACCTGCGCGACTACCCGCTGCCCTTCTTCGACGAGGTCGCCTCGTCGGCCTGGGTTCCGTCGAAGAACGAGGTCGCGCAGAAGTGGCAGAAGAAGGTCGCCGAGTTCGACGGCTTCGTCTTCGTCACCGGCGAATACAATCGCGGCCCGAGCGCCGTGCTGAAGAACGCGCTCGACTACGCCTACAC
>CAYJMY010000030.1:0-26307 GCA_964371125.1 uncultured Mesorhizobium sp. | reverse complement strand
CGCCTACACCGAGTGGAACCGCAAACCGGCCGCCTTCGTCGGCTACGGCGGCGTCGGCGGGGCCCGTGCGATCGAGCAGCTGCGCCTCAACGCGGTGGAACTGCAGATGGCGCCGGTGCGCGCGGCCGTCCACATCGTCTGGGCCGACTATGTCGCGATCAAGGAAGGCAAGCCGATCGCCGACTTCCCGCACATCACCGCTGCCGCCGGCGACATGCTCGGCCAGCTTTCCTGGTGGGCGCAGGCCTTGAAGGCCGCGCGCGGCGCCGAGGCAGCCAAGGTTGCCGCCAAGGCCGCCTGAGCAAGCCGTTTCCAGCTTTCCTCCCAGGACGGAAGGGTCGCGCGTCGCGCGGCCCTTTTCGTTTTCGGGGGTTATCGCTGCGCGGCGGCCGGCGCCGATTCCGCCACGCGCGCGACCAGCACCTTGTCGATGCGGCGCCCGTCGAGGTCGACCACCTCGAAGCGCCACCCTTGCGCCTCCACCGCTTCGCCGGTCGCCGGCAGGTGGTGGAACAGCGACAGCAGGAAGCCGGCCAGCGTGTCGTAGTCGCGGCTCTCGGGAATCTCGATGCCGAGCTGGTCGGCCATCTCGTCGGCGGGCATGAAGCCGGCGAGCAGCCAGGAGCCGTCGTCGCGGCGCACCATCACCGGATCGTCCGCGTCGAGGTCCGAGCGGAACACGCCGGTGATCGCCTCGAGGATGTCGGCCGGCGTGACCAGACCCTCGAAATGGCCGTACTCGTCATGGACGAGCGCCACGGGCACGTCCGCCTCCTTCAGCGTCGCGAGCACGTCGAGGGCGTCGGCCTGGTCGTGCACGATCGGCGCCGCGCGGACGTGGCGGCGCGCATCGATGCGGCCGCCGGCCAGCGCCGCGGCGAGCAGTTCGCGCGTCTGCACGACGCCGACCATGGCGTCGACCGAGCCTTCGCCGGCCGGCAGGCGCGAGTGCTGCGTCTCCAGCAGCAGCTTGCGGATGGTCGCCTCGTCGGCGTCGAGATTGAGCCAGTCGACGTCGGTGCGCGGCGTCATCAGGGCGCGCACGGCGCGGTCGCCGAGCCGCATCACGCCGGCGATCATCTTGCGTTCGTCGGCCTCGATGGTGCCGTGATGCTCGGCTTCGGCGACGAGCATCTTGATCTCCTCGTCGGTCACCTTGTCCGGGCCTTCGCCTTGCTGCCCGAGCAGCCACAGCACGGCTTTGCCGGAAATGTCGAGCAGCCAGACGACGGGAGCGGCGATCCTTGCGAGCAGCGCCATGGACGGCGCGGCGCGAACGGCGATGCCTTCGGGATTGCGCAAGGCGATCTGCTTGGGGACGAGTTCGCCGACGATCAGCGAGGCATAGGTGATGACGGCGACCACGACGCCGACGCCGAAGGCGTTGGCGAGCGCCGTGCTCAGGCCGGTCGCGGCAAGGACTCCGGCCAGGCGGCCGCCCAGCGTCGCCCCGGAGAAGGCGCCGGACAGGACGCCAACCAACGTGATGCCGATCTGCACGGTGGAGAGGAAGCGGCCGGGATTCTCGCTCAGCCGCAACGCGCGGTTGGCGCCGGAGACGCCGCGCTCGGCCATCGCTTTCAGTCGCGCCGGCCTCGCCGAGACGATGGCGAGCTCGGACATGGCAAGCAGGCCGTTGAGGACGATCAGGACCGCGACGACGGCGATTTCGAAATAAACCATGGCGGTTCCTTATCACCCGTCGCGCGTGGGCAAAAGCTTCGGCGCGGCCGGTTTCGCTGGAACGGCGTCGAGGGCGGCCCGATCCGGGATTCAGTACAGCCCGCAGTCAGTGGCAGGCGCGATAGCCGTTGCGGCGCGGCCTGATGTCGAAGTGGAAATGGTCCCTGTGGTCGGAATCGTAGCCGGGACCGAGCACGGTGTTGAAGTAGTCGCAGCCATCCGAACGAACCGTGTTCAGGAAGCCGCGCTGGCGGAAGGCGAACCAGCCGGGTTTGCGCACATCGATGTCGCGCCCGTTGTTCAGTTCGATGCGTATGACGTCGAGGGCATTGCCGCGGGCGTGCTCCGAAGCCCGGCCCGTGCCGCGCACGTTCCGGCACGAATAGCTCGAGCCCTGGTGGATGGCCTTGACGCCGGAGAAGTAGCGGGTGCGGGCGGCCGGAACGAGTTCCTTCTTCGCCCAGGTGGCGAGGGTCGCCGCCATTTCGCAGCGCAGCGTCGCCGCCGGTTTCATCGCGATGCCGCCGATCGCCGACACCTTTACCGGGAAGTCGATGCCGCAGGCGCCGCCGTCGTTGATCGGGGCGAGATCGGCGTATTCGACGTCGAGGCGGCGCAGATCGTCGCGGCACGTCACCTCGTCGGCGGGCATGACGGCGGGCGTCGATTCCAAGGGCGGATCGAGCCGCGGATAGCCGGCGAGGTAGGGGTCCGAAGGCACGAGGTCGCGCAGGCCGCCGCCGGCAACGGCTGCGGTCCGCGTGGCGACGTCGACGTCGGGTCGCAGCGACAGGGCATCGTCTGTGCTGCAGCCGGCAAGCGCGACGCCGACGATGAGAGCGAATCGAAAAATGGGCTGGCGTATCGTGGACATGCGGCCGTTCCCGCGTTGCGTCGACGTCCCGGACGCCCGTCGGACAAGGGACGCGTCTCTACACACGACCCGCGAGACTATCCGCCAACAGTAAAGGAAAGGTCAGCGCGGGCGTTTGCTCCCGCCGCGGCATTTCCGGCAGACGCCCGGTTCTCAGGCGCCGAGCGCCTCGAGGCCCGCCTCAAGATGGTCGGCGAGCATGGGCATGCCCAGGAGGTAAGACGACGTCCGCTTGTTGCCCCGCTGGCGCGCCTGCTCGACCGCGTCCTGCCATTCCGCCGCGTCGAAGTCGCCGCGGCCGATCCAGGCCAACGCCACGAGTTCCGCGGATTCGTCGACGTTGAGGTCGTCGATCAGTTCCCGCAGCTCTTCTTCGGTGAGGTCGTCTTCCTTCTCTTCGGCGAGGCCGTCGTGGTGGTGGCTGTCACGCGACTCGGCGTCGAGTTCGACCTCGTGCTCGCTCCCGTCGGCGTAATCGTCGTTGACCCCGGCGCTGATCGCCTTGGCCTTGAGGATGAACATCCTGACCGTATCGGGGTCTATGGCGAGTTCCCATTCGCTCTCGATTGGCCGCTGCACGGTGCACCTCCTTGTAAGCCTGCCGAGAGTAACCCAATTCCCCGGTGCAGGGCAAAATGCCTGTCAAGCACGGATGACGCCAATTGACACACCTTCCGGCGCGTTCGAAATGCTCGTGTCCTCCTCGATACGGCGCTTCCCATGTCCCTTCTGCTTTCGCCCAAGGTCCTGCCGGTCCTCCTCCTGATCGCGTCGAACGTCTTCATGACCTTCGCCTGGTACGGTCATCTCAAATACAAGGCGGCGCCGCTCTACGTCGCGGTGATCGCCAGTTGGGGCATCGCTTTCTTCGAGTACTGGCTGGCGGTGCCGGCGAACCGCATCGGCATCCAGGCCTACAGCGCCGCCGAACTGAAGACGATCCAGGAGGTGATCACGCTCAGCGTCTTCGCCGTGTTCTCCGTGCTTTATCTCAAGGAAGCCTTCACGTTGAACCACCTGCTCGGCTTCGCCCTCATTGCCGGCGGAGCCGCCCTGATCTTCCGCGCATGAGGTCGACGCGGACGTTGCTCCGCGGGCTCTGCCTGCGACTTTTTAACCCGCCCGGGAGCAAGGTGGTAAGGTCGTCGTGATCGCGTGGCCGACGGGAATAATCACCGCCGCAATGCGTTCGTCAGCTGGGGGCTTTCGAGGAGATACCGATGAACAGGTCGTTTCGCGCGGCGGCAGCCGCTCTCTTCTTCTCCGGCGCGATCGCCGGTCCATCGCTTGCGGCCGGTGACGGTGGCACGGGCGACACGGTCGCCCAATGCAAGCAGGGCGAGGTCTGGGACAAGGTAAAGCAGAAATGCGTGGTCCCCCAGCAGGGGATGATCGACGACGACAGCATCTACGAGGCCGGGCGCGACCTCGCCATGGCGGGCCGCTACGGCGAGGCGATCACCGTGCTCAGCCTTGCGGCGGACAAGTCGGATCCGCGCATCCTCAACTATCTCGGCTATTCGCATCGCAAGCAGGGCAGGGTGCTGGTCGGCCTCGGCTACTACCAGGAGGCGCTGCTCGCCGATCCCGACTACACGCTGGTGCGCGAGTATCTCGGCGAGGCCTATCTGCAGCTCGGCAACGTCGAGGCCGCGCGCGGCCAACTGGCGGAGATCGAAAAGCGCTGCGGATCGGGCTGCGCCGAGCATGCCGAACTGGCGCGCCAAATCGAGACTTTCGCGGCGCGCGGCTGAGGCCGGGCGCTCCTTCGCGGCGCCGGAACGAAATCTGGCGTCGCGGCGCGTGACCGGGCGCCGCGGCTCAAGCGATCCTTGGCGCAACGGATGCGCGAAATTTTGGCGTGAAAATCCCCGAGGAATTGCTATATTGCAGGTAATTGAGGTGAAACGGTTCCGTTAGCCGAAGGCTGCCGGACCGTTTTCTTTTTTGCCTGGCGCCGTTCCGCGAAGGACGGGCGGCGCAGCATCGATCGTGAATGAGGTTGGAAATGAACAAGGTCCCGATGACCGCAAACGGCTTCCAGACGCTCCGGGAAGAACTCCGCTGGCGTCAGCAGGAGGAGCGTCCGCGCATCATCGAAGCGATCTCGGAGGCGCGCTCGCACGGCGACCTCTCCGAGAACGCCGAGTATCATGCCGCCAAGGAGGCGCAGAGCCTGAACGAAGGCCGCGTCAACGAACTCGAGGATCTGATCGCGCGCGCTGAAGTCATCGACGTGTCGAAGCTCTCCGGCGCCAAGGTCAAGTTCGGCGCCACCGTGGTCCTCGTCGACGAGGACACCGAGGAAGAGAAGACCTACCAGATCGTCGGCGACCAGGAAGCGGACGTGAAGTCCGGCCGCATCTCGATCTCCTCGCCGATCGCGCGCGCGCTCATCGGCAAGGAAGTCGGCGACGCCATCGAGGTCATCGCCCCGGGCGGCGCCCGCGGCTACGAGATCGTCCAGGTCCAGTGGCGCTGACGGCCGGCTAGACGCTGGCCTGCCCGAATCGTCCGGCTAGACGCTGGCCTTCCCGGATCGTCAAGCTTCTCGCGACATCATCGCGGCCGCGGCGGCAAGTACGCGGCCCGGCGCGACGCGATCCCCGTCCTCAGGGGTGAGCGCGATCGACCGCGGGCCGAGCGGCCCGGTCAGGCCGGGTTTCGTGGCGACGAAAATGGCGACCGTCGGCAGGGCGAAGGCGCTGGCGAGGTGCATCAGCCCGGTGTCGGCGCCGATCACCAGGCTCGCCCGCCCGATCTCGCCGGCGACCGCCGCCAGCGGCGACTTTGGCAGGACGATCGTCGCCGGTACGGCCAATGCGATCGCCTCGGCCGTTTCCTTCTCCGTGGGATTCGACCATGTCGTCAGGGGAATGAGGCCCTGCCCGGCGAGTGCCGCGGCGGTCTCGATCCAGTTGGTGACCGGCCATTTCTTCGCCTCGCGGCTGGTTCCGTGCAGCAGGAAGGCCGTCGGCGCGGCGCGGGCCGGATCCGTCGCCGCCGGCGCCACGATGCCGTTGTCGAGGTGCGACAGGTCGGGTTCGTAGCCCAGCGCCTTGCCGAACAGGATGCGCGTGCGCGTGATCGCATGAAGGTCGCGCGGCACCGCATAGGCGTTGCGGTAGGCGAGCCTTGCCAGCGGTTCGCGGACGCTCGACCAGTCGAAGCCGCTGATCGGCGCCCGTGCACGCCTCGCCAGGACGGCGCTCTTCATCAATCCCTGGGCATCGATGACGAGATCGTATCTCGCTTCCTTCAGGCTGCGTGAGAGCGACGCCATGGCGCGCCATGTGTCCGCGGACATCAACCTCCTGCGCCAGCCGCGGAGCGCGACGCGATGGATGGTCGAGATGCCCGGATGAAGCGCGACGAGTCCGGCGAACGGCTCTTCCACGCACCAGTCGAGCGTAAGGTCGGGCCGCGCGCGCAGCGCGTCGGTCACTGCCGGAAACGTGTGGATGACGTCGCCCAGCGACGACGTCTTGACGACGAGCACCTTCATGCCGCCAGCCCGGGGCGCGTCAGTTTCCGCACCGCCTCTTCGACCATGCGCGCGTCCAGCGTGTTCAGGCAGTTCATATGCCCGAGCGGGCATTCGCGCTTGTGGCAGGGCGAGCAGTCGAGGCGGAGCCACACGAGTTCGCGGCGCTCTGCCAGCGGCGGCGTGTTCTCCGGCGAGGTCGAGCCGTAGACGGCGGCCACCGGCGTGCCGACGGCCGCCGCGATGTGCATAAGGCCGCTGTCGTTGGTGACGGCGACCTGCGCGGCGGCGAGCAGGTCGACGGCGTCCTCCAGGCGGGTCCGTCCGGCGAGGTCGACCGCGCCCGGTGCGAGACGCGCAATCTCCGAGCTCACGGCGCGATCGTTGGCCGAACCGAGCAACGCGACGGGCAGGTTGTCCGCCATCAAGTTCCGCGCCAGCTCGGCGTAGCGCTCCGGCGGCCAGCGCTTGGCCGGTCCGAACTCCGCGCCCGGCATGAACGCGGCGAAGCCGCCTTTCGTAAGGCCGTTCGCGTCGAGGAGCGCCGCCTGGTTCTCCTCGTCGACTGTCAGGTGCGGAGCGCGGAACGTGCCGCCACCGGCGAGCCGGAAGAACGCCTCGGCCGTCTTGCGCTTCAGCTCCGGCGGCAGCGTCGCCATGTCGTTGACCAGGCCGAAGCGCATCTCGCCGCGATAGCCGGAGCGCCGCCGGATGCCGGCGAACCACGGCACCAGCGCGGCTTTCCAGTTGCCCTGCATGACGATCGCGCGGTCGTAGCGCCCGGCGAGGCCGCGGCCGATACGGCGGCGCAGGCCGAGTTCCAGCTTCTTCCTGGCGAAAGGCGCGTCGATCCAAGCGCGGATTTCCGGCATGCGCGCCACGAGTGGCCCGGCCCAGGCGGGCGCCATCACGTCGATCGCGGCGCCAGGGTGGACCTGCTTCAGGGCCGAGAACAGCGTCTGCGCCATGACCATGTCGCCGACCCAGCGCGGGCCGATCACGAGGATGGATGGGCCGTCAGCCATTCGACATAGTCTTTCGTCCCGGTCTCGACGTCGCGGAAAGCGCCGTTGTATCCTGCGGCGCGCAGCCGCGTCATGTCGGCTTGGGTGAAGCTCTGGTAGCGGCCCTTCAGCTCCTCGGGGAAGTCGACATATTCGATGCGGCCCCTGCCGAGCGTGGCGATCACCGTCTCGGCGACGGTGCGGAACGGCTGGGCGCGGCCGGTGCCGCAGTTGAAGATGCCGCTGGCGCCGCGCTGCCAAAGCCACAAATTGACGTCGGCGACGTCGCCGACATGGATGAAGTCGCGGCTCTGCTCGCCCGGACCGAAGCCGTCATGGGCGCCGAACAGCTTCGGGTTCTCGCCGCCGCCGATCTGGTTGTAGAGGTGGAAGGCCACCGAGGCCATGCGCCCCTTGTGCGTTTCCCGCGGGCCGTAGACGTTGAAGTAGCGCAGGCCGACGACGGGCGACTGCGCCAGCGGCAGGACCTTGGCGCGGACATAGTCGTCGAAGAGTTTTTTCGACCAGCCATAGACGTTGAGCGGGCGCTCCAGCGCCGGCTCCTCGCGGAACTCGGCGCTGCCGCCATAGACCGCGGCCGACGAGGCGTAGAGGAACGGCACCCGCCGCTCGAAGCAGAAGCCGAGCAGGCGCTTCGAATAGGTGAAGTTCACCTCCATCATGAACTTGCCGTTCCACTCTGTCGTCGTCGAGCAGGCGCCCTGGTGGAAGACCGCGTCGATGCGGCCGAGCGCGCCGCGCTCGACATTGGCGAGGAACTCGTCCTTGTCCTGGTAGTCGGTGATGGCGAGGTCGGCGAGGTTGCGGAACTTGGTGCCGTCGGTCAGGTCGTCGACGACGAGGATGTCGTCGTGGCCGGCGGCGTTGAGGGCGGCGACGATGTTGCTGCCAATCATGCCGGCCCCGCCGGTGACGACGATCATGACGGACTCCTTCGCCGCGCTGCTTCGCGGCCGCTTATAGGCGAGGCGACGGCTCGTGTCGACAAAGGGCAGGGGACGCCGGCGCGCGGTTGCGCCGCCCCGTTTTGCGGTATATCGCCAGACGCATGAACGCGCCGACGACCCCAGCAGATCGTGATCAGGCCGGCCGCGGCCGCCAGGCCGTGCTCCTTTCGGCCATCGACGGTTTCCGCGGGGTCAAGGTCGCCGTGGTCGGCGACTTCATCCTCGACCGCTTCGTCCGCGGCGTCATCGAGCGCATCTCGCCGGAGGCGCCGGTGCCGGTCCTCCACGGCCGCGGCGAGAGCCTGGCGCTCGGCGGCGCCGGCAACGTCGTCGCCAACATAGTGGCCTTGGGCGGCACCGCGCTCCCCGTCGCGGCCGTCGGCGACGATCTTGCCGGGCAGACGATCCTGGCGATGCTCGCCGACGAAGGCGTCGACACCGCCGGCATTTTCCGCTCCCCCGGCCGCACGACCTCGGCGAAGTCGCGCTTCAGCGCGCTCAACCAGCAGGTCCTGCGCTTCGACCAGGAGGAGATCCGACCGCTCGCCGGCGGCGAACGCGAGGCGGTACTCGCCGCCTTCGCCACGGCGCTCGCAGAGGCCGACATCGTCGTCCTCTCCGACTACGGCAAGGGCATGCTGCTCGACGGCGCCGAAGCCGAGATGATCGCGCTCGCCCGCGCCGCCGGGAAGCCCGTCATCGTCGATCCGAAAGGCCGCGACTTCTCGCGTTACGCTGGCGCAACCGTGGTGACGCCCAACCGCAAGGAACTCGGCGAGGCGGTCGGCCGCCCGGTCGCCGAGGACGGCGAGATCGTCGACGCGGCGCGCGAACTGATCGAGCGGCACGGCTTCGATTATCTGCTCGCCACCCGCAGCGAGAAGGGCATGAGTGTGGTCGCCGCCGACGAGGCGCGCCACATCCCCACCCAGGCGCGCGAGGTATTCGACGTTTCGGGCGCCGGCGACACCGTCGTCGCCGCTTTCGCCCTGGCGCTCGGCGCCGGGCTCGACCGCTTCGACGCGGCGGTCGTCGCCAATGCGGCCGCCGGCGTGGTCGTCGGCAAGCACGGCACGGCGCGGCTTTCGCCGGACGAACTGGTGACCGCGCTTTTCCGCGACGACGCTACCCAGCACTCGCTGCACTCGGTCGTCGACCTCTCGACCGCCGAACAGGTCGCCGCCGCCTGGCGCCGGCAGGGTCTGCGCATCGCCTTCACCAATGGCTGCTTCGACATCCTGCACGCCGGCCACGTCTCGCTGATCCAGCAGGCGCGCGCCACCGCCGACCGGCTGATCCTGGGCTTGAACAGCGACGCCTCGGTGCGCCGCCTGAAGGGCGCCGGTCGGCCGGTGAACGGCGAGCGCGACCGCGCCCTGGTGCTCTCGGCCCTCGCCGCCGTAGACCTCGTCGTCGTCTTCGGGGAGGATACGCCGCTTGCCCTTATCGAGCGGCTGAAGCCGGAGGTGCTCGTCAAGGGCGCTGATTATACGGTCGAAACGGTGGTCGGCGCCGACATCGTCCTGAAGGCAGGCGGCAGGGTGGTGCTCGCCGAACTGGTGCCCGGCAAGAGCACGACCAATACGATCGCGCGCATCGCCGCGCCGACCGCCGCGCGGAGCTGAGAGTCCATGCAGACGCTGAACGACTATCTGACGCGCTCGGCCGAGGCGATCGCGGCAATTGCCCGGCGCGACCTCACCGCGGCCATGGAGCGGGCCGTCGATGCGATCGTGACCGCACTTGCAGCCGGCCGGCCGCTGCTGGTCTGCGGCAACGGCGGCTCGGCCGCCGACGCCATTCACATCGCCGGCGAACTCGTCGGCCGCTTCCTCAAGGAGCGCAAGGCCTACAACGTCATCGCGCTGCCGACCAACGCCGGCGTGATGACCGCCTGGGGCAACGACTACGGCTTCGACACGGTCTATTCGCGCCAGGTCGAGGCGCATGGCGGGGAGGGCGCCGTGCTCATGGCGATCTCGACCAGTGGCAACTCGCGCAACGTCGTGCTCGCCGCCGAGCAGGCGCGGGCGATGGGCATGACGGTCGTCTCGCTCACCGGCGACACGGGCGGACTGCTGGCGCCTCTGTCCGACGTGCTGCTCGCCGTGCCGTCGAAGGACACGCCGATCATCCAGCAGGGGCATCTTTGCCTCTATCACTATCTTTGCGAGGCGGTGGAAGCGCGGTTGAGCCATGGCTGAACCGGCGGCGCTGCCGCTCGACGAGCCCGGCCTGTGGGTCGAGCTGCGCGCCGAGCGCCCGGAACGTTTCGCCGGACGCCCGGCGCTGTTCTTCGACCGAGACGGCACGCTCAACGTCGACACCGGCTATCCGCGCCTGCCCGAGGACATCGTGCTCATCGAGGCGATGGTGCCGGTGGTGCGCGCCGCGACCGAAGCGGACGTGCCGGTCGTCGTCATCACAAATCAATCCGGAATCGCCCGCGGCCTGCTCGACTGGCGCGATTTCGCCGCGACCAGCGGTCGGCTCGCCGAACTGCTGGCGGCGCGCGGCTGCCGCATCGACCTGGTCATCGCCTGCGCCTATCTCGACGGGGCGGCGGCGCCCTACGGGGCCGGGGACCACCCGATGCGCAAGCCCAATCCCGGCATGGTCCTGCGCGCCACGCGCCTGTTGAAGCTCGACCTGACGCACTCGATCATCGTCGGCGATCGTGCCCGCGATCTCGAGGCCGGCCGCCGCGCCGGTATGCACCGCGGCTGGCTTTTCGGCGACGCCGAGGCGCCGCCCCCGGCCCCGGGCTTTGCCGTGCGCCGGCTGGTGGGCGAGGCCGACTACGCCGAACTCGTCCGCGACGTCGCCATGCTCGGCCGCCGCTGAACGGGCGCTCAGCGCAGCCGGCGCGACATCAGAAGCCCGAGCGCGATCAGCGGCAGCAGGCAGGCGAAGGCGGCGCGCACGCCCCATGCTTCGGCGATGGCGCCGACGGCGATCGGCAGGCCGAGCAGGGCGATCTGGACAAGCAGGGTGACGGCGGCGACGTTCTGTGAGGCGGGGCGGTCGCCGAGCCGCGCCGCGGCCGACATCATCAGCGGGAAGGCGACGCCGCTGCCCAGCCCCGCCACGGCGAAACCGAAGAGGACGAGCCAGGCGTTCGGCGCGGTGACGACGATCGAAAGGCCGGCGAGCGCCAGCGCGGCGGTGACGCCGCCGACCCGGCGCGGCCCGTATATGTCGATGAAACGGTCGGAAAAGAGCCGGCCGCAGGCCATCGCCATGATCAGGGCCGGCAGCGCCGAGGATTCGACCATCGGCGGCACGTCGAAGGAATCGCGCACCAGGATCGTCGCCCAGACGAGCGAAGTGTTCTCGAGCATGGAGACGCCGAGGCCGAACGCGACGATCGCCAGCACCGCGGCGGTGGGTGAAGCGAAACCGCCGCGCCGCGCCGGGCCGGCGAAGGCGCGCGGCGGGAATTGCGCCATCGGTCCGGCGATCGCCAGCACGGCGACGAGGACGACGGGAACGACGGCCCACAGATGCACGGCCGGATCGATGCCGGCACTGCGCACCGCCCCCGCGAACAACGAGGAGAGGAAGTAGCCGACGCTCCACATGCCGTGGCAGCGGTTCATGATGCGGGCGCCTGTGCCGGCCTCGATCCTGTCCGTCTCGATGCTCATCGCCACGCTGCCGGCCGCCGAGAGCACGCCGTTGACGAGGAGCACGGCGAACATGATCGGCATGCTGGCGGTGAGGCTGAGCACGGCCGCGCTCAGCGACAGCAGCGGCATGGAGACGAGGAACAGCAGTCGCGTGCCGAAGAACTCGATCAGCGGCGACGCCATGACGAAGACCAGACTGGCGCCGATCGGCGCGGCGACCAGCACCATGCCGAGTTCGGATTCCTGCAGGCCTGCGCGCAGTTGCAGGTCGGGGATGCGCATGTGCAGCATCGAGAGGGCGAAGGCCTGGAGGGCGAAGACGGCGCCGATCCTGCGCCGCGCCGAAAGGAGGTCGTGACCGGGAAGCTCGTGTCGCGACGCGACCATCGGGAGCCTGCAAACATGTTGAGGGCAGAGAAGCATGCCGCCGCAGCGGGCGAATCCCGGATGGAGGGGCCCGACGACCGGCGGCGGCAGCATTGAGCAGAAATCGTGGCCCGACGCCATAGGTTTCCTGCCGCGGCGCCGCTCGAGGTTGCGGGATAGATCTCGAGGTGGCTCGCGGTCCCCCGGCGCCGCTGCCCCTGGTCTGCGACGGATGGGACCGCGCGCCCTCAGCGGTGACTTGAAAACGGTTCGGGCGGGGGGGGGGGGGGGGTGGGGGCCCCCCCCCCCCGGGCGGGGGGGGGGGGGGGCGGGGGGGGGCAATAATCCCCGCCCCCCCCCCGGCCGATCGTTGGTTCGTCAGCCCGTCGTCACTGCCTCTTCCTGGCGCACAGGATGCTCTTGTTCCCGGAACCGACCTGGCGGATCTCGAAGCCGCGCGCGACCAGGTTCTTCGCCTCGGCCCGCGTCACCTGCGTGAAACCTCTCGGGCAGACCGGCGCCGTCTCTTCCTGCTGCGGCGGCTTCACCCTTTGCGGCGCGACGCAGAGGATCGTCTTTCCGGCCTTGGTGACAGGCTGGACGCGCCGGCCCTGGGCCGCGAGCAGGGCCGCCTGCGCCGGACCGACCTTTTGCCAGCCCTGCGGGCAGACCGGGCCGGTGACGGTCGGCTCCGTGGTCGACGGCGGCTTGGTCTCGGCCGGCGGTTTGACCCTCTCGTCGCGCGGTTGCTCCGGCTGCGTTTCGGTCACCGGCTCGTCGGCAGACGGCGCGATGATTGCCACCTCCGCGCAAGCCGAATCGTTGGCGGCGACGGGATCGCCCACGCTCCCGAGGCCGAGGCTTGAAAGGAGCGCGTTGTCGATGCCGCTGCCTCCCAGACCCTTGGCCTTGCGGTAGGCCGCGATCGCGGCAGTGGTCCGCGAGCCGGCGACGCCGTCGGCCTTGCCGACCGGATAGCCGGCGGCGTTCAGCGCCTCCTGGACAGCCTTGACGACGGCGGGCCCGGTCCAGTCGAGACGCGCGCAGTTGCGCAACGTGCCGGTGGCCGACCGCGACGTGGTGAAGGTGAGCGAGAGCGCACGGCTGGCGCCGGGCGCCAGCGTCACCGTCGGCAGCGCACAGGCGATGTCGCTGCGCCCGCCGCTGCACTTCCATTCGGACGGGCTGAAGCCTGTCAGCCGTGCCGACGACGGCGTGATCTGGTCGGCGATCGAGATCGGGCCGGACCAGGCGCCCGGTCCCTTGTTGGTGACGGTCACCGCGAACCGGCAGGGATCGCCGGCCGTGCAGCGGCCCTGGTTCGCCAGCTTCGCCACCACCAGGTCGGCCGCCGGCTTCGCAGGATCGACGATGGTGATCGTCGACACGTGGCGGTCGTTGTCCGGCACGCGGTCCTTCACCGACGGATCCGGCCAGACCATGTCCTTGGTGTGGAGTATGGTGTCGGGACCGAAATCCGCGGGGATGGCGATCAGCACGGTGAGCCTTGCGGCGTCGCCGGGCTTGATCGACAGGCGCGAGCCGAGGCACTCGTAGGCGCCGGGGCCGGTCACGCCGCACATCAGGCCCGGCGTGACGCCGGTCACCGATCGGACGGTGACGGCGGGATCGAGCGCGCCGCGCAATCCGGCGGCGCCATCGAACTGGAGGTCGCCCCGGTTGTCGATACGCACGTCGAGCGTGCAGGTCGAACCGCGGACGCATTGCGTGCCGCCGGAGGGCGCCAGGTCGACCCAGTGTACCGGGCCGGAACTGATGATCTCGGTGGTGACGCAGGCCTCGTCGTTAGAGCTGTTGGCGTCGCCCGCAGCCCCCGCGCCGCCGGGGAAGAGGGACTGTACCAGGTCCTCGTCTATCGCCGTGCCGGGCGCCAGACCGTGCGCGGCGCGGTAGGCTTCGACCGCCGCCAGCGTTTCGTCGTCGACGACGCCGTTGCTCGGCACGTCGGGGTAGCCGGCGAAGCGCAGTCCGTTCTGCACGTCCGCGATGAATTCTGCGCCGCCCGCATGCAACGGGTGCCTGATGATGGCGCAGTTCCGGATCGGCCCGAGCGCCTGATCGGCGGGAACCGGCCAGACGACCTGGAGCGTGGCGCTTTCGCCGGCGGCCAGCGTGAACGTATCGTGCTGGCAGTCGATGCCGCGGAGGTTGCCGGTCAGGCACTGCCACGTCGCCGGGGTTGTCGCCAGGCTATGGATCGGCCCGACGTCCCACTGGTCGAGCACCCACAGCGTGCCGTTGTAGGTCTCCGGACCGTTGTTGGTGACGTTGATCGTGTAGTGGCAGGGCACCCCCTGCATGCAGGTGCCGGGGCCTTCCTTGGTCACGGCGAGATCGAGCGCGAGATGCTCGGCCGGCGCCGCCGCGACGATCGGCACGGTCGCGCAGGCGTTCTCGTCGTTGGCCGGGTTGGCATCGCGGCCGCCGGGGAACTCCATGCGGTCCCAGGCCACGCTGGCGCAGTTGCGCAGTTCGGTGCCCGGCGGGACGGTCGCCGGGACGATGACGGCCACCGGCACGACGACCTCCGCGCCTGGATCGAGGTGCATGGCGGCGGCGTTGACGCAGACCGAACCCGCTCCGGGCAGGCCGGCCTCGCACGCGAAGTCGGCGTGACCCGAGTGGACGACCTCCGTCAACGGACCCAACCCCATGACGCCGGCGAGATCGCTGAAGGCGAGCGGTCCGTCAAAGGCGGTCGCGCCGACGTTGCGAACCGTCACCAGGAAGGCACACACGGCATCCGCGGTGCAGTCCGCCGTGGCGGCGGCCTTCTCGATCTGCAGATCGGCGGCGATCGGCGCTGCGGTGGGCACGAGCGGGACGTCTACGCATGCGAAGTCGTTGCCGGGGTTGGCGTCGCCGGAGTACCCCATCGAACTCCAATACAGCACGGAGCAGTTGGCGAACTCGGTACCCGGTACGGCCGTGGCCGGTACGTTGACTACGATCTCGTAGGTGACCGACGCTCCGGGAGCGAGGTTGATGGCCGGCAGGCCGGTCTGCGAACAGATCTGGCCGCCGCCGCCGGGCGTACACGTCATGCCGGGAGACGCCGGCACGATCGAAGCCGCCGGGAAGGCGCCCTCGCTCGCGTTGCCGGCGGCGTCGGCGAAGACGATCGGCCCGCTGTAGGGCTCGCCGCCCGCATTGGTGATCGTGACATCGAAATTGCAGGGGGCGCTCGGCGTACAGGCGACGGCGCCGACGAGTGTCTTGCTGACGGCAAGGTCGAACGCCGTCGCAGGCGGCGGCGGCTCCATGCCGCCCGCGCCGGGCAGGATATAGATCGCACAGGCCGTGTCGTTGTCGGGATCGGCGTCGCCCGGCATGCCGGCCGAACCGGGGAAGAGCGATGCGTCGAGGGCGGCGTCGATGCCGCCGGGCGGCAGGCCGTGGTCGGCGCGCCAGGCATCGATCGCGGCCTGCGTGGCCGGGTCGACGGTCCCGTTGATCGGCCCGGCGTAATATCCCTGCAGCCTGAGTGCTGCCTGGACCGACTGGGTGTGGCCCAGGTCAGGCAGCGCAGTCGGCCAGACGATGAAGCCGCAGTTCTGTAACTCGGTGTTCCATGCCGGCGGGCCGGGAATCGGCAGCGGCATATGGAAGACTATGGGCAGGAAGACGGATTCGCCGGCAGCCAGGACGACCGTGTCGTGGCGGCATATGACAGGTCCGGAAAATCCTTCCTGCAGGCAGGTCCATCCGGGTCCGGCTCCGACCAGAGTGCCCTCGTCGATGAAATCGGCGACCAGAAGCGGACCGTCATAGACGCCGGGCCCGTTGTTGGTGATGGTCAGCAGGAAGTCGCATTCCACGCCCCAGTCGCAGACCGGCGGGGTCGCCTTGGTGATCTGCAGTTCGGGGATATCGTCGCCGGGAGGCGGCGGCGTCCCGTCCGGCAGCGGTATCGGCCACGGCCAGGCACCCGGCCACGGCCCGTACCACGGACCTTCGTCCGGAACCCCGGCCACGGCGGGAACCGACTGGTGGATGGCGATGTCGCCCACTTCGGTGGCATTGTCCACGTCGGCCGCGCCGAGATCGGCGTCGATCATGTAGCTCGAGCGCGGCGCCATGGCCGGTGTCGCGGGGCCGGGCGTCGGATAGGGCTGGAACGCCGCCGCGGGCTCGACTTCGGAAAGCAGGCCGGCGGCGCCGCCCTGCAGGCCGTCGACGCGCGTTGTGCTGCCGTCGGTGCACGGGCCCTCGGGCGCGCAGAGGCCGTCGCCCGTCATCCAGACGAAGGCGTCGGGGCGCGTCCGGTCGATCGACCAGGTGTCGTCATAGCCCATGCCGAAGGCCGCGCCGCCGCCGGCGCCCGCCCTGACATAGGGCGGGCCTTCGGCCTGGCGGTCCTGGAAGGCGACGTCGAAGCGCCCGGCCGGGCGCCATGTGCCGTCGGCCGCACGTTCGTAGCGCAGGACCCGCGACTCTCCGGGGAAGGCAAAGGAGGATTCGGCATTCAGCCCGCGGTTGCGCAGGCTGCCCCGCTCCGCCACGAGCATGACCGCCTGGTCGCCGTAGGCGGGGAAGGCGAGGTCGGCGACGGGATGGCCGATGCCGGCGCGGGCGATCGCCTCGGCCGAACGGAAAAAGTCGGGGAGGACGAATTCGCGGCGCACCGATGCCGTGTCGAAACTGCCGTCCTGCGCGATGCCGACCGACCATACGGAATTGCGCGCTTCCTCGCCTGCCGTCGCGTGGTCGGGATTGCCGAAGCCCTGGCTGCCCCACACGGCGTAGTAGAGCCGCACCTCGCCGTTGTCGCCATCGCGGCGGACGGAGAGGCCCCATACGCGGCGGCGGAAGTCGGCGACGTTCCAGCAGGCCGGATCGCGCGAGACGTCGCCGCTGGCGCAGTCGGCGACATGCGCGGCCGTGGCGGGGTCGAAGGCGATCGCCGGCAGCGACATCTGCTGGCCGGTCGCCGCGTCGACGAAGTTCGGGCGACCCTCGACGCCGTGGTCGAAGTGGCCGGCGTCATAGCCGTCGGCTAGCGCCAGGCGGTGGATCATGCCGGTCTCGAGGTCGGAGACGTAGAATTGCCGGTTCCAGCGGTCGTAGGCGATGTTGCCGAGCGCCGCGCCGCTGTTGACGCGGCCGTCGAGCGTCACCTGGGCGAAGATCTCGGGACGGTAGCCGTTCGCCGCGTCGAGCCGGTAGACCGTGCCCGGTCCGCCGCCGGGGCCCCACATGGCATCCATCCAGCCGGAATTGTCGGCGTTGCGGTGCAGGCCGAAGGCGGACGTCGCCGTGAGATAGATGTTGGGCTGCGGGGCATCGTCGAGGGCGACGCCGAACACCTGGCCGACCTGGCCCGCGGTGACGCGGAAGGGGACGGGAGGTGTACGCCAGGCAGTGCCGTCGGGGGCTCGGCCGGGACGGGTGAGGTCGATCGCCGTGCCGCTCACCCCGTCGGGATCGATCATGATGCGGACGGTGCCGTCGCCGCCGGTCCGTTCGACCGTGCCGGAGAAACGGGTCATGAAGCCGGCTCCGGGCGGCAATTCCTGCGCCGACGCTGCCTGCGCGACCGCAGCGACGACGAAGCTCGCGGCCATCAAACGAAGAATCCGCCGCGACAGACCGAGGACCGACATGGGAACCTCCCGGCAACCAGGAACCGGCAGAGACTGGAGAAGACCGGTCGGCGGGGCATTGATACGCGTCAACGCCCGGATCGAAGTCGCGGGAGTGGGGGGGCCGGCATTGGAGCCGGAGAGGCGGCGAAGGTCCCGGATTCGCCGATCAGCCCTCGCGATCAGGGCCTGGGATCATACCTCGCCGATGGCGACGAGCCCCTCGTCCTTGACCTGGCGGATGGTCAGCGCCGTGCGCACGGTGTCGACATTGGGGGTCGAGGTCAGTTCCTCGATGACGAAGGTCTGGAAGGTGGTGAGGTTGCTCGCCACGCAGTGCAGGAGGAAGTCGGAATCGCCCGACACCATCCATGCGGCGCGCACGATCGGCCACAGCCGCGTGCAGTCGGCGAAGGCTTTGAGCTCGGCGTCGGACTGGTGCTTCAAGCCGACGAGGCAGAAGGCCACGACGTCGAAACCGAGGAGCGGGGCGCTGAGGTGGGCGCGGTAGCGGCGGATGACGCCGGTCTCCTCCAGCCGCTTGACGCGGCGCAGGCAGGGCGGGGCCGAGATGCCGACCCGGCGCGACAGTTCGACGTTGGTAATGCGGCCGTCGTTCTGGAGCTCGCGCAGGATCTTCCAGTCGATGGCGTCGAGGTCGGCCTTGATCGGCATTGGCGGGTCTTCCGGTTCGAATCGCGCTCGGGCGCACCGTTCGGGCCAAACTAGAGCGCCCGCCGCGGCAATGCCACAACGGCGCAGCCGGCGCAAAGGGCGGGCGGGCTCGCGTCGACCTGGCGAGGGAAGCAATCGGGGGACGACGGCGCGCTCGCCTTGCAGAACCCCATGCGCAGCACCTAGATTAGGCCAAACGAACAGATGCAGCCTGGGCGCCGTTGCGCGTGCCCCACATTCGGGAAGACAGACCGCCATGACCGGCAAGCACGCGCCCGTCCTCATCATCGGTTCCGGACCGGCCGGCTACACCGCCGCGATCTACGCGGCCCGCGCCATGCTCAAGCCCGTCCTGATCGCCGGTTTGCAGCAGGGCGGGCAACTGACGATCACCACCGACGTGGAGAACTACCCCGGCTTCGCCGACCCGATCCAGGGTCCGTGGCTGATGGGCGAGATGCTGAAGCAGGCCGAGCATGTCGGCACAGAGATCGTCAACGACCTGGTCACCGAAGTCGACCTCGACGTCAGGCCGTTCCGCGTCAAGACCGATTCGGGTACGGACTACACCTGCGACGCGCTGATCGTCGCGACCGGCGCGCAGGCGAAATGGCTCGGCATCCCGAGCGAGCAGACCTACATGGGCTTCGGCGTCTCGGCCTGCGCCACCTGCGACGGCTTCTTCTATCGCGGCAAGGACGTGGTGGTCGTCGGCGGCGGCAATTCCGCGGTCGAGGAGGCGCTCTACCTGTCGAACCTGGCGCGTCACGTCACCATCGTCCACCGCCGCGGCGAGTTCCGCTCAGAGCGCATCCTGCAGGAGCGGCTGTTCGCCAAGGAAAACGTCACCGTCATCTGGGATTCGGTCGTCGACGAGATCGTCGGCGTCCCCGGCAAGATGCCGCTGCCGCCGTCGGTCACCGGGGTGAAGCTGCGCAACACGCGCACCGGCGAGATGACCGAACTCGCCGGCGACGGCGTCTTCGTCGCCATCGGCCATGCGCCCGCCGTGGAGCTGTTCGCCGGCAAGCTCAGACAGAAGCCGAACGGCTATCTGTGGACGGCGCCCGATTCGACGAGAACCGACGTGCCCGGGGTGTTCGCCGCCGGCGACGTCACCGACGACATCTATCGCCAGGCCGTGACCGCCGCAGGGATGGGCTGCATGGCGGCGCTCGAAGCGGAGAAGTACCTGGCCGGCGTGGAAGCGCACAGAGAGGCCGCCGAATAGAAGAACCAGACGCCCGGGGGACGCCAAAAGGCGCCCCGTCAGAACGAGGGGAAAAAATGGCGTTGGATTGGGACAAGTTGCGCGTGTTTCACGCCGCGGCGGAGGCTGGCTCGTTCACCCATGCGGCCGAGACGCTCAGGCTGTCGCAGTCGGCCATCTCGCGCCAGGTGAGCGCGCTCGAGCAGGACGTCGGCGTGCCGCTCTTCCATCGCCATGCCCGCGGTCTCGTGCTCACGGAACAGGGCGAAATGCTGTTCCGCACTGCGCACGACGTGCTGATGAAGCTGGAGAATATCCGTACCCAGCTCACCGAGACCAAGGACCGGCCGTCCGGCATACTGCGCGTAACCACGACGGTGGGGCTGGGCGCCGGGTGGCTGACGGAGCGCTTGCAGGAGTTCCTCGACCTCTATCCGGACATCCAGCTGCAGTTGATCCTCGCCAACGAGGAGCTCGACCTGGTCATGCGCCAGGCCGACTGCGCGATCCGCCTGCGCCAGCCGCAACAGCCCGACCTGATCCAGCGGCGGCTGTTCACCGTCCACTTCCATTTGTTCGCGTCGCCCTCCTACGTCAACAAGTACGGCAAGCCGGCGACGATCGGCGACCTGAAGAACCACCGCATCGTCACCTTCGGCGAACCGGTGCCGCCGCACCTGTCGGAGCTGAACTGGCTGGAGACGGTGGGCGACTTCGAGGGCGGCAAGCGCGTGGCGACGCTGCAGATCAACGACATCCTGTCGATCAAGCGGGCGGTGCAGCGCGGCGCCGGTATCGCCATGCTGCCCGACTACATCATCGAGAAGGATTCGCCGCTGGTGCAGCTCCTGCCGGAGACGGAAGTACCGTCCTTCGACACCTATTTCTGCTATGCGGATACGATGAAGAACCAGGCGAAACTGCAGGTTTTCCGCGATTTCGTCATCGCCAAGGCAAGAAGCTGGTCCTACTGACGCTGCCAGGGCGTCAGCCGCGGCAGCCACCCCGGAACGTTGCGCCTGTAGTCCTCGTACGAGGCGCCGTAGCGACGGGCCAGCGTCGGCTCCTCGTAGAGCCGCACGAAGGCCACCATCGCGGCGGTGACGAGCACGGCATAGACGGCCAGCGCGGCCGAGCCCAACAGCATCACCTGCCCCAGTATGATGGCGATGACGGCGAGATACATCGGATTGCGCACGAAGCGTAGGCGCCGCCGACCACCAGCGTCCGAGTCGGCGCGACCGGGGCGGGCGTGCCGGAGCCCTCCAGTGTGAATCTGGCGAAGGCGTGGAGGAGGACCGCGACGCCGGCGAGGATCGCAATCCCGCCGAGACCCATGAGCGGGATCGACTGCGTCGGGCCTTCCCACCGGGTCAGCCACCATGGCAGCAGGCCTGCGACCATGCACGGCGCCGCCACGAAGAAGACGACGCTTCCCGCGATCGTGGACCGATTTCGCATTCCGGTCACCTCCCTGCGGAAAAGGCCTCGCGTCCGCCGATGCATGAGGATTGATCACGTCTGCCCAAACGAATGGCTGTTCGGCTGGGATTCCACTGGTCTACCTGTCGGACAAACGGACTAGACCACAGGTCGCGTCTTTTTGCATGGGTGCCTTGCAATGTCCGTGCTTGTTTCTTGGGCAAATGGCGCACATATATCATTCATCTCCTGGGCGCATTCCTCCTCCCATTGGCGCCCGGTGAGTGTTCCCCTCTGGAGGTTCAGCCTTTATTGGCACTTCCAACCAAACTTAGCCGGATCTTCTTGATCCGGCTTTTTTGTTTTCGCGCCCCTGTTCGTGTCAGAGACGGAACGTCTGCCGGCAGAAAACGATTCCGGTCGGAGCGGGAAATCATTATTTTGGCAAACGATTGCGCCGGGCTATTGCGGTGCGCGCGAACGCCTTATGCTCGCGTCCGGACGCGGCGGTGGACCCCGGTGCGGTGGGGGCATTGCAGCCGGGGTCCTGCCCAGAGGCATCCGCCGCGTCCACCCCGAAGGGTGGACGGGCATCACATGTAGAGGTCGGACGGGTCCAACCCCTGGTAAAGGTGCGCGACCTGATCGCCGTAGCCGTTGAACAGCCGCGTCGGAATCATCTCGCCGGTATGGAGCACGCGTTCGCGCGCCTGGCTCCAGCGCGGATGCGGTACTTCGGGATTGACGTTCGCCCAGAAGCCGTACTCGCTCGGCTGGATCGCTTCCCACAGGCCCACGGGGCGCTCGGCGACGAAGTCGATGCGGCGGATCGACTTGATCGACTTGAAACCGTACTTCCAAGGCAGGGCGAGCCTCAGCGGTGCGCCGAACTGCTTGAGCAGAGGCTTGTCGTAGGCCCCGGTGACCATGAAGGCGAGGTCGTTCGCCGCCTCCGCCATGGTCACGCCCTCGACATAGGGCCAAGGGTAGAGGAAGCTGTTCTGGCCGGGCGCCATGGCCGGATCGAGGAATGTCTCGAAGCGGATGAACTTCGCGTCCGAAAGGGGCCGGGCGAACGCGACGAGGCTGGACAGCGGGAAGCCGGCCCAAGGGATCGTCATCGACCAGGCCTCGACGCAGCGGTGGCGGTACAGCCTGGTCTCGATCGGGAAGCGGCGCGCCAGTTCGTCGAATTCGATGGTCAGCGGCTTCTCGACGAGCCCGCCGATCTCGATCGCCCAGGGCCTGACGACAAGGGATTGCGCCGCGGCGGCGATCTGCTTGTCCGTGCCGTATTCGTAGAAATTGTTGTAGTTGGCGTTGATCTCTTCCGGCGTGATGCCGTTCTCGACGCTGTAGGCGTCGTTCTTCTTCGCCGGATAGAGATCGGCCGTCGGGTCTCCTTCGGCCGCCCGCGCGCGAAGCGGCGCCGCAGCGGCGACCGCGCCGATACCCATGGCGGCGAGCAGGGCGCGGCGGTTGAGGAAGGCCTCCTCGGGCGTCGCGAACCGCTCCGCGATCTCCCAGGATCTACGGCGGTGAATGTTCACCATGGCTGGTCCTCCGGTCGGTGACATCGGCGCCGCAAGAAATCCTTTCTCGGGCATCTCTATCGGGTTTTACGCACGCCGGGACGCCAATGTTTCAC
Organism: uncultured Mesorhizobium sp.; assembly: GCA_964371125.1. Classification (GTDB taxonomy): domain Bacteria; phylum Pseudomonadota; class Alphaproteobacteria; order Rhizobiales; family Rhizobiaceae; genus DUSC01. The sequence goes on along the minus strand of CAYJMY010000030.1, from coordinate 3,741 downwards.
AGTCGCGGAAATGTTACCTCAAGCCGCCTTCCCATGAGCGTTCAGCACCTCGTCGGCGATGCGGCCCGTCAGTTCCGCCATGTGGTCGAAGGTCGCCACGTAGGTGGCGACGCCCGCCGTCGCCGAACGCAGCTCGACGATCAGGTCGCTGATTTCGGCCTGCGGCATCGTCGCCTCGACGACGTCCCAGCCCGGCCAGCCGGGACGGGCGTCGTAGCCGAGAATCTGGCCGCGCCGCTGCGGCACCAGGCCGGTGATCTTGGCCGTGGCGTCGGACGGCGTGAAGATCTGCACCTTCATGATCGGCTCGAGCAGGACCGGCGAGCAGGCCGCCATGCCTTCCTTCATCGCCAGCCTGGCGGCCATCTGGAACGCCATGTCCGATGAATCGACCGTGTGGTAGGAGCCGTCGGCGAGGTTGACCGCGACGTCGACCACGGGGAAGCCGAGCGGCCCGCTCTTCAGGAAATCGCGGGCGCCGGTTTCGACCGACGGAATGTACTGCTTGGGCACGACGCCGCCGGTGATGGTGTCGGTGAACTCGAAGCCGGAACCGCGCGGCAGCGGCTTGATGTCGATGAGCACGTCGCCGAACTGGCCGTGGCCGCCCGACTGCTTCTTGTGGCGGCCGCGCTGCGACACCGACTTGCGGATCGTTTCGCGGTAGGGGATCGCCGGAGCGTGGCTGTCGATCGGGATCTGGTTGCGGCCCTCGAGGCGCTCGATGATGACGCGCAGGTGCATCTCGCCATGGCCTGAAAGGACGGTTTCCGCCGATTCCTGGTCGTGGCGGAAGGACAGCGACGGATCCTCCTCGCCCATCCGCTGCATGGCCGCCGACAGCTTGACCTCGTCCTTGCGCTCCTTGGGCCGGAGCGCGATGGAGAAGACCGGTTGCGGTCGCTCGAGCGAGACCAGCGCGGGCATGCCGCCCTTGGCCGAGGTCAGCGTGTCGCCCGTCCTCACCGCGTCGAGCTTGCCGAGGGCGATCGTCTCGCCCATTTTGGCGGACGCAACCTTGATCTGCTCCTTGCCGAGCAGCCGGTAAAGGCCGGAGACCTTCGCCGCGGTGCCGTCGGAGAGCCAGAGTTCGGCGCCGTCGGCGATCTGGCCCGAGAGGATGCGCGCGACGGAAAGCTTGCCGCCGTGGGGCGTATGGATCGTCTTCATCACCTGGGCGACGCTTGCCGGCCCGTCGGCGAGACCGAGGCGCGCGCGGGTCACCGAGACGTCGGGGGCGTCGTGGCGGATCGCCTTCAGGAGCCGCATGACGCCGTTGGCTTTTTCCGCGGTGCCGATCAGCACCGGCGTGACTGAACCGCCGCGAAGGTCGGCGGCGAGGTCGTCGAACACCTCGTCGAGCGGCGGTTCGATCTCCTCGAGGAGTTGTTCCATCAACAGGTCGTCATGGTCGGCGAGCGTCTCCAGCATCGAGAACCGCGCCTCGAGCTCTCGCGCCTTCTCGTCGCCCGGGATTTCGGTCACCTCGCTCTCGGCGTATTCGCGATAGATGTAGGCGCGCTCGAGGGCGAGATCGATCGAGCCGATGACGATGCCGTCCTTGCGCAGCGGGATCTGGCGCAGCAGAAGCGGCGTCGAACTCGCCGGCTGCAGCATCTTCAGCGCATCGCGGACGGGGATGGTCGTCTTGTCGATCTTGTTCAGGAACAGGATGCGCGGGACGCCGAGTTCGTCGAGCCGGCGCATGATCAGCTGCAGCGCGGGAATCTTCTTTTCGTCCGCCTCGGCGACGACGACGGCGAGATCGCAGGCGGCGAGCACCGGCTCGGCCTCGAAGGCGAACTCGACGGAGCCGGGGCAATCGACGAAGGTCAGGGTGTCGCCCATGAATTCGGCGGTGGCGACCGTCGCCTCGACGCTCATCGCGTGATTGCGCGCTTCGGCGGAATGGTCGCCGACCGTGTTGCCGGACGAAACCGGGTTCTGCCTCGGGATGGCGCCGGTTCGCGCCAGGATCGCTTCGAGAAGGGTGGTCTTACCGCTTGCGAAGGGACCGACAATGGCGATGCATTTCGGTCCCGAAAGTCTGCCTCCGGCGCGATTTCCCATGATCGGTCGACCTCCTCCTCGAGCGTGGACACTGAGGCGGCGGCCGGCCTCTCCAGCCGTCGCAGGCAGATCGCTCTGCCATGCGCATCGAAACACGACGCCGCGCCGAGGGCAAGAGCGCAGCCTGGGCCGTTTCGTCGCTGCAGTGCACACCAACATATGGAAGCACTGCTGACTTATCCTGTAACAGAATCGTCAGGGACATAAGTATACAGGGAGTCTATAGTTGTCGGATCGCAGATGAGGGAGGCGTCCCGTGGAACTTCATTTTCTCGACGTCGGCGTCGAACAGTATGGCGACTGTATCCTGGTGCGCGACGACGATGTCTCGATCCTGATCGACGGCGCCCACAAGAACGACATAGACGGCTCGCCGGGCATCGCCTCGCTTCCCGACCAGATCCGTACCGTGCTCGGCGTCGCGACGGGGCCGGTCCCGATCTCGCTGCTCATCGTCACGCACTGCCACGGCGACCATATCGGCTGCCTTCCCGAAATGGTCGCGCGCGGCCTGATCGCGCCGAAGATGGCGCTGGTGGCCGACGAGAACGCCGGCTACGGACTGCCGGCGAACTCCGATTTCTTCGATGCGCTGCCGTCCGACCGCGCCGGGCTCGTCGCCGCCCTCCAGGAGGAACCTCTCGCGCCGTCGGCCTCGGACGCCGAGGTCGCGCAGTTCCTGACCGACTCCGCCAGCCAGCGGAAGCGCTACCTGGCGATGATCCTGACGCTGGAAGACGCGGGAGCGACGGTCGTCCGCTATCGCGGCCGCGCGGCCGAGATCGATGCGCTGGAAAGCCGCTTCGAAGGGCTCGGCCTGCGCATCCTGGGGCCGAGCGACCGGCAGATCATCCTCTGCGCCGAGGCGCTGGCCGGCTTCAACGCCGACGCCGCACGGGCCGCCGATGCGCTGCTCGCGACCGATTCCAGCATCGTCTCGGCCTATCGCACGCTGACCCAGGGACACGGCGGGCGCGACGTCGTTCTACCGGATTCGGTACTCTCCTTCCTCGACCGGGAGGGCCCCGGCGCGGCGAAGAACAATCAGAGCATCGTTATCTCCGTCGGTGCCGGCAGCAACCGCATGCTGCTCACCGGCGACATGCAGTTCGCCAAGGCAGAGGTCTCCGGGCTGCAGGGCGAGATGGATACGCTGCTGGCGGACGTCGCCGCGGCCGGCCCCTACTGCTTCGTCAAGATCCCGCACCATGCCTCCTACAACGCCTTCGATGAGCCGATCCTGGCGGCTTTCGGCGCCACCAGGGCGTTCGGCATTTCGACGGGCCGCAAGGGCGAGGCCCATCCCAACGCCAAGGTCCTGCGCATGCTGAAGAAGGCCGACCCGGCGCTGACCTGGGCGCGGACCGACCGCAACGGACGTTTCAAGGTGACGGCGTCGCGCGGCAAGGCGCGTATCGAGGTCTCGTCCGGCGAACTCAGCGATGCCCAGCCGAAGGCGCGCGACACGATGCCTGCCGCGGCGAGCGCGCAGCCGCCAGCTCCGCGACCCGGCCCGCAACCCGGCCCGCGGCCGGTCCCGCCCGTGCCACGGGAGCCGCCCGCGCGGCCGCCCGCCGCCGCGCCGGTACCGGCGGCGACGCGCGACGACCTCTTCGGCGAAGTGACCGCCAGGATACCCGTAGGCGTACCGAGTGTGACGATCCGCATCGA
>CAYJMY010000029.1:0-34136 GCA_964371125.1 uncultured Mesorhizobium sp. | reverse complement strand
GACCAAGATGGCGACCATTCGGCTGCGTCGGCGTCCACAGAAGGCGCGGCGGTCTGGGAGGACCCTTAAGCTGGCTGTCTCGCATGCGATCTACGCCTGCGGCGTGAGCGTGCTGACCACCAACGTGGCGGACGCCGACGCCTTCGCGTCCGCCGTGGCCGCGGCGGCGGACGAGGCCGATGCGGGCTTCGCGCTGGTCTTCTTTTCGCAGGCGCTCATCGGGGCGCAACCGCTGGCGGCTGCGCTGGCGCGCCGCGCGCCGGGCCTGCGCTACGCCGGCTGCTCGACGGCGGGCGAGATCACGCCCGACGGCCTTGCCGAGGGCCAGACCGTCGCCATCCTCTTCCCGCACGCCTCGTTCGCCGTGGCGACGACCATGATCCGCCACCTGGCCGCATCCGGCATGGACGCCATCGCCGGCGAGGTCGAACGCCTGAAGCAGCGGCTTGCCGCCGACGGCGCCTCGATGCGGAGCGGCCAGGTCTTCGCGCTGTGCTTCGTCGACGGCCTCTCCTATGCCGAGGAGGCGCTGACCTCGGCGATCCACTGGAGCCTCGACGACATCCCGCTGATCGGCGGGTCGGCCGGCGACGATCTGAAGTTCGAGACCACGGCGCTGTTCACCGAGAACGGCATCGACAGCGACTGCGCGGTGATCGTGCTCGTCGCCACCAGCCTGCCCTTCCAGGTCTTCAAGACGGAGAACTTCGTGCCGACCGGCGACAAGCTGGTGGTCACCGCGTCGGACCCGGACCATCGCATTGTGCGCGAGTTCAACGCCGCGCCCGCTGCGGAAGAATATGCGGCCGCGATCGGCCTCGATCCTGGCTCGCTGACGCCGATGAGTTTCGCCTCGCATCCGGTGGTCGTCCGCGTCGGCGGCGAATACTACTGCCGGTCGATCCAGAAGGTTCATCCCGACGGGTCCTTGTCGTTCTTCTGCGCCATCGACGACGGTATCGTGCTGACCATCGCCCAGCCGAAGGGCATGGTCGAATCGACTCGGGCAGCTTTCAAGACCGTCGACGAGAAGCTCGGCGGCACCGACGTCATCCTCGGCTTCGACTGCGTGCTGCGCCGCCTCGACGCACAGAACCGCCAGGTCTTCCGCGACATGTCGGAACTCTACCGGGCGAACAATGTCGTCGGCTTCGGCACCTATGGCGAGCAGTACCGCTCGATGCACCTGAACCAGACCTTCACCGGCATCGCCTTCGGCCGACGGCAGGCGGCGGAGTAGCGATGCGCGAGATCGACGACATCGAGCGCCTGAAGCGCATCAACGCCGCGCTGATGTCGCGCGTCGAGCGTGCGATGGACCAGCAAGGCAACGCCTTTTCGCTGTTCCAGACGGCGATCAACCTCGAAAGCCGAGTCAAGTTGCGCACCGAGGAGTTGCGCTCGACGCTGCGCCGGCTGGAGCGCTCGAACATCGACCTCGCTTCGGCCAAGGAGAACGCCGAGCGCGCCAACACCTCGAAGACCCGCTTCCTCGCCGCGGCGAGCCACGACGTGCTGCAGCCGCTCAACGCCGCCCTACTCTCCGTCTCGGCGCTGGCCGATCTGCAGTCCGGCGAAGAGGGTCGCCGCCTCGTCGCGCAGGTCGAGCGGTCACTGGAAACGATGGGCGACCTCCTGCGCACGCTGCTCGACATCTCGAAACTCGACGCCGGCGTGATCCAACCGGAGCGCGCCGACGTCGCACTCGAGCCGCTGTTCGCCTCGCTGAAGTCCGATTTCCAGCCGCTCGCCGACAAGAAGGGCATCCGCCTGCGCTTCCGCGCCACCGACCTCGCTGCCCTATCCGACCGCACGCTGCTGCGCCGCATCCTGCAGAACGTCGTCTCCAACGCCATCCGCTACACGACAACGGGCGGCGTCCTCGTCGCGGCGCGGCGCCGGGGTACGGCCTTGCGCATCGACGTCTACGACACCGGTTCCGGCATTCCCGACGACGAGCGCGAGGAGATCTTCGAGGAATTCCATCGCGGCACGGCCTCGGCCGCCGACCTGACCGGCGGGCTTGGGCTGGGACTGTCCATCGTCCGGCGCATGGTCGAGGCGCTGGGCCACGGCCTGGCTTTCTCCTCGGTCGTCGGCCGCGGCACCGTCTTTCGCCTGTCGCTGCCGCTCGCAAGGACAACGGAGGTCCAGGCCGCTCCGCCCGAACCCGAGCCGCAGCGAGCCTACGGCCTGTTCGGCGCGAAGGTGCTGCTCATCGAGAACGACGAGACGGTTGCCGAGGCGACGACCGCCCTGCTCGAACGCTGGCGGTGCACGGTGCGCTCGGCCTCGACGGTGGGCGCGGCGATGGATGCGCTGGGCGATACGGACTGGGTTCCGGACGTCATCATCGCCGACCAGCATCTCGATCACGGCGACCTCGGCAGCGAAGCGATCGCTGAGGCGCGCGTCTTTCTCATGCGTCAGGTGCCTGCGGTGATCGTCACCGCCGATCCGTCCGACCAGCTGCAGCGGTCGGCGCGCCGCGAAGGCGTCGAGGTGATGCTGAAGCCGGTGAAGCCGGCGCAGTTGCGAGCGCTTCTGGCCCACCTGCTCGCCTGACGTCCGGCCGTTTGCGGGGGGACTGGGCTAAAACCCCGCGGGATCGCGAAAGAGGTCGGCATTGTCGAGCTTGGACACCTCGATCACGGCCTGGGTGCGGCTGTACACGTTGAGCTTGCGCAGGATCTCCGAGACGTGGGCCTTGACCGTGGTCTCGCCGACTTGGAGCTCGTAGGCGATCTGCTTGTTCAACAGGCCCTGCTTCAGCATCTGCAGCACGCGAAGCTGTTGCGGCGTGAGCTTCGCCAGCCGCGCCATGAGCTCGCCCCTGTCGGAGCGTTCGGCCGCCGGCGGCGGGCCGCCGAAGGTTCCGGGCACGTAGACGGCGCCTTCCATGACCGAGCGGATGGCGTCGGCGAGCTCGTCCTTGCGCACGGACTTCGGGATGAACCCCGCGGCGCCGTATGACAACGCCTCCGCGATGATGCGCGGCTCCTCGTGGCCCGACACCACCACCACCGGCAGCCGCGGATTGCGCGTTCTGATTTGCAACAGTCCCTCGAAGCCGTGCACGCCGGGGATGTTGAGGTCGAGCAACGCGAGATCGAACGGCTGCTGGCCGGCGAGGAGTTCCAGCGCTTCCGCCACCGTCCGCGCCTCGACGGTGGCCACCTCCGGATAAGCCATCTGCACCGCAATCTGCAGCGCCTCGCGGAAGAGCGGATGATCGTCGATGATGAGGAAACGCGTAACGTCGATGCTCATCGCCGCACCCCGTCCGCGTTCCGCGCATGCGGCGCCTGCTTTCGGCGGTCGAGACGGCTGGCTTGCTGCTGGCAGGGACGCATGTGCCAATCCTAGCGAAAGCCGCGTCCGCCGCCACCTGCCAAATAGTCCACCGCGCCTTGCCGCATGGCGACCCGGCGCATCCGATGTCGAATCCGGACCGTGTCCCGCCGGAACCGGCGCCTCAGCGCGGGCAGGAGCCGCGTACCTTGACGTAGTTCTTGTGCACGAAGCCGGCCGGATAGGCCGGCCCCCAGAGCGGATTCTGGCAGCGGCCGAACATGCAGCTCGCCTCGTACCAGTTGCCGCTCTTGCCGTAGACGGAAAGCGTATCGCCCCGGTAGACCTCGCCGGTCTGGGCGTATCCCCCGCCCGGCCCGTTGCGAACCGCGAGGAATCCGTTGCCGTTGGCATGGTTGTACTGGCTGATCGGACGAACGCCGACCACGGTGCCCTCGCAGTCGTATGCAGCCGCCGGAAGGGAGGCCCCGGCGAGGCCGGCCGCGACGATAAGCGATGCGGCAAGGATGGAACGTAGAGACATCGGGATGACCTCCGGACAACGACCCGGTCGTCGCGACCGGTGAATGGCGGCATTGTCCCCGAATGCACCCGGCCGACATTGACATGCGTCAACGGGCGGAGCCGGCGTCGCTGCGGTTCAGTGACGCCGCGCCTGCACGAGGTAGGCGTCGATAGCCGTCTCGCCGAGGAAGCGCGCCGCCTCGAGCCGGTGCAGGCCCTCGACCAGCACGTAGCGATTGTCGTCCTTGCGCACCTGGATCGGCGTCTTCATGCCGTGTTCCAGGATGTCCTCGGCGAGCAGGCGCGCCGTTTCCGGATGCAGCGTCTTCTTGCGCGCAGTCGGGACGTAGATCTCGGTGATCGGGATCTTGACGGTCTTCAGCATGTCGGCTCCGGGCGGGCATCGGCGCCGCCTCTCCTTCGATAGGCGGTCTGCTCCTGTGTCGCAACCCGCATGCCCGACACCGTTGTCGTGATTGACGCGGCAGGGGGCGGTTGCTACCGTCCGATCGTTCGAGGTTCCCGCGCTTTGGCGCGGGAGGAAAGAGGGAATACGGAACGGACGCCCTCGTCCGAAGCCGTAGCTGCCCCCGCAACTGTGAACGGCGAGGCTTGTCCGAAAACGCCACTGAAGCGCAACGCTTCGGGAAGGTGGTCAAGCCGGTGACCCGCGAGCCAGGAGACCTGCCCCGGACGGTCACTTTTCCGGATGCGGGGAGCTTCCGGCACTGTCTCGACAGTGGTGGCGCGACGTCATCGCTGGCGGGGAATCCTATCGATCCCACCGGCAATCGCAGCAACGGAACCGCGCGCGGCGCGGACGGGGGATCATATGCAAAGGTACGACAAGGCGCTCATTCCAGCCGCGATCGCGGCAGCGCTCGCCGCCATGCCGGCGGCGCGAGCCGAAACCGACATCGGCACGATCGTGGTGACGCCGAACAGGACGCCGACCGAAAAGAGCAAGGTCGGCTCGAAGGTCGAGACGGTCGACGAAGGGAAGATCGCGCGCGAATCGAAACCGCTGGTCACCGACTACCTGACGCTGATGCCGGGCGTCTCGGTCTCGGCTCCCGGCGGCCTCGGCCAGGAGACCAGCCTCTCGGCGCGCGGCGCCGACAAGAAATACGTCAAGACGCTGTTCAACGGCATCGACATCTCCGATCCGACGGCGACCCAGGTGCAGACCTCGTGGGAACACCTGACAGCCGGGGGGATATCCGGCATCGAGGTGCTGAAGGGCTCGCAGAGCACGCTCTACGGTTCGGACGCCGTCGCCGGCGTGATCGGCATCTCCACGCTCGGAGGCATCGAACTCGGCACCCATCACGACGTGACGATCGAGGGCGGGTCGCGTGGGACTGTGCGCGGCGGCTACCGGCTGACGAACGCCACCGAGACCGGCCGCTTCTCGCTCAGCCTGAACGGACTGACCACCGACGGCATCTCGCATGCCGACAGCCGCAACGGCAACACCGAGCGCGACGCCTACCGCAACTTCACCGGCAATTTCGCCGGGGAGCAGCAGCTGAACGAGAACGTCTCCGTCTTCGCCTCCGGCCTGCTGATCAAGGCCGATGGAGAATTCGACGACAGCGGAAATCCGCCGACCGACAATCTCTTCAACACCGGGAACACGACACAGAAGGCCGGCCGCGTCGGCTTCAACCTCGACCTCCTCGACGGCCGCTTCAGGAACACGTTCTCGGCGCAGATCTTCGACGTCGACCGGGACCTGCATCTTGTCTCGATGTTCGGCCCCTTCGACGCCAACTACCGCGGCCTGCGCAAGAAGGTCGACTACCAGGGCGCCTTCGAGGCGACGGATTGGGCAACGCTGCAGTTCGGCGCCGACAGCGAATGGCAGAGCGCCAAGGTGACGGATAACTACGGCACCGACACCTCCGACGCCTTCTCACTCACCGGCGTATGGGCGCAGGCAATCCTCGAACCCGTCGACAATCTGACACTGACCGCCGGCGGGCGGCACGACCACCATTCGGTGTTCGGCGGCTACAACACCTGGCGGCTGACCGGCGCCTACCTCTTCCCGGATTTCGCCACCAAGCTGCACGCCTCGGTCGGCACCGGCTACCGGGCGCCAAGCCTCTACGAGCTCTACGCGCCGTTCGGCACCGGCAATCCCGCGCTCCAGCCCGAGCAGAGCTTTTCCTTCGACGTCGGCGTCGAACAGACGCTGCTGGACGGGCGGCTGGTCGCGGACCTGACCTACTTCCAGCTCGATACCGACAACCTCATCGACTACAGCTATGCGTCTTTTTCCTACGTGCAACTGCCCGGCGTGACAAAGCGGCGCGGGGTCGAGGCGTCGCTGGTCTGGCAAGCGGCTCCCTGGCTCGACCTCGAGGCCGCCTACACCTTCACCCGGACGAAGCAGCCAGACGGGCTGGAGCGGCCGCGCATACCCGCCCACGACATCGCCCTGTCGGCGACCGTGCGGCCGGCGGAGAAATGGGAGATCACCGGGACCGCCCGCGCCGTGCTCGACACGACGGACAGGATCAGCCCGTCCTGGGGCACGTTCGTCGACGTCGACCTCGACAACTACGTGCTCGTCGACGCCCGCGTCGCCTACAAGTGGAACGAGGATACCGAGTTCTATATGCGCGGCGAGAACCTGCTCAACCAGAAATACCAGGTGGTGAAGGGCTACGGAATGCCCGGCATCGGCGTCTTCGCCGGCGTCAAGGCGCGGTTCTGACCGTGGCGCGGGCCGTCGATCGCTCCACCCTGCGACCGGTCGGACGGCCCGCGCGGCTCGCCGCGCTCTTTCTTGCCCTGATCGGCGCGCCGGCCGCAGCGGCCGACGCCCTGCCGCGCGTCATGTCGCTCAACGTCTGCACCGACCAGCTGGTGCTGGCGCTCGCCGATCCCGGCCAGATCCTGTCGCTGTCGGCGCTTTCCGACGATGCGGACCTTTCGTTCCATGCGGCCGAAGCCGCAGCCTATGCGAAGAACCGCGGGCTCGCCGAGGAAGTGTTCCTGGTGCGCCCCGACATCGTCGTGACCGGCACCTATTCCCTGCACAACACGACCCAGTTGTTGCGGCACGTTGGGACGCGCGTCGAAACGTTCGACTATGCGCAGACGCTCGAATCGGTGGCCGGCGCCGTGCGCCGGATGGGCGCGATCCTCGGCCAGGAGGCGCGCGCCGAAGCGGTTGCAGGCGCCTACGAGGCTGAATTGAAAGCACTTTCGGCGGCGCAGGCGGCCGATTCTCCGACGGCGATCATCTACGAACAGAACGGCGTCGTGCTCGGCTCCGGCACGCTTGCCGATTCGGCGCTGAAGGCGGCGGGCTTCCGCAACCTCGCCGCCGAGCGCGGCTACGAGGGCATGGCCCCCTACCCGCTCGAACTCCTCGTGCGCGACCGGCCCGACCTCGTGCTGCTCGCCTCGCCCTATCCCGGTGGGCCGTCGCTCGCCGACCAGTTCGTCGATCACCCGGCGATTTCCTCGCTCAAATCCTTGCGGCGCAAGGGGATCGCCCCGCGCGGCTCGTGGGCCTGCGCCGGGCCCTTCACCATCGAGGCCGTGCGCGCGCTGAAGGCGCTGCGCGAGGAGATGGCGGCGACGGGGGGCGAAGGATGAGCCCGCTCCGCCTCTCGTTCATCCTCATCCTGTTGGTCTTGCTGCTTTTTGTCGGCTCGCTGCTGATCGGCCCCGCTTTGCTCGATCCGATCGCGAGTGTCAAAGGACTGTTCGCCGGCGGCGAAGAGGCAGCGGTCATCATCATGCGCGAGGTGCGCCTGCCGCGCGCGCTTCTCGCCCTGATCGTCGGATTCAGCCTCGGCATTTCCGGCGCCGCGCTCCAGGGCTTCTTGAGAAATCCGCTTGCGGAACCGGGGCTTATCGGCGTTTCCGCAACCGCCTCGCTGGGCGCCGTGCTGATCTTCTACAGCGGCCTCGCCGGCGCCTCGATGCTGGCGCTGCCGGCCGGCGCGCTCGCCGGCGCGCTTGTCGCCGTGCTCGTCATCCTGGCGATTTCGGCGGGCAACACGACGACGCTGACGCTCATCCTCGCCGGCGTGGCGCTGTCCAGCCTGGCGGGCGCGCTGACCTCGCTGGCGCTCAACCTGTCGCCGAACCCCTTCGCCAGCTACGAGATCATCTTCTGGCTGCTCGGCTCGATCAAGGACCGCTCGATGGTCCATGTCTGGCTGTCGCTGCCGCTGATGGCCGCCGGCTGGGCGCTGATTCTGTCGTCTTCACGGGCACTTGACGCGCTGACCTTCGGCGAGGCGGCGGCGGCGAGCCTCGGCACCAACCTGCCGCGGGCGCGGCTTTCGATCGTCTGCGGCGTGGCGCTTGCCGTCGGCGCGGGCACGGCGGTGACCGGCGCCATCGGCTTCATCGGCCTCGTCGTGCCGCATCTCATACGTCCGCTCACCGATCGCATGCCGAGTTCGCTGCTCCTGCCGAGCGGCATCGGCGGGGGGGCGCTGCTTCTCGCCGCCGACATCGCCGCTCGCATCGTCGTACCGGCGCGCGAGCTCAATGTCGGCGTTCTGACGGCGCTGATCGGCGCGCCCTTCTTTCTCTGGCTCGTGGCCCGCACCAGGCGCGAGGCGACATGATGCGGATTTCCGCCAAGTCCTTGAAAACAATGCTCTCCGGGCGAACAGTCCTGCACGGCGTCGACGTCGAAATCGCGCCCGGGGCAGTGGTTGGATTGCTCGGACCGAACGGAGCGGGAAAATCGACGCTGATACGGGCACTTGCGGGGCAGATTTCAAGCGAGGGAGTGATTGGACTGGGCGACCGATCGCTGGATGCCCTGTCGCTGGCCGAGCGCGGCCGGCTGATCGCCTACCTGCCGCAGGAGCGCACCATCGGCTGGCCGCTCAGCGTCGAAAAAGTGGTCGGCCTCGGCCGCCTGCCCTGGCGGGCGTTCGGCAAGGGACTATCGCCGCAGGACCTGGCGATCTGCCGCGCCGCCATGGAGGAGATGGACGTCGCGCATCTGGCGGTGCGCCCGGCGACGGAGCTTTCCGGCGGCGAACAGGCCCGCGTGCTGGCGGCCCGGGCGATCGCCCAGGACACGCCGGTGCTGCTCGCCGACGAGCCGGCCTCGGGCCTCGACCCCGCCCACCAGATGACGATGATGGCGGCGCTTCGCCGGCTCGCCGCCGGCAAGGGGCGCGCGATCCTCGTCTCGCTGCACGATCTCACCCTCGCCGCGCGCTGGTGCGACCGCATCGTCATGCTTAAGGACGGCCGCGTCGCCGCCGAAGGCACCCCGGAAGAGACGATGACGGCCGAGACGCTGCGCGCCGTTTTCGGCATCACCGCCTGGATCGACCGCGACGCCTGCGGCCTGGTCCTGGCGCCGACCGGCCTGGCGGGGACGCCATGAACCGTCGCGCGCATCTGAAGATCGTCGCGGTCGACGGTGAATTCGTAGACGGTGACCTCGTCGCCGGGACCGAAGCGCCGACGGTGGAACCGGTCGTCCGCACGGCGGCGAACGATCCGGCGCCGGCAACGCCGGGCTGGGCGCCGCAGGCAGAGGACGCGCAGGAACGGCGGCCCGCGGCGCTTTCGCCGGCACCGCATCGCTGGCGGACGCTGCCGGCGCTGGCGCTGTCGCTCGCCGTCCACGGCGCTTTGGTCGCGACGGCAGCGGCCGTGCTCACCCGCGCCGGGACGGAGGCCGAGACCGATCCGGTGGCGGTCGAGATCGTCTTCGAGGCGCCGCCCTCCGTGCCGGCCGAGACCGCCGAGGCGGCTGTCGCGGAAGAGGAGACGCCGGCAGTTGCCGAGACGACGGTGGAGACCGCCGAAATCGTCTTGCCGCCGGATGCGGCTACGCAAGCGCTGCTCGCCAAGCCGCCGCTCATCGAGCCGACCGAGACGGTAGAAACGGTCGAGCCGCCGGTGGAAACCGCGCCTCCGGCCGAGACCGCCGAAATCGTCCTGCCGTCGGATGCGGCTACGCAAGCGCTGCTCGCCGAACCGCCGGTGGTCGAGCCGGCCGCGCCGGTCGAACCCAAAGAGCCTGAACCAGCCGCGGCGCCGGAGTCGGTCGAGCCGGTCGAACCGGTCGAGCCGGTCGAGCCGCAGGCGATCGAGGTCTCCGCCGCCGATCCGGCGCTCGCGGTGCTTTCCGTGCCGCCGACGCTTGCCGAGGCGCCGACGCCCGCGCCCGCGCCGGTCCCCGCCAATACGGCCGATGCCGCGCCGCTGCCCGACGCCGTCGCTGCCATACCGACGCCGCGGCCGCATGCCGACGCGCCTCCGGCGGCGAAGACACGCACGGCAGCCGCGCCACAGAGGGAGGCGAAGAAGCCGGAGCCGCGGAAGGCCGCCGCGCCGAAGGAGAATGTCAGGACAGCGGACGCGCCAAAGACTGCGGAACGGACCGCCGAGGCGAAATCTGCGCCAGCGGCGAAGAAGCCCGCCGCCAAACCGGCGGCGAAGAAACCGGCCCTGCCGGGCGCGGGCGCGGCCGCCCGGGCGGGCGCGGGCGCCGGCGCCGAGGCGGCCTACGGACGCAAGCTGCTCTCCCATGTCGAGCGGCGCAAGCGCTATCCCGCGGCAGCAAAAGCCGCCGGGATCGCGGGCGCAGTCAGACTCTCGGTCACGATCGACCGCGCCGGACAATTGAAATCCGCCCGCGTGAGCAAGGGTTCAGGCCATGCCGTGCTCGACGAGGAGGCACTGGCCACCGCCCGTCGCGCATCGCCCTACCCGGCGCCACCCGATGGCGTCGGCGGCAAGACCTTCGCGTTTTCGGTGACGCTGCGGTTCAGCCGGTGAGAGGGCGGTCCCACCCCTCGTCGGGCGTCAGGCCTTCGTCCGGATCGAAGATCGTCAACTTGCCGACCACGTAGCTCACTCCATTCGTTCGCCAGACGCTTAGCGGCGGCGAAGAGCGGCGCTGCCCCGCCGCAGGAACGGCAAAAGGACACGGGACGTTGGAAAGAACGCGGCGAGCACCCATCTTCCTTTTCGCCGCGCGACGCGGCACATGAGAAATCCGCATCCGCGACCGGCATCGGCCTCAACCGAAGGCGGACGTCGCCACCTGAACGCAGGCGTCGCGGCGGGGGAAGATGACGTTGCGGCCAGCATGTGGCCAGTATCGGAGGACACGATGACCATCGCACAACCGGACCGCATCGCCTCGGCCTTCGCCCTGCAGAAGGCGGGCGTCGAGAAGCGGCGGCTGGAATTCGGCCTGAAGGAGCGGTTGGCGGCACTCGCCGCGCTGCGCGCCACCGTGCAGAAGCGCCAGGACGAAATCGTCGCGGCCCTGACCGCCGACTTCGGCAAGCCGGAGACGGAGGTGATCCTGACCGAGATCCTGCCGGTTCTGCAGGAGATCCGCCACACGTCGTCGCACCTGAAGGGATGGATGAAGCCGCGCTCGGTGTCGCCGACGCTGGCGACGCTGGGCACCGCCTCGGGCATACGCCCCGAACCGCGTGGCGTGTGCCTGATCATCTCGCCCTGGAACTACCCGTTCAACCTGGCGCTGGGGCCGCTGGTGTCGTGCATCGCCGCCGGCAACAGCGCCATCCTGAAGCCGTCGGAGATGACGCCCGCCACCTCGGCGCTGATCGCAAGCATCGTCGCCGAGGCGTTCCAGCCCGACCTGGTGACCGTGATGGAGGGCGCCAAGGAAGCCTCGACGCGGCTGTTGGCACTGCCCTTCGACCACATCTTCTTCACCGGCAGCCCGGCGGTCGGCAAGATCGTCATGGAGGCGGCGGCGAAGAACCTTTCGTCGGTGACGCTGGAACTCGGCGGCAAGTCGCCGACCATCGTCGGCCCCGGCGCCGACCTGAAGCGTGCCGCCGAATGGGTGACGTTCGGAAAATTCGCCAATGCCGGGCAGACCTGCATCGCGCCCGATCATCTCTTCGTCCACGAGAGCGTCAAGGAAGGCTTCGTCGCGGCACTGCGCGCGCGTATCGAAAGAGCCTACGGCAAGGACCCGCTGGCGAGCCCGCACCTCTCCGGCATCGTCAACGCCCACCATGCCGGACGGCTCGCCGGCCTCATCGACAACGCGACGGCCAACGGGGCGAAAATCATCGGCGGTGGCGAGCGCAACGGCACGCGCATCGCACCGACGCTGATGGAGGCGGTGACGCCCGAGATGGAGATCGACCGCGAGGAGATCTTTGGCCCGGTCCTGCCGGTGATCGCCTATTCCGACATCGAGGACGTGATCGCGCGCATCAACGCCAGGCCGAAGCCGCTGGCGCTCTACATCTTCGACCGCGACCGCGCCTTCGCCGAGAAGATCATCGCCGCGACCTCGTCCGGCGGCGTCGGCGTCAATCTCACCGTGATGCACTACACCCATCCCGGCCTTCCCTTCGGCGGCGTCAACAATTCGGGCATCGGCGCCGCCCACGGCGAGCACGGCTTCCGCGCCTTCAGCCACGAGCGGGCGATCATGGAGAACCGCTTCTCCTCGCTGCCGATGCTGTTTCCACCCTATACGGGGAGCGTCAGAAGGCTGGTGGGGATGGCGAAGAGGTTGCTGGGGTGAGGCTGCGTCCGGGCCAAGGCATTTTGCCGCGTACCCGGCGTCTTGCGTCGCACGCGTTCCCCCGGCCACGCGGGGGCTCCCTCCGTCCCCGCGGCGGCGAGCGGGCAGGCGTCTCGAACGGTCGGACGTCTCTCTCCTTCTCTCCCCCGGATAGTTCGGTATGCGCCTCGTCCTCTCACTGGTCGTCGTCCTCCTCGCCGCGGTGACGGCGACCGCCGATCCGGCGAGGCTGGTCGAGCCGGGCTTGCGGCTACCCGCCTCGACCTCGCCGGGCGCGGTCCGGGTGGCGCTGACGCTCGACGCCTGCGGCGGCGGGACGGACGGACGTATCCTCTCTGCCCTTGTCGAGAACCGCATTCCGGCGACGATCTTCGCTACCGGCGTCTGGCTGCGGCGCAATGCGGAGGCGCTGGCCGTGATGAAGGCGCATCCAGACCTCTTTGAAATCGAGAACCACGGCGCGCGCCACGTGCCGGCGATCGACCGGCCGCTCAGCGTCTACGGCATCGCCGCCGCCGGCAGCGCCGACGCCGTCTCCCGCGAGGTGCAGGGCGGGGCGGACGCCGTGCAGGATTCCGGCTTGCCCAGGCCGCGCTGGTTCCGCGGCGCGACCGCGAAATACACGTCGAACGCCATCGCCCAGATCGAAACGCTGGGCTTCCGCATTGCCGGCTATTCACTGAACGCGGACGGAGGCTCGCTGCTCGGCGCGGCGGCCACCGAGCACAGGGTAAAGGCCGCGCGCGACGGCGACGTGATCATCGGACACATCAACCAGCCGACCCATGCGGCGGGCGGCGGACTCGTCAAGGGCATTCTCGCCCTCAAGGCGCGCGGCGTTACCTTCGTCCTGTTGAAGAACGTTGGCGACCGCATGTGACGTACCGGCGGCTGTGCAAGGAGCCGCCGGCCTGCGATGGAACTCGGCGCCGCGAAACCGCGACATGACAATCAAGCGATCAATTCCTGAAGCGGATAGTGATGTCGCCGCAACTCCCGATGTTTGCTGCCGAATATCAATCGATTACTTTGTGACACATATATATATTTGCCATTCGGCAATTCATCGAGTATGAATGAATTTTATAGATGGCGGGCGGAAGAAGAAGTCCGAAAGCGGACTGGTTCACATCGACATCTCGCGAGTTCGTATATTTTGTCGCCGAGTGAATAGCGCGATCGGCGGTCTGCAGCGACTTCTGGAGGATGACATGAAGATCGGATTCAACGCGTTGCTGCTGGTCGGCCTGGTCGTCGCGGCCGGGCCTGCGGCCGGCGCTTCGCTCTCCGGGCAGGAGGGCGAGGTGCGGCGCAGGATCATGTTCACGACGATGATGACCGGCGGTTGCGGCAAGCTCTGGCAACGTTATGTGGCCGCCGGCGGCCACTCCGCCTATGCCGCCACGCCGAGCGTCGACATCGAAGCGTTCATCTGCGGCGCGGCCCTCAACGCCGGGAGCAAGCAGGCGGCCGAGCGCCGCGCGCTGGAACAATGCCGGGCCGGGCTGAAGCGTTTCAAGACGAGCGCCGTACCGCTCTGCGAGATTGCGGCCTCGAAATGACCGCCATGGCTGAGGTTTGGAGCGGGCGAGACTGCCGGGGGAGGTTGTTGGGGTAGAGAGGGAGAGCGTCCTTTCCCGGCCGCTCCTGGTCAGAGGCGGACATCGCCACGTCTCCCATGCCTCTGCTCTCCTGTTGATCGCTAACGCCGTACCGAGAACTCCCGCCGATAGTTGTCCGGAGTCGTGCCAAGGCGGGCACGAAAGTGCTGCCGCATCGAGACCGATGTGCCGAGACCGCTGAGCCGTGCGATTTCGTCGATGGAATGCGTCGAGGTCTCCAGGAGGCGCTGCGCAAGGGAGAGGCGATGGCCTGTCAGGAATCGGGAAAAACTGGTGCCGCACTGCTTCTGAAAGCGGCGCGTAAACGTCCTGCGCGTAAGGCCGGCAGCGTCGGCCACCGAATCCAACGTATGTGGCGCGGCGGGATCGGCGAGGACCCGTACCAGCGCCTCCGACAGCCGTTCGTCCTGCGCGACGACCGGAATTGGAGCTTCGACATACTGCGCTTGACCCCCCTGGCGATGCGGCGGCAGGACGATATGGCGTGCGAGCCGCTGAGCCGTTGACGCCCCGAAAAGTCGCCGCACCACATGCAGGCAGCAGTCGAGCGAGGCTGCCACGCCCGCGGACGTAATCACACTCCCGCCATCCACATACAGAACATCGTCGTCTATCTTGATGTCGGGATGTGAGGCGGCGAGCCGCCCGGTCGATGCCCAATGGGTGGTGGCGCTCTGCCCGGAGAGTAGTCCGGCGGCGGCAAGCACGAAGGTGCCGAGACAAAGGCCGATCACCAGTGCTCCGGCGCTGTGCGCGTCCGCGATGGCCCGGCTCAGTTCCTCCGGCACCGGGATACCCGCCCCCTTCCAACTCGGAACGATCACGATGCCCGCGCCTTGCAGCCCTTCGAGGCCGTACGGCGCGGTCAACCCTGCCCCGCCGGTCATGGAAAGCGGTTGCGCCGGTTCGACCGCGCACAGCCGAAACTCGAAACGCGGCAAGCCGATTGATGTCCGGTCCTCGCCGAACACGAGGCAAGGCACGGATAAATGGAACAAGCTCATGCCGTCAAAGGCGACGGCGGCAACGATCGAAGTGTTCATGCGAAGTTTTGTCCCGATTCTTTCGAACGTTGTCAATCGGGCCACTTTCGCAAACGCGGCGCGACGGTAGGCTGAGGCTCCAACCAAAGGAGACTCTCATGCCAAGTATCAATCCGACCCGGCGGGCGCTGATCGTAATCGACGTGCAGAACGACTACGACGGGGGCAATCTGGCGATCGAACACCCGCCGTTTGGCGACACGGTCCGGCAGATCGCGCTGGCCATGGATGAAGCGGCGGCGCGAGGCATCAAAGTCGTCGTCGTCAACATGATCGCGCCGGCTACGGCTCCCTTTTTCCGCCAGGGAACTCACGGCGCCGAGACCCATCCGGAGATCGCCCGGCGACCGCGCGACCACTATGTCGAAAAGACCCTGCCCAGCGCCTTCACCGGCACGGACCTCGAATTCTGGCTGCGGCGCAACAGGATCGAAACGGTGACCATCGCCGGCTACATGTCGCAGAACTGCGACCTTTCCACCGTCATCCACGCGATGCACATGGGCTTCGACGTAGAATTCCTGAGCGACGCAACCGGTGCGATTTCTTACGCCAATCAGGCCGGCTACGCGACCGCCGAGGAAATCCATCGCGTCGTCAAGGTGGTGCTGCAGGCCCGGTTTGCCGCAGTCATGTCCACCAGGGAGTGGATCGGCCACCTTGTTGCCGGCACCGCACCGGCGCGCGACAACATCTATAGGTCACACCAAGCCGCCCTCGCGGCGGCGGCGAGGTCGAGTGCCGCGTAATCCAGGCGGCGGCCGGCGACCCGAAGCAACCGGTCGCCGGCGCGCTTGCCGGGCACGCCCGTCAGCGCGGCGAAGCGAAGATCCCGACGGACCAGAATCCGGCCATGATGGCGGCAATACCCGCCGCAATGGAGGAGCGGCGCGCGGCACCCGCGCGGGGGAACTTTGGTGCGGAGGCCCCCCGCCCGGCACGGCCGCTATCGCGAGTCATGACCGATCGCCCGAAGCATGCCCGGCGTGTCGACGTAAGCCTCGTAGCGGCGGATCGTGCCGTCCTCGACCGTATAGACGTGCACGGCCGGCAGATCGAATGCCGCGCCCGTGCCGCGCGCCACGCCCCTGGTACGACCGATGCTGACGACCTTGTCGCCCGCCTCGAACAGGGTCTCGTCGGCGATCCGGGTGTCGATCGTCGCCGTCAGCCGCTCGAAGAACTGCTGCAGGCCGAGATGGCCGCGATATGTTCCGCCCCAAGGCAGGAGCGCGGTCTGCTCGAGCTCGCATTCGGGATGGTAGAGCGCAACGATCGCCGCCAGGTCGCGGCGGGCATAGGCTTCGTAGGCCGCCCCGACGACCTCGATCGGCCGCATCGCGGGCGTGGCGTTGCGCACTGCTTGAGACAGCATTGATAACCTCCTTCGTGTCTGGCCGGCACCAGCACCGGCGCCACCCCCGATAGGGAAGACGGACGCCGCGGTCTTTCCTGTCGCTGCGGCGCTTGTCCTGCGCTTGCGCAAATCTAGCCGCGCAGCGCGGCGCGCCATCGCGCCGGCGTCGTGCCCATCGCCCGGCGGAAGACGACGCCGAAATGGCTCTGGGTCTTGAACCCGACCTCGAGCGCGACCTCGGCGAGCGGGAAGTCGGTCGCCGCGAGCAGGCCGCAGGCCAGCTCGATGCGGAAATCCTGCAGCCACTGGAACGGCGTCCGCCCCGTCGACGCCTTGAAGCCGCGCAGGAAGTGATAGGGGCTGAGGCCGGTCGCGGCAGCGATCTCCTCGAGCGAGGGATCGCCGGCGACATTGGCCTGCAGGAATTCCCTTGCCCGGCGCAGGCTCGCCGGCGACAGCCGCTCGCGCGGCGCCGCGGTCGCGCCTGCGATGTCGGCCTCGTCGGCATGGCGCGCCAGCCGCGCCAGCACCAGCGCCACGGCATGGTCGGCCTGGAAGCGACCGATCTCGTCCTCCGCGCCCTCCCATAGCTCCTTGGAAAGGGCCGGCAGGATCGGGTCGCTGACGACCCTCTCGGTCAGCCGGTAGAGCGAGGCCTCGCCCTGCGGCAGCAGCTCGTCGAGCAGGGGGCGGCTCGTCTCGATCGGAAAGGAAAAGACCAGGCAGTCATGCGTCCCCTCGACCCGCCAGCCGACCGCCGTGCCGTGCGGCGTGAGGATGCCGGAACCCTGGTGGCGAAAGGCTTCGGCGCCCTTCGGGACGACGAAGCCGTCGCCGAGGTCGCGCCAGGGCCGCGAGCGCCCGGAGAGCAGGATGGAGAGCGTGAACTGCGGCAGTTCCGGCTGGATCGCCTCGAAATCGGCGTGGCGCAACCGCGTCAGCGTGACGCCGGCGGAACCGATCGGGCGTGTCTCATGGGCGCCCGGATCCGGCACGCCGGCCGGCCCTGCTTCGGCTCCCGTTTGCGTCGATTTTGGCGACATGGCGGCAGACTATGCCGGCGGGCGATGCGCGGTAAAGCGGGGAGACGGCGACGCGCGGGCCGCAGCGGCTGCGCCGGTGTCGGCCCCCTACCCCTTGGCCACAAGCTTCAGGTTGGCGTCGACCAGTGTCGTATCGGCCATGCCGCGGCGGGCTTCGTCGAGGAGCTGCCGGGCTTTCTTCTTATTGCCGCGCAGATATTGGGAATAGCCCATATTGTTGACGATCTCGGGCTTGCGCCCGGCAACCTTGACGAGCTGGTCGTAGGCGCGGTCGGCGAAGTCGAAGCGGCCGAGCTGGTCGTACGAGGCGGCGAGCCCCATCCAGGCCTCGGCGCTGTTGGCGTTGAGCTCGATCGCCTTGCGGAAGTGCTGCTCGGCGAGGCCGTAGTTCGCCTGGCGGAACTGCGCCTTGCCGGACGCAAGATCCGCCTCGCCCGGCGCGGCCGGCTGGGCGGCGATCGCCGTCGTCTCGGTCGTGTCGATGCCGGCCGTCGTGCAGCCGGAAAGACCGACAGAAAATAGCAGCGCCGTGCCCGCGGCGATCCTGATGACCGTCATTGCCCCTACCCCAAAGTCCCGCAAAACGCGGCATTGTCAGAAGCCTAGCACGGCGCCTCTTAAGCTTCGGGTGAGGACGTGGCGCGGAATTGATTCAAATGCCGGCGACGGGAACCGCGCCTCAGTCGGCGGTCATCTTCACGATGATCGGGATGATGGCGATCATCATGACAACCGGCAGGATGCACACCGTCACCGGCACCGACATCTTGGCGGGAAGCGCATGCGCCTTCTCCTCGGCGAGCGACATGCGCTTGTGGCGCATCTCGTCGGAGAAGACGCGCAGTGCCCCGGAGAGCGAAGTGCCGAGTTCCTTCGATTGCTGGAGAAGCGTGGCGAAGGAGCGTACCTCGTCGAGGCTGAGCCTCTCGCCGAGCGACTTCAGCGCGTCGTCGAGGTTGCGGCCGGCACGCAGTTCCAGCGAAACAAGCTGCAGGTTCTGGCTGAGCGCGGGATAGCTCAGCGACAGTTCGCGCGAGACCCGTTCGATGCCGGCTTCCATGCTCATGCCGGCGTCCGAGCAGACGATCATAAGATCCATAAAGTCGGGAAAGCCGTTGCGGTATTCGCGCATCATGGCGCGCACCTGCTGCGACAGCACCAGTCCGGGAAGGAAGTAGCCGGCGGCCCCGGCGAGCACGACAAAGGTCCAACGGCTCGTCGTGGCGGCGTCTGCGGCGACCCAGCCGTCGGCGAGCAGCGCCAGCCCGGCGCCGGCGGCGAAGGCGACGAAGCGGATGAGGAAGAACATGCCCACGGCGCGCGGGTCCATGTAGCCGGCCTGGATCAACTTCAGCCGCAGCCGGGCGACGTTCTCCGGATCGGAGCGGGCGTAAAAATCCTGGGCGGTGCGGGCGGCCTTCTCGCGCACCATGCTGGCGCCCCTCTTCGGCGCCGGCGCGGCTTCCGCGACGGGCGGCGCGGCGACCTCGACCTTGAGGCGGCGCTTCAGCTCGGCGCGGCCGCCGCCGGCCAATGCCGGCCAGGCGACAGCGGCCCCGCCGAGCAGAAGCAGCAGAATTGCGGCCGGCATCAGCGGCGCGGCGGCAAGGCTGTCGGCGAGGGCTGCAAGCATGTCCATGTCAGAAGCGGAAGTTGGACATCTTGAACATCATGGCGTTGCCGAGCATCAGCCAGGAGATCGAGCCGCCGAGCAGGTACCAGGTCATCGGCTCGCCCCACACCTCCTCGTAGAACTGCGGCATCAGCACCATGATGCCGGTCATCAGCAGCGCCGGTACGGCGGTGAGGATGTAGGCCGACATGCGGCCTTCGGTGGAGATGGCGCGCACCTTGCGCTTCAGCTTGCCGCGCTCGCGGATGACCGCGGAGAGGCCGTCGAGGATCTCGCGCAGGTTTCCGCCCGACGTGCTCTGGATGGAGACGGCGGTGACGAACAGCGGCAGGTCGTCGTGGCCGACGCGCTCCTGCATGTTCTGCAACGCGCCGACCAGGTCGGAGCCGTAGGTCACCTCGTCGGCGACCATACCGAATTCCGAGCCGATCGGGTCGGCCATCTCGCGTGCGACCATGGAGATGGCGACCGGCACCGGGTGGCCGGCCTTCAGGCTGCGCGTGATCAGTTCGAGCGCCTCGGGCAGCTGGATGCCGAACAGCTTGTGGCGACGCTTGCGCAGGTGGCGCAGAGACAGGATCGGGATGGCGAGGCAGAGCGGCGGCAGCGCGGCGAGCGCGACGAAAAGCGGCGCGCCGTACCACATGGCGACGACGACGAGGCCGAAGGCGACGCCCGACGTGGTCATGAAGAAGCGCGGCAGCGGCATGGTCAGGCCCGACTGGGCACGCAGCGCGCGAAAGCGGTCGATGGAAAAGATCGAGCGGTTGCCGTCGACGCCCCGCTCCTTGCGCAGCTGGATCAGAACCTGCTCCTGGGAGAGCCGCTTCTCCTGGAGACGCATGCGCCGGTTGATGGCGGTGCGCCGGTCGCGGCTGCCGGAGATGAGCAGGTAGAAGGCCTCGGCGAGCATGATACCGGCAAGGCCTGCCGCGGCATAGATGGCGTAGAGCGTGGCGCCGCCGTCCTGCATGGCTACTCCTGCGGCCGACCGGGCTCGAAATACTTGCCGGGGAACTCGATGCCCATCGCCTTCAGGTCCTCTAGGAAGCGCGGGCGCAGGCCGGTCGCCTCGAAATGGCCGAGGATCTTGCCGTCGGCCTCCATGCCGGTGCGCACGAAGCGGAAGATCTCCTGCATCTGGATGACGTCGCCCTCCATGCCGGTCACCTCGGCGACGCTGGTTACCTTGCGCTTGCCGTCGGAGAGCCGGGTCAGCTGCACGATGACGTCGAGCGCGGACGATATCTGGCTGCGGATCGAAGCGACCGTCATCGGCATGCCGGTCATGCCGAGCATCTGTTCGAGCCGGCCGATGGCGTCGCGCGGCGTGTTGGCGTGAATGGTGGCCATGGAACCCTCGTGGCCGGTGTTCATGGCCTGGAGCATGTCGAAGGCCTCCTCGCCGCGGCACTCGCCGAGGATGACGCGGTCGGGGCGCATGCGCAGCGCGTTCTTGACGAGGTCGCGCTGGCGGATCTCGCCGTGGCCCTCGATGTTGGCGGGCCTCGTCTCCATGCGCGCGACATGCGGCTGCTGCAGCTGCAGTTCGGCGGCGTCCTCGATGGTGATCAGGCGCTCGTCCTCGGGAATGAAGGCCGACAACGCGTTGAGCATGGTCGTCTTGCCGGTGCCCGTGCCGCCCGAGATGATCGTGGTCTTGCGTGCGTAGACTGCCGCCGCGAGCACCTCGGCCATGTTCTGGGTGAGCGCGCCGAACTCGACCAGCTTGTGCAGGCCGAGCTTGTTCTTCGAGAATTTTCGGATCGACACCAGCGGGCCGTCGACGCCGACGGGGCGGATCGCCGCATTGAAGCGCGAGCCGTCGAGCATGCGCGCGTCGACCATCGGCGAGGATTCGTCGACGCGGCGGCCGACCGCGGCGACGATCTTGTTGATGATGCGCAAAAGGTGCGCCTCGTCCTTGAAGGGGACGTGGATCTGGCGAAGCTTGCCGCGCTTCTCGACGAAGCAGTTCTGGTGGCCGTTAATCAGGATGTCGTTGATCTCGGGGTCCTTGAGCAGCGGCTCCAGCGGACCGAGGCCGACCATCTCGTCGACGATGTCGTCGACCAGCGAATCCAGTTCGGCGACGTTGACGGCAAGCCGCTCCTCGCGCGTCTTCTCGGAGACGAAGTCGTGGATCTGCCGGCGCATCTCGTCCTTGGGCAGGCGCTCGAGCGCGACGAGGTTGATCTCCTCGATGAGCATGCGGTGGATGCGGTCGCGGGCGTCGAGCACGCGGTTGGCCTTCTGCGGCCCCGTCTCGGCCTTCGGCGCCGGCTTGCGCGAGTTGGGGATGACGACGACGCCCTGCTCCTTCGGCGACGGCGGCGGCGTCGCCGTCTCGCCGATGTCGAAGCGCCGGTGCAGCGCGGAGAAACGGCTGGTCATGCGCGTTTCCTCAACAGCCCGCCGCCCAGACCGAACAGCGACCGGCTCTTCTTCGGTGCCGCGGCCGCGGCCTCCTCGGGCAGGATGATCCGCCGCAGGTCGGCGATCACGTTGGCGTTGGCGTCGATCTCGTGGAGCGGCACGCCGCGGTCGACGGCCTCGCGCACGAGCTTGTAGTTGTTGGCGATGCCGCCGGCGAAGTGATCTCCGAGGATCTCCTGGACGTCGGCCTGGCGGATGCCGTTGTCGAACATCTTCTGCTCGAAGCGGTTGACGATGACGTTGGGCTTCACCTCGCGGCCGACCGTGTCGTAGATCGCCTGGATCAGCCGCTGCGTGTGCCTGAGGCACGGCACGGTCATCTCGGTGACGACATAGAGCTTGTTGGAGCCGAGCAGCACGGTCTCGGTCCACGGAAACCAGGTGCGCGGCAGGTCGATGACGACATTGTCGAAATAGGCCGAGACGAGGTCGAGCATACGCACGACGATTTCGGTGTTGAAGGAACGCATTTCCGAGGGCCTGGTCGGCGCAGCGAGTACGCACAGCCCGCTCGCGTGCTTGGAGAGCATGACGTCGAGCAACTGCCGGTCGAGGCGCTCGGGCTGGGTTTCGATTTCGGCGATGTCGAAGCGCGGCTCGAGGTCGAGGTATTCGGCGCAGGCGCCTTGCTGGAAGTTGAGATCGACGACGCAGGTCGCGGCGCCGCGGGTCACCGAATGGTGGAGCTGGAAGGCTGTCTGGAGCGCCAGCGTCGTGTTGCCGACGCCACCGGCGGCCGGCATGAAGGCATAGATCTGCGACTCCGCATTCTCCTCCCTGCCCGGCCCGTGCAGCGCGCGCAGGCACGATCGGACGAGATCGGCCGTCGACACGGGTTTGACCAGGAAGTCGGCGACCTGGAGCTGGACGAGAATGCGCACCGCCGCGGCATTGAACTCCTGGGTGACGACGATAACCGGCGTCTTGCCTTCGATGCGGCGGATGATGCGCTGCAGCGCCTCGACCTGGTCGAGGCGCGCGGCATCCATGTCGATGATCGCCGCGCCGCAGTCGGCTTCCTGGATCTCGCCGCGCAGGTCGAGCACGCCGCGCTCGATGGCCACGAGATCGAAAGCGTCCGACGAGGCGAGCGCGGCCTTCGTCTCCTGCACGAAGGCCTTGTCCTGGGAGACCAGGATGATGCGCTTCGCCTTGCCCGTGTTCGCCATTGCCGCCGCCTCAGTTGTCGTTCGTCGCCGACGCCTTGGCACCGGATTCGTCGTCCCCGGAGGCGGGCGCGGTCGCGCTGCGGTCGGCCGGCACCTTGAGGATTGTGTTCTGCACGCCGGGCTGCCAGGGATCGACCATCTGCATGACCGTGTTCGCCGCCTGGGCGTTGCCGGCATCGGGCGTCATGCCTTCGATGCGCATGTAGTCGTCGGTCGTGCAGCCGGCGGCCGCCAGCAGCGACAGACCGAACGCGATGAGGATAGCTTTGCGCATCGACTACTCCTTCGGCAGGTCGAGGAAATGGCCGGAGCCGGACGCAGCCATCACCGCGGCGCCGGTGGCGGCGGCGAACTGCGTGCGGCCGGCCGCGTTGGACTTCGGTTCCTCGACGTCGCCGAGGAAGTAGTCGATGTTGTTGGCGGAAACGGTGCCGTCCATCGGCGTCGCCGCCTTCTTCGACGGGTCGATGGGCTTCACCAGGTAGGGCGTGACGATGATGACGAGGTCCGTCTCGCGGCGCTGGTAGGCCTTGGACGAGAACAGCGCGCCGAGCACCGGCAGCTTGCCGAGACCCGGCACGCGCTGCGTGTTCATGTCGTTCTGCGTCTGCAGGAGGCCGGCGATCATGAAGCTCTGGCCGCTCTTCAGGTCAACGGAGGTGCGCGCCCGGCGGACGGAGAAGCCCGGCAGCGAGATGTCGCCGACGCTGTAGGAGGCCGAATTGTCGACCGACGAGACTTCCGGTTCGATCTCCAGGCTGATCAGCCCGTCGGCGAGCACGACCGGGGTGAATTCGAGGCCGACGCCGAAGCGCTTGTATTCGACGGTGATCTTCTTGTCGTCCTGGGCGACGGGGATCGGGAACTCGCCGCCGGCGAGGAAGCTCGCCTTCTCGCCGGAGCGCGCGATCAGATTGGGCTCGGCCAGCCGGCGCGCGACACCGCGGTCCTCCAGCGCCTTGATCGCCACGTCGATGGAGAAATTGCCCTGGGTGAGGGCGCCGACTAGCTGGGCCGCCGGCGACGAGGTCGTCGCGGCCGGATTGGAGTTGAACGAGATGCCGCCCGCGGCCGTCATGTAGCTCGCCGAGATCTTGGTGCCGAGCTCGCGGCCTGCCTGTCGGTTGATCTCGACGAAGCGGACGTTGAGCTGGACCTGCTGCGAGGACGAGATCCTGACCGAGTTGATGACGTCCTCGTTGCCCGAGAAGCGGGTGGCGATGCTGCTCGCCTTCTCGGCGGCGACCGCGTCCTGCGCCTCGCCGGACAGGATCAGGCGGCCGTTGGCGGAGTTGACGGTGATGTTGGCGCCGGGAACGCTCTCGCGGATCGTGCTGGCCAGGCGGTCGGTGTCGAGCGTCACCTCGACGTCGATGGAGCCGACGAGCTGCTTGTTCTCGTCGAAGAGCGCGATGCCGGTGGTGCCGAGATTGTTGCCGAGCACGTAGAAAGAGCGGTCCGTCAGCGGGTTGACGTTGGCGATCTCCGGATCGCCGATGACGATCTCGTAGAAGGCGGCCGAAGTGCGGATCGTCTTGGGCTTGCCCTTGGCAATCTTCAGCACCGTGTTCTGGCTGGACGATATCTTCAGCACGTCGCCATTGGCGGCGGCGGCGGGCGCGATGCCGGCGAAGCAGAAGGCCGCGAGCAGCGCGGCCGCGAGCGTGACCCGGCGCGGAAGTCGCGTCGCGTTCCTGTACGTCGAAAAGGCTGAAGTCCAAGCGAACATCTGCGTCCCCTCACCGGCGTCCCTGCCGGTTTCGCTCAATCCTGCGCCGGCGCTACGACCTGGTAGGTCTGCGCCTCGATCCCCCGCGTCACGATGACCGTCCGGAATTTCGGCTTCTCCGGCTCGGCCGCCACGGCCTCGAACAGCGAGGCAGCGGCACCCGCCGCCTTCGAGGCGACCGAACCGCCGAAGGCGGATATCGTGGTAACACCCTCGGCCGCCTCGCCGCCCTCTCCCGCGGCGCGAAGCGACAGTGACAGCTGTCCTACGTTTCGGGCGAGCGCGATCTTCTGCGCTCCCTCGGTGGTGACCTCGAGCGTTACCGAGGTGGCGACCTGCGGGCTCGTGTTGCGTTCGTCGGCGCCCTGCCCGACACTGAGCACCTTGACGTTCTCGACGACGATTTCCGTGGCGATGGTCGAGCCGGCGGCGCCTTCGGCGTTGCGCTCGACCTCCTCGATGGCGCCGGCGTCGCGGGTCATCACCACGTCGACGCGGTCGCCCGGCGTGACGAAGCCGCCGACGCCGGCGACTTCGTCGGTCTTGATCGTGACCGCGCGCATGCCCGGCGTAAGCAGATTGGACAGCGTGGCGCGGCCGTTCGGCCCCGAGAGCTTGGCGAGAAGGACGGGTTCGTTGACCTCGACGGGCGACAGGACGACGCGGCCGCCTTCGGCGAGCGCGGCCTCGACCGTGGCGAACGCGCCCTGCGGCAGCGAATCCTGCGGCCACGGGATCTCGGCGAGCTGGGCGCGGTCGAGCGCCATACCGTAGCGTAGCGGCTGGGTGGCGACGACGATCGTGTTGAAAGCGACCGGCGGCACGTCCGCCGCGGCGACGGGCACCGACACCTCCTGGACCCGCGCGCTCGCCGCGCTCTTGATCCACAGGTCGGCCGCGAAGATCGACACGGCGCCGAATACGGCGGCGATACCGATCATGGTGATGATCTTGCGATTCAAGCCCCGAATGCCCCAATTCTTTTTGTTGCGGGGAGGATGGACGGCAAAACTGAAAAAAGCGGAAGACGTTTGGTTCAACTTCGACATATCGCGCATTCGCGGTTGATCGGCCGCGAGGGGCGGCGTACTTATGCCGCCCCGCGGCCTGAACGGAACGGGAACCTCAGTCGCTTCGCCGCACGAAGCGTGGCAGTATCGACGGGCGATTCGCCCTACCGCACGCCGGAGCCTCGATGGACGACACCAACGACCTCTTCGCCAAGCTCGACCGCGAACCGGCCCCCGCGCGTCCTTCGCCGCGCCCGTCCGATCCGATCGTCCAGGCGGCGAAGCGTCCGCCTGCCGCGCGCGACGGCAGCGAAGGCTACAGCGCCGCCGACATCGAGGTGCTGGAGGGGCTGGAACCGGTGCGCCGGCGGCCGGGCATGTATATCGGCGGCACCGACGAGAAGGCGCTGCACCATCTGTTCGCCGAGGTCATCGACAATTCGATGGACGAGGCGGTCGCCGGACACGCCACCTTCATCGACGTCGAATATTCCGCCGACGGTTTCCTGACAGTGACCGACAATGGCCGCGGCATCCCGGTCGACCCGCATCCGAAATTCCCGAGGAAGTCGGCGCTCGAAGTCATCATGACGACGCTGCATTCGGGCGGAAAGTTCGATTCCAAGGTCTACGAGACCTCCGGCGGCCTGCACGGCGTCGGCGTCTCGGTGGTCAACGCGCTGTCCGACCAGCTCGAGGTCGAGGTGGCGCGCGGCCGCCAGCTCTACCGGCAGCGCTTTGCCCGCGGCGTCCCGCAAGGGCCGCTGGAGAGCCTCGGCGAGGTGCACAACCGGCGCGGCACCCGCACGCGCTTCCATCCCGACCCGGACATCTTCGGCAAGGGCGCGGCGTTCGAGCCGGCACGGCTCTACCGGATGGCGCGGTCGAAGGCCTACCTGTTCGGCGGCGTCGAGATCCGCTGGACCTGCGATCCCTCGCTGATCAAGGACAAGGACCAAACGCCGGCCAAGGCGGCGTTCCACTTCCCCGGGGGCCTCAAGGACTATCTCGCCGCATCGCTCGGCGACGATTTCCAGGTGACCCGGGAGATCTTCTCCGGCAAGAGCGACAGGCCGGGCGGCCATGGCGCGCTCGAGTGGGCGGTGACCTGGTTCGGCGGCGACGGTTTCGTCAACTCATACTGCAACACGATCCCCACCCACGAGGGCGGCACGCACGAGACCGGCTTCCGCAACGTGCTCACCCGCGGCCTGCGCGCCTATGCCGAGCTGGTCGGCAACAAGCGCGCCGCAATCGTGACTTCCGAGGACGTGATGATCTCGGCCGCCGGCATGCTCTCGGTTTTCATCCGCGAGCCGGAGTTCGTCGGCCAGACCAAGGACCGGCTGGCGACGATCGAGGCGCAGCGCATCGTCGAGACGGCGATCCGCGATCCGTTCGACCACTGGCTGGCCGACAACCCGCAGGAAGCCGGCAAGCTGCTCGATTGGGTGATCGCCCGCGCCGACGAGCGCGTGCGCCGGCGCCAGGAGAAGGAAGTCAGCCGCAAGACGGCGGTGCGCAAGCTGCGCCTGCCCGGCAAGCTGGCGGACTGCACGCAGAACGCGGCGGCGGGCGCCGAGCTGTTCATCGTCGAGGGCGACTCGGCCGGCGGCTCGGCAAAACAGGCGCGCGACCGCGCCATGCAGGCGGTGCTTCCGCTACGCGGCAAGATCCTCAACGTCGCCTCTGCCGGCAACGACAAGCTCGCAGCCAACCAGACCATCGCCGACCTCATCCAGGCGCTGGGCTGCGGAACGCGGTCGAAGTACCGCGACGAGGACCTGCGCTACGACCGCGTGATCATCATGACCGACGCCGACGTCGACGGCGCCCACATCGCCTCGCTGCTGATCACCTTCTTCTACCAGGAGATGCCGCAGCTGATCCGCGGCGGCCACCTATACCTGGCGGTGCCGCCGCTCTACCGCATCAGCCAGGGCGGCAAGGTGTTTTACGCGCGCGACGACGCGCACAAGGATCAACTGCTGAAAAGCGAGTTCACCGGGCGCGGCAAGATCGAGATCGGCCGCTTCAAGGGCCTCGGCGAGATGATGGCGGCGCAGTTGAAGGAAACCACCATGGACCCGAGGAAGCGCACGCTCCTGCGCGTCGCAGCCGACGAGACCGATCCGGAAGGCACCAAGGCCTCGGTCGACGCGCTGATGGGCACAAAGCCGGAAGCCCGCTTCCGCTTCATCCAGGAGCGCGCCGAGTTCGCCAGCGAGGAAGTGCTGGACATCTAAGCGCGGGCTCAAGCGGATAGCGGCGGCATCTAAGCCGCGGCGATGGCGAGCGCGTGCTGCCGCGCGTTGTCGCGCAGCGAATCGAGGTGGATCGCCTTCAGGAGGCCGGCAAGGTCGGCGTCGGCGGGCGTCTCGCCGAGCTCCTTCAGCATCAGCCAGGTGACCTCCTGGACGCCGGTGACGCGGTGTCCATTGGCAACCTCGCGCCAGATCTTCAGGGCGACGAGGAGCACGGCACCGACCGGCCCCGGCAGTCCGGCGGTGCGGAACAGCGCGGAGAGCGCGACGTCCCTGCCCTGTGCCAAAAGCGAGACGATGCGCGCCTCGTCGTAGCCGGTGAGCGCCACGAGGATGGAGCCGAAGAAGTCGATCTTGCCGTGGGCGACGGTGCGTACGACGAAGCCGGGCGTGAGTTCGCCGGAAAGACGCAGGTGCTCGACCAGCGCTGCGTGCTCCTCGATGCGCGTCCCGTCGATCATGGCGAGCGAGGCGCGGACGCAGGCATCGCGTGTGACGCGGTCGGCGCGCGCCGCGCCGATCAGGGCCTTGACCAGCGGCGAACGCCTGAGCGCCTCGCCGACCCTGACGAGAAGCATGTGGCGGCAGTCCGGCGGCAGCCTGGGGTCGGCGATCAGCGCCTCGCGGACAGCAGCGACGTCGCCGTGACGCTCGGCGATGCGGCGGAAGGAGAGCGAGGCGATCGCGGCGTCACCGGACGTCAGTAGGGCATGGCAGGCCTCGGCCTCGCCGACTTCGGCAATGGCCGCGGACACGGCGATGCCGATGCCGGGCCGTCGTGCGATTATGACCTGCACCGCGCCCGGACCGGCAGCCACCCTGTCGACCAGATCGGATTCGGAAAACAGCGGCGAGCGGCCGAGCACGATCGCGGCGATCTCCGGCTGGTCGGAGGCGAGCGCGCCGATCACCTGCGGCGGCGCGTTGCGGCTCATCGACAGCGCCTCGGCAAGCGCCAGGCGCACCTTCTGCGAGGGATCGTCGAGCAGGAACGTGAGGGCGGCCTCCGCCGCGCAACGGTCCTCGAAGGCGAGGTCGCCGTTGACGTAGGCGGCGGCAAGGGCGTGCGCCGCGGCGGCCCGTTCGGCGACACGCGCGGTATCGATCCATTTCAGGAAGTAGTGGACCACCATTACCGGAACGCTCCCCGAGTCTCGCCCGCTCCGACGCTAGGCGCGAAATGGTTTACGAACGGTTCACCATGTTCGTTAACCGGCTTGCCGGGCCTCTGCACGGCGCGTATCAAACCCCGCGAAACCACGGAGGCACGTGATGGCGGGGCTTTATCTCGACGAACTCGAACCGGGCCGGATCTACCATCACGCGCTGCGCAAGACCGTCACCGAGAGCGACAACATGCTGTTCTCGGTGATGACGCTCAATCCGCAGCCCCTGCACATCGACTTCGACTTCGCCGCGAAGTCGGAATGGGGGAAGCCGCTGGTCAACTCGCTGTTCACGCTCGGGCTGATGATCGGCATCTCCGTCCACGACCTGACGCTGGGCACGACGATCGGCAATCTCGGCATGACCGACACGGTCTTCCCGCACCCGGTCTTTCATGGCGACACGATCCGCGTCGAGACCACCGTGATCTCGGTGCGCGAGTCGCGCTCCCGGCCCGATCGCGGCATCGTCGAGTTCGAGCACCGCGCCTACAACCAGAGTGACGTGCTGGTGGCGAAGTGCACGCGCCAGGCGATGATGATGAAGAAGGCGGCGTAGTCGATGCGCTCGATGCTGTTCGTGCCGGGCAATTCGGAGCGCAAGCTCGAAAAAGGCCTGAATTCAGGCGCCGACGCGCTGATCGTCGACCTTGAGGATTCCGTCGCGCTCGCCGACAAGCAAACCGCGCGCGGCATTGCGACGGCCTTCATCCAGGCGCGGCGGACCAAGACCGCGGCCACGATCTACGTCCGCGTCAACGATTTCACCACCGGGATGACCGACGACGACCTCGCCGCAGTAATGGTCGCGCGCCCCGCCGGAATCATGCTGCCGAAGTCGGCGGGCGGGGCCGACGTCACCCGCCTCGCGGCCAAGCTCAGGGTCCACGAGGCCGAAAACGGAATCGAGGACGGCGCCACCCGGATCATCCCGCTCATCACCGAGACCGCCGCCGGCGTTCTCGCCGCGTCTACCTACGGTCCCGACAAGCGGCTTGCCGGCATGACCTGGGGCGCGGAAGACCTATCCGCATCCGTCGGCGCACGCACCGCGCGCGATGGCGACGGGCGCTACACCGACGTCTTCCGCCTGGCGCGGGCGCTGACGATCCTTGCAGCCTCGGCAGCCGATACCGTCGCCATCGACACGGTCTACCCGAACTTCCGCGACACGGACGGTTTCCGCCGGGAATGCATCGAGGCCGAGCGCGACGGTTTCACCGCCAAGATGGCGATCCACCCCGACCAGGTGGCGGTGATCAACGAGGTGTTCACGCCTTCCGCCGAGGCGGTGGCGCGGTCGAGGGCCGTGGTCGAGGCGTTCCGTGCCGCCAGCAATCCGGGCGTGGTCGCCATCGACGGCAAGATGTACGATCGGCCACACCTGCGGCTGGCCGAGCGGCTGCTCGCGCGCGCCGGCGCGCCGGCCTAGGCTACGCGTCAGTCGGCCTTCCAGCGGGGGCGGCGCATGGCGAAAGTCTCAGTGACCGTCGTATAATCCATGTAGCCGAGACGCGCGGTGTTGCCCGCCTTGACGACGTCGAAGAGACCTTCGGTCAGCATCTCGTCGTCGATGAACACGCCGATCACCTGGCCAAGGACGACGAAGGCGGCCGAGTCCGCGCCATCGATCGCCTTCGGGCGGAAGATCTCGGTGAGCCTGCATTCGAGCGCGGCGGGGACACCGGCCACCCGCGGCGGTTTCACCAGCCGCGACGGCGCGGTGGCCAGGCCTGCATAGTCGAACTCGTTGAAACCGAGCGGCGCATCGATCGAACTCGCGTTCATCTTTTCCGCCAAGCCGCGGCCGACGAGGTTGACGACGAACTCGCCTGTCTCGCGGGCAAAGACGACGCTGTCCTTGTCGCCTTCGGACGAGAAGAAGACGAGATGCGGGTCGGTCGTCAGCGCGTTGTAGAACGAGTACGGCGCGAGATTGATCGCGCCGCTTCGCCCCATCGTCGAAATCCAGCCGATCGGCCGCGGCGCGACGATCGCCTTGAACGGATCGTGGGGCAGTCCGTGCCCCTTGGACGGTTCGTAGAACATCGTGCTAGCCCTTCCACGGACCCGAATAATCGGAGACCAGGGCGGCTGGATCCGGGCGCGGACGCTCGGGCGGGATGCCCTCGTAGGTGCCGATATGGACGAAGCCGACCACGCGCTCGTGGGGGGCGAGCCCGAGCATGGCCCTGCCCTCATCGGTGTCGGAGTACCAGTTGGTGATCCAGTTGGCGCCGAAGCCCAGCGCGTTGGCGGCGAGCAGCAGGTTCATCGCCGCGGCCCCGCCCGACAGGAACATCTCCCACTGGGGTATCTTCGGATTCTCCTTCGGGCTGGAGACGACTCCGATGACCAGCGGCGCCCGCGCGAAGCGCGTCAGTTCCTGCTGGCGGCGGCCTTCCGTCAGCGGCCCTTCGCGCCGCTCCGCCAGGTCGGCCAGCCGTTTGCCGACGTCATGACGCGCTTCGCCGCGGTAGAGGATGAAGCGCCACGGGGCGAGACGGCCGTGGTCGGGGACGCGCGTCGCCGCCCTGAGTTTGGTCGCGATGTCCTCGCCGCCGGGTCCGGGCTCGCGCAGGTCGGGGATCGGCGCCGACGTGCGGTGCAGCAGGAAATCGATGACCGGGTTCGTCAAGAAGCGTTCTCCATCGGTTGTGGCGGGCGGGAGATCGCCGCGGGCGGCCGGATTCCCCAGACTGGACGAAACGGCCGATTCAAGTCGCCCGCGGCCGCAACCGCGCGCCGGGTGGGCCGTCGGTCTTGAAATTGCCATCGCCTTGGTCTTCAAAGCAAGCGATGATCGCCGGTATGACGAGACCGTTCGCCCGATTCCTGCTCGCCGCCGCGCTCGTGGCGTCGCCGCAGTTCGGCGCCGCGCAGGAAAAGCCGGCGGCCGCCGAAGCAGAAGTGCCCGGCGTCACCAGCTATGCGCCGCCGCGCCAGGACGCGCCGCTCGCAACCGGCGAAGGCCAGCTGACGCTCGCGGCGCAACTGACCGAGGCGGGATCCGACCTGACGCGCGGCCTGGTGTGGCGGGTCTTTGCCACGGAACCGGGTCCCGACGGCAAGCTGCCGCTGATCGCCCAGGGCCAGGGCGGCACCAGCACTTTCCCGCTCGAGCCGGGCAGTTATCTCGTGCATGCCGCGTTCGGCCGCGCCGGGGCGACCAAGAGGATCACCGTCGGCCGAGAGGCGCAGCGCGAAAACCTAGTGCTCGAGGCCGGCGGCCTGAAGCTCGACGCCGTGCTTGCCGGCAACAGGCGCATTCCGTCGCGCAAGCTGGAATTTTCGATCTACGATGTGGAAACGGACGCCAATGGCGACCGCGCCGCGATCATCGAGGGCGTGCCGCCCAACACCGTGGTCCGGCTGAATGCCGGGACATACCACGTCGTCTCCAAATACGGCCAGGTCAACGCCGTGGTGCGTTCCGATATCCGCGTCGAAGCCGGCAAGCTGACGGAAGCGACTGTGGAACACCACGCCGCCGAATTGACGCTGAAACTGGTGCGCGAACCCGGCGGCGAAGCCATCGCCGACACGTCCTGGTCGATCGTAGCCGATTCGGGCGATCCGGTACGCGAAGCCGTCGGCGCCTATGCCTCCATGGTCCTGTCGGAGGGCGAATACACGATCGTCGCCAAGAACCGCGACCGTATCTACCAGCGCGACTTCACCGTGGTCGCCGGCCAGAACCAGGAAGTCGAGGTCCTCGCCACCGAAGCGACGGCGACGGACGCGGAAGACGCCGCGGACTGATTTCGCCGCTCAGCACTGCGACCGACCCGCCGCCGCAACCCGCCGGCCGGGGGACTCAGGCGGCGCGGGACTGCTCCGCCGGATGTTCGCGTTTCCCCGCCAGCGAGAAGACGGAATCGTAGAGGAAGCCGAGCAACGCCCTGCGGTCTTCGAGCCGCGCCATCGCGCTCCAGGCAATGGGCGAGCCGACGCGCACGTCGATGGCCCTTCCGGACAGGCGGGCGAACTCGCGGATCAGGAGAGCGGTACGCAGCGTCAGCGAGACGCCGCCAACGAAGCGCTTCAGGCGGCCGTCGCTTTCGAGAAGCCCCATCGGCCGGCTGACGATGTGGAAAAGGCGGCCGTTCTGGCCGGCGAAATGCATGGGGATGACGGTGGCGCGCGCCTCCTGGACAAGGCGCGCCGGGAACATCTTCCACGGCAGGTCGACGGCGCGGCCAAACGTGCTGCGCGCCGTGGCGACGCCGCCGGCAGGAAAGACGACGATGGTCGTGCCCTGCTTGAGCCGGCGCAGCGCCTCGTGGCGCACCGCGAGATTGTTCTTCAGCGCCTCCCGCGTCTCGCTGAAATCGACGGGGAGCGAGTAGGCCTCCATCTCGCGGATCTTCAGCAGGTCGGCGTTGATCATGACGCGGAACGGCCGGCCGAGCTGCTCGGCGAGCGACAGGATGGCGACGCCGTCGCCGATGCCGAAGGGATGGTTGGCGACGATGACCAGCGGCCCGTCGGGCAGGTCGCGCGGCGGCCATGCACCCTCGACCCTGAGCGACACGTCGATCAGCGGCAGCATCCGGCCGAAGACGCGGTCGCTAGTCGGCACGATCTCGCGCCGCCAGAAATCATAGAGCCGCGCGTAGCGATCCCGGCCGGAGAGCCCCTCGACGGAGCGGATGAACCAGCGCTTGACGCGCGGTTGAGTGTCGTTCGCATAGGACAGTTCGGGAAAGAGCATGACCGCGCGGAGACCGGATGGCGACGGAAACGTCATGCCCCAGTCATGTGACGGACATGTGAAGGCGAAGGGGACGGCGCTCCGTCCCCTTCGATGATCGACCCTCGGACCGCGGTCAGGCGGACCGGGCGGCGCGCCGGCGGCGGTTGTCGGGCGCCTGCGCCTCGTCGGCGAAGGCGACGAGCGCGGCGTCGAGCGTCATCGACTCCTGGTCGCGCGAACCCAGCCGGCGCACGTTGACCGTGCCTTCCTCGGCCTCGCGCCTGCCGCAGACCAGGATGACCGGGACCTTGGCGAGGCTGTGCTCGCGGACCTTGTAGTTGATCTTCTCGTTGCGCAGGTCGGCCTCGGCGGAGAGCCCGGCGGCGCGCAGCCTGTCGACGACCGATGCCGCATAGGCGTCGGCGTCGGAGGTGATGGTGGCGACGACCACCTGCACCGGCGCGAACCACAGCGGAAAATGGCCCGAATAGTTCTCGATCAGGATGCCGAGGAAGCGCTCCATCGAGCCGCAGATGGCGCGATGGATCATCACAGGCTGCTTCTTCTCCGAATCGGAGCCGATGTAAAAGGCGCCGAAGCGTTCGGGCAGGTTGAAGTCGACCTGGGT
>CAYJMY010000028.1:0-34203 GCA_964371125.1 uncultured Mesorhizobium sp. | reverse complement strand
GGATCATCTCGACGTCCGATCCCGCCTTGGACAGGATCAGTTCGTTGACGCGGCCCATGTCGGCAAATGTCAGGTCGACCAGGGCGCGAATCGACTTCGTCTCGCGCTTGCCGTCCTCGAGGTTGACTACGACGCCCACAGTCCTACTCCCTGCCCCAGCGGTTACGATAGCTGAAAGCCGATCCCGCCGCATCCCGCAACAGGCGAATTGGCGCGCCTTTGCCTTGCCGTCAAGCCTTGGCGATTTACACGGCCGGCACAACCTGCGAGTTTTCCCGCCATGGTCGAACTCATGCGCACCAACGACGCCGTCATCATCTCGTTCGTCGAAGCGCTGCTGAAGGATGCCGGCATCGCCTGCTTCGTCGCGGACCGGAACATGAGCATTCTCGACGGATCGATCGGAATCCTGCCGCGCCGCGTGATGGTCGGCGAGGACGACCTGCCCGAGGCACGGCGCATCCTCACCGACGCCGGTATCGCAAACGAACTCAAGGCCGACTGACCCGCCGCTATGCCGGAGCAGGACTTCTCGATCGACGCCTTCCATCGCGGACGCTTCTTCCTGGCACAGCCGCGCGAGCGCGGGCACCGGGCCGGCATGGACGCCATGATGCTCGCAGCCGCCGTTCCCACCGCCTTCTCCGGGCGGCTCGCCGACTTCGGCGCCGGGGCGGGGGCGGCCGGCCTCGCCGTCGCCTCGCGCTGTGTCGGGGCAAGCGTGGTCCTCGTCGAACGCGCGCCGGAGATGGCGGCGTTCGCCCGCCGCAGCCTCGCCCTTCCGGACAACGCGGCCGTCGCGCAGCGCGTGTCCGTCCTTGCCGCGGATGTGAGCCTGACCGGCAAGGCGCGCGTCGCGGCCGGACTGGCCGACGGCTCGTTCGACTTCGTCATCATGAACCCGCCATTCAACGCCGGCCACGACCGGGCGACGCCGTACCCGCTCAAGCGGGAAGCCCATGTCATGAACGGAGACCTGTTCGCGACCTGGATCCGCAGCGCTGCGGCGGTCGTGCGCCCGCGCGGCGGCCTTGCGGCGATCGCGCGGCCGGATTCGCTGCGCGCCATCCTCGACGCGCTGGACGGTCGCTTCGGCAAGGCGGAGATCCTCGCGGTCCATCCGCGCGCCGGCGAGGCGGCCATCCGCATCGTGGTGCGCGCCGTACGCGCCTCGCGCGCCGCCCTTTCGATCCGGCCGCCGCTCGTCCTCCACGAGTCCGGCGATGCGTTTTCCGCGCAGGCCGATGCGATCAACAACGGCAAGGCCTCGCTTTTCGCCGACTGAACGGCGATCGCCGACGCTTCGCCATTGCGGAGCTCAGGCAAATTCCTACATGGACGAGACGATACCGACGGAGACCTTTCCGCCTTGAGCCGACTCATCGACCGCTTCATCCCGAAATTCCTGCGTTCGGACGCTGTTACGATCCCGGTCGTCAGGCTGCAGGGGACGATCATGTCCGGCGGCGGCCAGTTGCGGCCGACGCTGTCGCTCGCCGGCACGGCAGGGCTTCTCGAAAAGGCCTTTTCGTCCAAGAGCGCGCCGGCCGTCGCGATCTCCATCAATTCGCCGGGCGGCTCGCCGGTGCAGTCGCGGCTGATCTACCGCCGCATCCGCGATCTCGCCGCCGAGAAGAACAAGACCGTCCTGGTGTTCGTCGAGGACGTGGCGGCGTCGGGCGGCTACATGATCGCCGTGGCGGGCGACGAGATCATCGCCGACCCCTCCTCGATTGTCGGCTCGATCGGCGTGGTTTCCGCCTCCTTCGGCTTTCCAGAACTGCTGAAGAAGATCGGCGTCGAACGCCGCGTGCACACGGCGGGCAAGAACAAGGCCGTGCTCGATCCCTTCCAGCCGGAGAAGAAGGAAGACATCGATCGGCTGAAGGCGCTGCAGCTCGAAGTCCACGAGACCTTCATCGAGCTCGTCAAGGAGCGCCGCGCCAACCGTCTCAAGGACGATCCAGATCTTTTTACCGGGCTGTTCTGGACTGGCAAGAAGGGCCTCGAACTCGGCCTGGTCGATGCGCTCGGCGACATGCGTTCTGTACTGAAGGCGCGCTACGGGGAAAAGACCCGGCTCCGGCTGATCACTGCGCCGCGCGGGCTTTTCGGCCGCCGGCTCGGCGTCTTCGGCTCGGCGAGCGGCGGCGCGTCGGGAGAGATCGGCGCCGCATTCGCCGGAGGCCTGATCGATGCGGCCGAAGAACGTGCGCAGTGGAGCCGCTACGGCCTTTGAATTGCCGGGAAAGGCGGATAGCATCTCCGTCTTCTCCCATTGCCTGACCGGCCAGGCCATTCGCCGGCGCTCTTTCGGAGGAGCAGGTAACATGCCACAGCTCATCTTCTTCGCGCTTGTCGGCGTTGCGGCCTATGTCGGATACCGCGCCTTCGTCAAGGAAGCCGAGCGGGTTACCCAGCGCGTGCGGCGAGCCGAGAAGCAGGCTTCGACAGGCGCCAACGGAACGCTGGTCAAGGATCCCGAGACCGGCGAATACCGCCCGGCGAAGGACTGAGTATCCCAGTCCGCGGTGCGAGGCCTTTCGTGACGGGATTTCGGCTCGCACCGGCGAAGATCAACCTGGCGCTGCATGTGACCGGCCGCCGCGCCGACGGCTATCACCTGCTGGAAAGCCTGACGGTCTTCACCCGCTTCGGCGACCGGCTCGCCGTTAAAGCTGCGCAGGGCGACGCCTTTTCGGTGGCTGGCGCCTATGCGCAATGCATACCCGGCGACGACGGCAATCTTGTGCTGCGCGCCCGCAACCTGCTGCGGCAGGCGACCGGCGCAGCGGCGCAGCCCGTCGCGATCAGTCTCGAGAAGAACCTGCCGGCTTCCTCGGGGGTGGGCGGCGGCTCGAGCGACGCAGCCGCCACGCTGCGCGCGCTTTGCCGGATCTGGAACATCGATCCGGATGGAGAAGCGGTCCGCGACGTCGCGGCCACGCTCGGCGCCGACGTTCCCATGTGCCTCGCCGCCCAGCCGCTGATCGCTTCGGGGATCGGTCACGACATCGCCTCGCTGTTGCACTTTCCGGCGCTGCCGATCGTCCTCGTCAATCCCGGCGTCTGGGTTTCCACGCCCGCGGTGTTTTCGCGCCTCGCCAGCCGGGAGAACCCGCCGCTGCCGACGCCGCCGCGATTCGCCGACGCCGTCGCCGTCACCGGCTGGCTGGCCACGACGCGCAACGACCTCGAGACGCCGGCGCGGGCTCTGGCACCCGAAATCGGCACAGCACACGCCACGCTTACCCACGCCGGCGCACGGTTCGCGCGCATGTCGGGTTCGGGCGCGACCTGCTTTGGCATCTTTGCCACCGCCGCGGACGCGGCGGAGGCCGCCGGACGCATCCGTCGCGAACACGCCGGCTGGTTCGTCGAATCCACCCACACCATGGCATCGGGAGAGTTCCGGGATGAGCAGGATTGACGAGCGACGTCCCTTCGTTCCCGTGGGCATCGCAGTGCTGACGGTATCGGACACGCGTACGCTCGCCGACGACAGATCGGGCCAGACGCTCGCCGACCGGATCGCGGAGGCCGGGCATCGGCTGGCCGCGCGCGGCATCGTCCGCGACGACCGCGACCTGATCCGCGAACAGGTTCTGGCATGGTCGCGCGACCCGGCGATCGATGTCGTCATCACCACCGGCGGCACCGGCTTCACCGGCCGCGACGTCACGCCCGAAGCGCTCGAACCGGTCTTCGAGAAGCGCATGGACGGCTTCTCGGAAGTGTTCCACCGCATCTCCTACGACAAGATCGGCACCTCGACGATCCAGTCGCGGGCGACCGGCGGCGTGGTCAACGCGACCTTCGTCTTCGTGTTGCCGGGCTCGCCCGGGGCCTGCAAGGACGCCTGGGACGGCATCCTCAAGCCCCAACTCGACTACCGGCACATGCCGTGCAACTTCGTCGAGATCATGCCGCGGCTGGACGAGCACCTGAAGAGAAGCGGCAAGTAGGGCGGAACACGGATCAGGCCTTCGCCGGTGCCGGCACGATCTCGCCCTCCAGACGGCGGGTCGCAAGACCGCGGGCGATGGCCTCCGCCGCCTGCGCACTGCGCGACAGCGACGCGGCCTGCCGCTTCGTAATCACCAGGCCCTCGGCGAGCGCTCGCTGGAATCTGAAGACACGCGAAAGGAACGGCCGCCTCGCCGAGCGCGAACGCGAGAACCGCGCAGCCATGACATGGCGCGCGGTATGCTCGGCGACGCTCTCCGTCCACCCTTCCGCCAGCCTGGCTCCGGGTTCCAGCAGGAGCAGCCATTCGCCCTTGGCCTGACGGATGCCGGCAGCAATGCCGCCCGTCGCCAGGAAGTGGCACCCGGCCTGCTCTGCGACCCGGTGCGTGTGATCGGTCGACTCGCGATCGCAGACGATGACCTCTCTGACCATGCCTTCGACGGCCGCGGGAACGAGGGACGCGAGGGTCCTCGTCAGGCCCTCTTCGTCGTTGTAGGTCTCGATTAGTACGCTCAGCATGCACGCCGCTTAGACGAAACGCCGCCGCCGCGCCAGTTCCGCACGCGATGAGGAAAATGTTCTTGATTTGTTCCTTATCGCGAGATAGGAATAGTTTCATGAGAACAGCAGGCCACAAAGTCGACGAGACGCCTTGGGAGCGGGCCAGGATGGAACAGATCGTGCGCGCCGACATTGCGGCGTTCGGAGCGGGACGCGCGGAGATGGCGAACGCGATCGTCGAGCAGAGCGGCATGAGGGTGCGTCCGGAACGCAACCGCGGTCGCTCGGCGGGCATCAACCCGTCAGGACGGTTCGAGCCGGTCAGCCGCCATGTCTTCGACGACGGCTGGAACTCGCTGGAGGAACTGCCGCCCTTCAAGACCGTGGTCCAGGTGGAGCGCCCGCGAACCATCATCACGCGCAACGAGTCGCCCGACATCTCCTTCGACCGCTCGATCAATCCCTATCGCGGCTGCGAGCACGGCTGCGTCTACTGCTTCGCGCGGCCGACGCACGCTTACATGGGGCTCTCCGCGGGGCTCGACTTCGAGGCAAAGCTCTTCGCCAAGCCAGACGCCGCGAGGCTGCTCGACCGGGAGCTGTCGAAGGCCGACTACCAGCCGCGCACCATCGCCATCGGCACCAACACCGACCCCTACCAGCCGATCGAGAAGACGCATCGCGTCATGCGCGAGATCCTCGAGGTACTGGAGGCGCGCAACCATCCCGTCGGCATCGTCACCAAGTCGGCGCTGGTGACGCGCGACGTCGACATCCTGTCGCGCATGGCGGCCAGGGGGCTCGCCAAGGTGGCGTTTTCGGTGACCACGCTCGACCGGACGCTGGCGCGGACCATGGAGCCGCGGGCGGCGACGCCGTCGCGTCGGCTGGAGGCGATGCGGACGCTGGCCGAGGCCGGGATCCCGGTCTCGGTGATGGTGGCGCCTGTCGTTCCCGGACTGAACGACGCCGAGATCGAACGCATCCTCGACGCCGCCTATGCGGCCGGCGCACGCGAGGCCGGCTACATCATCCTGAGGCTGCCCCTCGAGGTCAGCCCGATCTTCAAGGACTGGCTGCTGCGCCACTACCCGGACCGCTACCGCCACGTCATGTCGCTGGTCAGGTCGATGCGCGGCGGCAAGGACTACGATTCGGAATGGGGCAAGCGGATGAAGGGCTCCGGCCCCTATGCATGGCAGATCGGCCGCCGCTTCGAGATCGCCGCCCGCCGGCTGGGCTTCAATGCGGAGCGCCGCCAGTTGCGCACCGATCTCTTCCTCGCACGGGCGAAGGTGGGCGAGCAACTCACACTGCTCTGATCCTGCCGGCCGGCGTCGCGCCGGCATCTATCTCTTCCGTCCGGCCATCCCCGCCGGACGGCGCCTTTCCCGCTCCGCCGCCCCAATGGCGGGAAAGGCTCACGGAGGACCAGGATCGTCGCGGGTTCCGCCGCCAACGATCCGCCGGTCCGGGTCCTCCGCCCCTTTTTCTGCAGCGTCAGGCGCGGCGGGCAGGCTCAGTCTACCTCCTCGAGAGCCACATCGACGACGGCGTCGAGGCCAAGCGAAAGCTGGGCGACCGGGCGGAACGACTGCCGGTGATGCCGGGTCGGGCCGAAGCGGGCGAGCGCGTCGAGATGGTCGGCAGTGCCGTAGCCGGCGTTCCGCTCCCAGCGATAGTGCGGATGCCGCGGGGCAAGCATACGCATCAGCCGGTCGCGGCAGGTCTTGGCGACGATCGAACTCGCGGCGATCTGGGGCACCGACGAATCGCCCCTGACGACGGCCTCACATCGCGATGCCA
Organism: uncultured Mesorhizobium sp.; assembly: GCA_964371125.1. Classification (GTDB taxonomy): domain Bacteria; phylum Pseudomonadota; class Alphaproteobacteria; order Rhizobiales; family Rhizobiaceae; genus DUSC01. Next base: position 27,927 of record CAYJMY010000028.1, on the reverse strand, counting down.
GGCCGGGCGGAACGTCGAGCCCGTCGACATAGGCCGGAAAATCCAGGGCGAGGCCCGAGATCGCCCGGCGCATAGCGTCGAGCGTGGCGGTGCGGATGCCGATGCGGTCGATAGTGAAGGAGGACGCCGCGGCAACACGGACGTGCGCCGTCTCGACGATACGCCGGGCGAGGGTTTCGCGCCGTGTAGCCGTGATCTTCTTGCTGTCGTCGAGTTCGGAAAAGAGGTCGTTCGGCAGCGCGCGCGGTTCGAACCAGACGGCCGCCACGACCACCGGGCCGCAAAGCGCGCCGCGCCCCACTTCGTCGCAGCCGATCGCTGTCGGGTATTTCGCGGCGCGGCGCGGATTGAAAGGCCCGGTCATGCGCGTTCGTCTCTGCAGGCAACGGAGCGGCAGCTTCGTCGAATCGGCCGCCGGCGACGACAGTGCAGCGGCCGGACCGCCGGCGCAATCCGGCGGCCGGACGATTCGCCGAACGACCCGCCGTCAGACCGCGTCGTTCGCCCAGCCGGAGATCGCCTTGACCTCGAGGAACTCCTCGAGGCCCCAGTGGCCACCCTCGCGGGCGCGGCCCGACGCCTTGACCCCGCCGAAGGGCGATCCCGCCCCGCGTGACTGACCGTTCATCTCGACCATGCCGGAGCGCAGCCGGCGGGCGAGGCGGTTGCGCCGCGCGCCGTCCTGGCTTTGCACATAGTTGGTCAGGCCGTAGGGCGTGTCGTTGGCGATTGCGACAGCCTCCTCCTCGGTGCCGAAGGGTATGATCGACAGGACCGGGCCAAAGATCTCCTCGCGGGCGATCGTCATCTGGTTGTTGACGTCGGCGAAGACGGTCGGGCGCACGAAGTAGCCGCGGTTGAGGTCGGCGGGCCGGCCGAGGCCGCCGGCGACCAGCCGTGCGCCTTCGTCGATGCCCTTCTGGATCAACGCCTGGATCTTCTCGTACTGGCCGGCCGAAACCACCGGCCCGATATGGCGCCCGGCCTGGTGGGCAGAACCGACGCCGGTCGATTCCGCCACGTCGCGGGCGATCTCGACGGCGCGTTCGTAGACGGGGCGCTCGACCAGCATTCGGGTCGGCGCATTGCAGCTCTGCCCCGAATTGTTGAAACAATGCTGGACGCCCCGCTTCACCGCGTTCTCGTCGGCGTCGGCGAAGATCAGGTTGGCGCCCTTGCCGCCGAGTTCCAGGCAGACGCGCTTCAGCGAATCGGCCGCCGCCTTCGAGATGGCGATGCCGGCCCTGGTCGACCCGGTGAAGGAAATCATCTCGACATCGGGATGCGTGGACAACTGGCTGCCGACGCCGACGCCGTCGCCATTGACCATGTTGAAGACACCGGCAGGCAGCCCGGCCTCATCGACGATCTCGGCGAAGATGATTGACGACAACGGCGCGATCTCTGACGGCTTCAGCACCATGGTGCAGCCGGCGAGCATGGCCGGGATCGCCTTCAGCGTCACCTGGTTCATCGGCCAGTTCCACGGCGTGATCAGGCCGACGACGCCGATCGGCTCCAAGGCGATGCGGTCGTTCGGCGCGTGAGGCCCGAGCGGCCGGACGAACTCGAACGCCTTGAATGCGGTGATGAAGTTGGAGATGTGCCACGTGCCGGCGGTCACCTGGCTCTGCCGCGCGAGGTCGATCGGCGCGCCCATCTCGAGGCTGATGGCGCGGGCCATGTCCTCGGCGCGGCGCTTGTAGATCTCGAGGATATTCTCGACGTGGCGCAGGCGTTCGGCCGGCGCCGTCATGGACCAGGTTGCGAAGGCACGCTTCGCCGCCCAGACCGCCGCGTCGGTGTCGGCCCGGTCACCCAGCGAAATGACCGCGCAGACCTCTTCCGTCGACGGGTCGATAACGTCGAGGTCGCGCGGCGCTGCCGGCGCCACCCACCTGCTGTCGATGTAGAACTCTCGCTTCTCGATCATCTCGGTCTCCGTCTCTCAGCAGTCCGGCATCAGGGACCCGTCGGTCTGTCCGTTAGCAGGCGGCCGCGTTGCGCGGCAGTGCCGCGCCGGCGGTACGATTGCTCCAGGGCGCGGCGACCTTGTCATCCCCGCCGACCTCGGGCCAACAAAAAACCGCCGACGAGCGGCGGTTTCCCGGCATCCCGTGTCGGGACAAGCCTAGTTCATGCGCGCCTTCAGCTCGCCGACCGAGGCCTTGAACAGATCGGCGTCCGCCTTGCCGTCCACCTTGGCGGCGAGAACCGAACGGGCCGCCTCGACGGCGATGTCCACGGCGCGGGCACGCACCTCGTTCACCGCGTCGCGTTCGGCCTGGCCGATCTTCTGCTCGGCAAGCGCCGTGCGGCGGACGACGTATTCGTCGGTCTTCTTCCTCGCGTCCTCGACCAATTGGCCGGCTTCGCGCTTGGCGGCGGCGACGATGTCGCCCGCCTCCTTCTCCGCTTCCTTGCGCTTGCGCTGGTATTCGGCGAGGAGCTGCTGGGCTTCCTCACGCAGGCGCCGCGCCTCGTCGAGTTCGTTGCGGATACGCACCGCACGCTCGTCGAGCGACTTGGAGATGGTCGCCGGAACCTTCATGTAGAATACGACGGCGAGAAAGATGACGAGGGCGACGAAGGCCCAGAATGTCGCGTCCATGGTCGGTTACTCCCCGGCTGCCTTGACCGCCGCGGCGATCGTCGCCTTGTCGGGTTTGCCGCCGACGAGTTGCTGGACGATCGCGGTGGCCGTGTCCTCGGCAATCGCACCGACCTCGCGCATGGCGGCCGTCTTGATCGAGGCGATGCGCGCCTCTGCTTCGCCGAGCTTGCTCTCGAGACCGGCCTCGACCGCCTTGCGGGCAGCTTCGGCGTCGGACTTGGCCGAATCGCGGGCTTGCTGACCGATGGCGTTGGCCTTGGAACGGGCTTCCGCCAGTTCCTGTTCGTAGGCCGCGATCGCCGCATCGGCCTCGCTCTTGAGCAGGGCCGCCTGGTCGAGGTCCTGGGCGATACGGTCGCGGCGAACCTCGAGAATGCTGCCGATGCGCGGCAGCACCACGTTCTTGAGGAACAGGTAGAACAGGCCGAACGTGATCGCCAGCCAGAGCAGCTGCGACGCAAAGGTCGAGCCGTCGAACGGCGGGAACACGCCCTTTGCGTGCCCTGCGTCATGCTCCACGCCGACCTCGGTATTGACTTCGCCTGCGGCCGGGGCCGCTTCCTCGGCATAGCCGGGTGTCACAAACATCGTCATCCCCTGTTCGCTCGCACCGGCCGCGATCACGCGCGGCCGGTCATGTCGATCCGTGCGCGTCTCTTACGTGAAGAGCAGCAGGAGCGCGACGAGGAGGGAGAAGATGCCCAGAGCTTCCGTCACCGCGAAGCCGAAGATCAGGCGGCCGAACTGGCCGTCGGCGGCAGACGGGTTGCGGAGCGCGCCCGAAAGATAGTTGCCGAAGATGGTGCCGAGGCCGATGCCGGCGCCACCCATGCCGAGGCAGGCGATGCCCGCTCCGATTGCCTTTGCTGCTTCAACTTCCATTGTCCAACTCCTTGTGGATCGAGATCAGGTTTGGTTCCGGTCGGCGGCTGTCCGCCGGCGAAGGGTCAGTGGCCGGGATGCAGGGCGTCGTTGAGGTACATGCAGGTCAGCACCGCAAAGACGTAGGCCTGCAGGAAGGCCACCAGGAATTCGAGACCGGTGATCGCCACCGCCATGAAGAGCGGCAGGATCGAGCCGGCGACGCCGACCGCACCCAGCGCGCTGAGCGAGGTGACGAACCCGGCGAAGACCTTCAGCGTGATGTGGCCGGCCAGCATGTTGGCGAACAGTCGGACGGAGAGGCTGATCGGGCGCGAGAGGAACGAGATGACCTCGATCAGCACGACCAGCGGCACCAATATGCCCGGCACGCCGTGGGGAACGAACAGTTTCAGGAAGGCGAAGCCATGCTTCATGAAACCGTAGACGACCACCGTGCCAATCACCAGTAGCGCCAGCGCGAAGGTGACGATGATGTGGCTGGTGACGGTGAAGAAGTAGGGGAACAGACCGAGCAGGTTGGCGACCAGCACGAACATGAACAGCGAAAAGACGAACGGGAAGAACTTCATGCCTTGCGAGCCGGCGGCGTCGCGCAGCATCGAAGCCACGAATTCGTAGGACATTTCCGAGATCGACTGCAACCGGCCGGGGATCAGGCCGCGGGTCGAGGTCGTCAGAAACAGGAAGGCGCCGGCGGCGGCGACGGTCGCCACCATGAATGCCGAGGAATTGGTGAAGGACAAGTCCAGCCCGCCGATCTCGATGGGAATCCACTTGGAGATCTGGAACTGGTGGATCGGATCGTTGGCCAACTAGACCCCCTCGATGTCGTCCGCGCCAATGGCGCCGTTCAATTTCCGTTTTGCCCGCCGTCCTGGCCGGGCTTGCGGACGCCCGACTCGGCGACGAGCCCCGCCGACCGCATCACGTTGAGGACGCCGGCGCCGAAACCAAGGAGCAGAAAGACGATCAAGCCCCATGGCGAAGTGCCGGCGAGCCTGTCGACAACCCAACCGAGCCCCGCACCGACAGCGACCCCGGCGATGAATTCGCTGGAGAGCTTCAATGCCTGCCCGTATCCGGTCGTGCCGCCCGGCTTCGCGCCTTCGTCCCCGTCCCGCCTTCCGGGCGCCCTTGTCGCAAGTGATGCTTCAAGCGCGCGCCGGCGTCGTTCCAGGTCGTCGTCGCGGAATTCGGGTCGTTCCGTCTCGCCGGGCGCGGTCTTTCCGGTTTCGTCTGGCCTATCGGAACGGGCCATCGCAACCTCCCTGCCCGGCCTGCGGGTTACCCGCCGTCCGCTTCAAAGTCGCGCGCAACATAGTTAGGCCGCCTCCCCCCGTCAAGCCGAGGATTGGCCAGCGACCAAATGTATTTTTCCTAGTTATTTCATATACTTGGGAATGTGCGACATCGTGCCGGTCGCTTTCCCCGCCAAGCCTCCGGGGGAATCGGCGGGGAAAGCCGCGCCGCGGCGACGCCTACGGAGCGGTTTGCCGCGCTCAGCTCCAGCCGCCGCCGTAGGTGCGATAGAAGATGTGGAGGCCGATCTTCTTCATCTTCTCCATCGTCCGCGACCAGCGCGGATTGACGTAGGTCGCATGATAGTGCGTCGACGACCCGACGTCGGAGATGAATATCTTGCCGGCGGTTACCGCCAAGGCGATGTCCTGTGCGAGCCGGTAGTGGGCGGGACTGGCAATGCGATCCTTGATCCCGTCGCAGGCGAAGGAGAACTGGCAGGCGTTGCGCCAATCGTCGTTCTGGTAGACGACGCCGCAGATCGTGTTGGGATAGGTCGGATTGCGGACGCGGTTGAGGACGACCTGCGCGACGGCGGCCTGGCCGCGCGTGTTCTCCCCGCGCGCCTCGAAATAGATCGCGGTGGCGAGGCATTTCTGCTCCGCCTCGCTGAAGACGCTGGCGGGAAGCGGCTTGCTCATCCATTCATGGTCGCCGCGGGCGACCGGCGGGATGAAGCGGCCCTGGATCGGCTCCTCGCGGAGCAGGCTCTCGAAGGGCGAAGCCCGCGCATAATCCGGCTCGGCGGGCGCATAGGCGGTGGCAAGCACGTCGGCCTGCTCGTTGTTCACAAGATCGGCGATCGCCGCCGGAACGCCGGGGTCGACGCGGTCCTGGCGGACATAGAACGCGGTGGCGATCTGGATCTCGCGGCCTTTGATGTCAGGTCTGACGAAGGCCATCTTCAGATCGCCGTCGAAAGTCGGTCGCAGCAGCGAACTGCTGCGATCGAGCACCGATCCCGCGTTGAACGCCTTCGGCGGCGCGACGGGCGCGACATTCACGACGCGTCCCTTCTTCTCGGACCTGACGACCCTATCCTCGTCCGGCTTCTCGCCTGTGGCTGCGCTCTTGCCCTTGAAGGCGACGGCGCCGATGCCCGGCGCGTTGAGGCCCGAGCCGGAGATCGACCCGGTGGCGATATCGCCGTCGATGAACGCCATCTCGGCCGAATGGACGGAACCGGCCACCGACCTCTCGACAAATCCGCCCCAGCGTGCGCCCGCGGCTTCCGCGCCGGAGACCATGCTGGCCATGTCCTGATAGGCGCTGACGGTCGGAAATCCGATCCAGATGCCCAGGCCAACGATGAGGGAAGGAACGAGGGACGGCTTCTTCGCGCGTGCGGACCTTGCAGGCCGCAAAACAAGTCGTCGATGCACGGCAACTCTCCAGAACGCAACGCTTACCCACCGAAATCGGACAGTGCTGCATTAACCTTGATGGAGCGTTAACGGTGCGTGCCGGGCCACATTAAGGCGGGACCGAGGCTCAATTGCGTTTCTTCGCCCGCCCGGCATAGGGGTTATCCGGAGCGCGAAGCGAGATGCGGATGGGCACGCCCGGCATGTCGAAGGATTCCCGCAAGCCATTTACAAGATAGCGTATATACCTCTCCGCCATGGACTCCGGACGGGAGCAGGAGAGGACGAAACCAGGCGGGCGGGCCTTCACCTGCGTAATATATTTCACCTTCAGGCGCCGTCCGGCGACCGCCGGCGGGGGGTGGTGCGTCAAAACGCCCTCGATCCAGCGGTTGAGGCGCCCCGTGGAGATGCGGCGGTTCCACACCTGGTGGGTCTTCAGCACCGCATCCATCAGCTTGTCGAGGCCGCGCCCCGTCTCCGCGGAGACCGTCACGGCCTGGATGCCGCGCAGCTGCGGCAGCAGGCGCACGGTCTTTTCGCGCAGGACGGCGAGCGTCTCCTGGGGATTGTCGATCAGGTCCCACTTGTTGAAGGCGATGACGGGAGCGCGTCCTTCGCGCGAGATCAGGTCGGCGATCTGCAGGTCCTGCTTCTCGAAGGGGATGGTCGCGTCGAGCACGATGACGACGACCTCGGCGAAGCGGATGGCGCGCAGCGCGTCGGCGACGGAGAGCTTCTCCAGCTTCTCCTGGACCTTCGCCTTGCGACGCATGCCGGCCGTGTCGAACAGCTTCACCCTGCGGCCGCGCCATTCCCAGTCGACCGAGATGGAATCGCGGGTGATCCCGGCTTCGGGGCCGGTCAGCAGGCGTTCCTCGCCGACCAGCGCGTTGATCAGCGTCGACTTGCCGGCGTTGGGACGGCCGACGATGGCGATACGCATCGGCTTGGTGTCGTCGTAGGCGGGTTCGGCATCGGGATCGACGATGTCCTCGCCGATGAGGACTTCGCTTTCGGCCGGCGCAGCCTCGTTTTCCTCTTCACCGAAAGCGCGTGCCTCGCCGAGAGCGGCGATGACAGCGTCGCGAAGATCCGGGAACCCCTGGCCGTGTTCGGCGGAGATCGGGACCGGCTCGCCGAGGCCGAGTTCCCACGCTTCCAGCATTCCGCCCTGGGCGCCGCGCGCCTCGGCCTTGTTGGCGACGAGTACGACCGGCTTTCCAGCGCGGCGCACGATCTCGGCGAAGGTGCGGTCGTCGGGCAGCAGGCCGGCCTTGGCGTCGACGACGAAGAAGATCAGGTCGGCCTCGGCGATGGCGATCTCGGTCTGGGCGCGCATCCGGCCCTGCAGCGTCGCCGCCGCCGCATCTTCGAAGCCGGCAGTGTCGATCACCTCGAAGATCAGATCGTAGAGCTTCGCGGCGTGCACACGCCGATCGCGGGTGACGCCGGGAAGGTCGTCGACAAGCGCGAGCTTGCGCCCGGCGAGACGGTTAAAAAGCGTGGACTTGCCGACGTTGGGCCGGCCGATGATGGCAACCTTGAAGCTCATCTCGGATCACGACGCGTCGCCCGAGCCGCGGATAAGCTCGACCATCATCGTCGCCCTTTCGCGGCTGTTGCGCGGCGCCGACGGGTCTTCGGCCACCTGCTCGAATAGCTTCAGCGCGTCGGCGGCGCGGGCTTCCTTCCAGGCCGACAGGCCCAGTGCCTCGCGCGCCGAATGGCGGAGCGGACTGGTGTCGGCCGTCAACGTCTCGACGCGCTTCGCGACGTCGGCGTAGGCGCCACTGTCGACGAGGATGAAGGCGGCGCGGAGCCGTGCCATGTCGCGGATCGCCGTCGGCACGGAATTGTCGGCGGCGACGGCATCGAAGCCGGCGACTGCGCCGGCGGTATCGCCCTTGTCGGCGAGCACGGTTGCGGCGCGCATGCGGGCGAGCAGCGGGTAGGCGCCGTAGCCGTCCTTTTCGAGGGCGGTAAGCGCGGTGAGAGCCTCGTCGCTCTTGCCCTGGTTGGCGAGCAGCAGCGCCTGCGAGAAGTCGTCGCCCGACTTGTTGGCGCGCGAGCTCGTCCAGTAGTCCCAGGCGACCCAGCCGGCGGTGACGAGGACGACGGCCACGGCCGTTCCGAGGACGAACGGGCCGTAGCGGTCCCAGAGAGCCTTCGCCTGGTCCTGGCGAAGTTCCTCGTTGACCTCGCGGATAAAGCTGTCGTCGGACATCAGATCAAACCGTCAAATCCCGTTTCCCGTCGCGGGACCCGTCGTGAGCGCCGTTTTATCCGAAATTCGCCGCCATGGAAGGGGCGCGGCGGCAAAAACGACCGCGCGCAACAGCGCACCACCGGCGAGGCCTAGCCGAAAGGCACGACGCCGATCAGCCACACATGCAGCCGCCAGACGAAGAGAAGGTAGAGGACAACGCCCACGACGACCGCGGCAATGTCCATCGTCGCCGGCCCCGGCCTGGGCACCGCGGCGCCGCGCCGCTTGGCCGCAACCCGGTCGGCGGCGGCCCACAGGAGGAAGGCGCCGAAAAGAACGACCGAGGCGAGATCGCCATTGGCGATAAGATGCGCCAGCGCCCAGATCTTCACCGCCAGCAGCATCGGATGCTTGAGGATCGGCTTCAGCCGTCCCGCCGGCAGCATGTAGACCGCCAGCGCGATGAAGGAGAACAGCATCAGCAGCGCGGCGAGATGGCGCGTCCAGACCGGCGGATCGTAGAGAACGACCGGCACCTCCCATGCCTTGCCATAGCCCCAGACGATAAGGACGAGGCCGACAGCCGAAAGGATGGAGTAGACGCCCTTGAAGGCCCCCTCGCCCCCGCCGGCGATGCGCGCGTCTCGCCATGCAGGGGCGACGATGCGCACGGAATGGACGCCGAGGAAAATCACCAGACCGAGAACGAGCCAGAGCATCGCGGAGCCTTCTCGCCGGCGGGCTGATTTGCGACGTTGGCAATCGCCGGCCGGCACTTCGTACACTGTTATCGCGTGCGGCGGAACCATCCTACCGAGGCCACATTCGCGCCCTATCCACTCCGGCCGGTCGAGAGAACAGCGTCCATGTCAGCATCCGTCCGCGTCTTTGCCGCGTTCTTTGCCCTCGGCGCGGCGGGCCCCGCCCTCGCCCGGCCGCCCGAGCCGAAGACGCAGTTCGTCATCATCTCCTTCGACGGCGCCCATGACCTCGCCCAGTGGCAGCGCAGCCGCGCGCTGGCGAAGAAGGCAGGCGCGACGTTCACATATTTCCTCAGTTGCGTCTTCCTGCTGACACCGGAGACGAAGGGCACCTACACGGCTCCGGGCAAGAGCGCGGGGCGCTCGAACGTCGGCTTCGCGCTGTCGAAGGAAGAGGTCGCCGGCCGACTCGACGCGATCTGGAACGCCCGCGCCGAAGGCCACGAGATCGCCAGCCATGGCTGCGGCCATTTCGACGGCGGCAAATGGAGCGCAGCGGACTGGCGAAACGAGTTCGCCACCTTCGTCGCGATCCTGCGCGACGCCTACGCGCTGAACGGGATCGAGGGCGAACCCGTCGGCTGGAAGGACTTTTCCACTACGCAGATAGACGGATTCCGCGCGCCGTACCTGTCGACGAACGACGCGATGCGCACCGCGCTCGCGGAGAGGAGCTTTGCCTACGACGCGAGCGGCGTCTCGCGCGGACCGGCCGAGCCTGTGACAGCAGGAGGCATGACGCGTTTCGCCCTGCCGCAGGTCCCCGAGGGCCCGAGCGGCCGGCGCGTCATCGCCATGGACTACAACCTCTTCGTCCGCCACAGCGGCGGATTCGAGAAGGAAGACAAGGACGGAACGTTCGAGCGGCGCGCGGTGGCGGCGTTCCGCGACGCATTCGACCGCGAATACCGCGGCGGTCGCGTCCCGCTGCAGCTCGGCTTCCATTTCACGCTGATGAACGGCGGCGCCTACTGGCGCGCGCTGGAGCGTTTTACCGAAGAAGTGTGTGGCAAGGCGGACGTCGCCTGCGTCAGCTACCGCGACTACCTGAAGCGCCGGCCGCCGTCGGCGCACGACGGCGATGCCGGAATCCAGGCGGGCGGCTGACCCGGACGCCCGTTTCCGCTCGGCAACAGCAGCAGCACCCGCGCCGGATCACGCCGCAGGCTGGTCCTCCGGTTCGGCTCCGGCCTGTTCGCGTTCCATGTAGCGGCGATCGATGTCGGGCAGAGGTTCGCCCTCGATGGCAGCCTCGAAGGCGCGCAGGCGCTTGTAGATCGACAGGAGTTCGACAATCGTCGTCCAGGAGTTGACCAGATACTGGAACGACGAGCGGACCTGCGCGAAGGCGTTGAGGATCTGGTTCATCGCACCCAGCGTGATCTTGCCCGCGACGATGGTCGGCGCCAGCACGATATAGGGGAAGATGTTGTCGGTCTGCAGATAGAAAATGCGGGCGACGTTGAAATACATGTAGTGGAAGTAGAGGCGGAAATAGTTCTTCCGCACATTGGAGAACAGCTCCGCAACCGTCGGCGGATCGGCACGCGCGGCATTGTCCTCGCCGTAGACGAGTTCCTTGCGGTAGGCGGCTTCGACGCGCTGGTTGCGGAACTCGAGGCCGGGCAGCTTGATGCCGACCAGCGCCAGGAACGCGGTGCCGAACAGCGACCACAGGATGGCGACGACGACCAGCGCATGGGGCACCGCACCGACGAACGGAAGTTCGGTGACGTTTTCGGACAGGCGAAGCAGGACCGGCAGAAAGGCGATCAGGGTCATCACCGAATCGACGAGGCTGACACCAAGTCCCTCCATGGTCGAGGAAAAGCGCATCGTGTCTTCCTGGACGCGCTGCGAGGCGCCCTCGATGTGGCGCAGTTTCGGCCAGTTATGCATGTAGTAGTCGTTCATCGCCGTGCGCCAGCGGAAGATGTAGTGGCTGACGAAGAAGCGCGTCAGCACGCCCACCGCCACCGCGACGAAGGCTATTCCCGCAAAGGTCATCAGCTCGCTGTAGAAATCGGCGATCTCGACAGGCGCCGATTTCGACAGGGCGGTCTGGATCAGGTTGTAGAAAGGACCGTACCAGTCGTTGATGGCGACGCTGACCTGAACCTGGAAGTAGGTCGAGAACAGGATCAGCGACGAGCCAAGGATCGACCATCCTGCCCACGGATGCGGCGACCAGAAGCGCCAGAAGGCGGCGAACAGCGCCACGCCGATGGCGAAGTAGATGTAGAACCACAGGAAAGGCGGCGACCAGAAGGACGTGACGCCGATGATCGGCGCTGCATCGGGAGCCGGCGGCGCGAAGCCGAGCAGTGCGCCGAGCTGGTCGCCCATGAAGAACCAGACGAGAACGAGGAAGATCGACCAGCCGATCGCCGACAGGAAGAACAGCTTCGGCTGGGGGAAGAAGGATACGAACACGTCGGGGATTCCTTGTGGCGTGCGGGCCTGGAGGCGAATCCGGGCATGAAGTCACACTTCGCGGGGAAAGTGAACGACCGGCCGCGGCGAGGGCCGCGACCTTTCACGCCACGATCATGGCGATTTTGTCGCCTCCCCGGCGGAAAGCGCCACGAGCGCGGCCGCGAGCAGCACGGCGGCGGCGGCGAGCGACGGCAGCAGGTAGCCGCCGGTGCGGTCGGCAAGGAAGCCGGCCGCGAGTGGACCGAGGATCTGGCCGGTGCCGAATGATCCGGTCATCAGCGCGAACGCCCGCCGCGGCGCCGCGGATGCCAGCAAGCGGCCCATCTGCAGGCCGATTGCGGTGATGGCGATGAAGGTGCCTCCGAGCAGCATTCCGCCGACGAGCGGGCCGGCATAGCCGCCGATGCCGACGCTCGCGGCGACGCCAATCGCCTCGACGACGCAGCCGACCGCGAAGGTCGCGGTCAGGCCTATGCGGCGGGCGAGACGCCCCCAGAGGTAGACCGACGGAATGCCGGCCAGGCCGGTCATGAGCCAGACGGCGGATTCGAAAAGGCGGCCGCCCTCTCCGGCGCGCACGATCGCCACCAGGAAGGTGGCGGTGACGATGTAGCCGAAGCCGAACAGGCCGTAGGCGAGGATGACGCGGTAGAACGCGCCGCTGCGCGGCAGCGGCGGCTCGCGCCCGGCGGCGCCGTGGACGACGGGCCCGCGATCGATCAGGACCGCCACGACGATGAATCCCGCCGCCGACAGGACGGCGGCCCATATCCAGCCGGCGAACCACGCGGAATCGGTCAGCACCAGTGCCCCCGTCATCAGCGCGGACACCGCGATGCCAATCGCCACGCCGGCGAAGTGGACTGCCTGGAGATCGCCGCGCCCGGCGGCGGCGAGATGACTGAAGACGATGGCCGCCAGGAACACCATGACGAAGGCGCTGGCGACGCCGGCGAGGAAGCGGATCACCAGGAACAGCGTCATTCCCTCGCCTGCCGCCATAAGCGCGGCGAGGAGCGCGCTTGCCGCGAGCGCAGCAAACATGATCGGCCGCTCGCGCCGAGATGCCCAGCCGCCAGCGGCGGCGAAGGCGCCGACGAGATAGCCGAGGTAGTTTGCCGACGCGATGAAGCCGGCGTCCGACGCCGTCAGGCGCAGTTCATCCATCATGCCCGGCAGGATCGGCGTGTAGACGAAGCGGCCGATGCCCATCGCCACCGCCAGCGCGATCATGCCGCCGATCGCGTAGCGCAGGGGGGATGCGGGGTTCGTGGCCATCGTCGCGACGATACCGGCCGTCTGCTGCGATGCAACAGGGCCGGCCTACGCAGGGGCGCGTTTCGGCTGGTCCAGACGCCGCATTGTACGCGCCGCGCCATCTGCTATGTGTTCGCGGCCGTTCGTCCGGGGAGCCCATGACCCAGCCAGCCATCGCCATCGTCGGCGTCTACGCCGCGCTTAGTACCTTCATCCTGTTCTGGTTCGTCTGGCAGACCTCGGTCCTGAGAGGACGCCACAAGATCTGGATCGGCGACGGCGGCAACGCCCACCTTGCCCGCGTCATGCGCGGCCATGCCAATGCGATCGAGAACATGCCGATGATGTTCGTGCTGCTGCTCGTCGCCGCCCTGCTCGGCGCCCCGGCCGTGGCGCTGCATGTGCTTGGCGCCGGCTTCACGATCGGCCGTTTCTTTCACGCCATGCACTTCATCCAGGCAGACGCCCCGCGCTGGCAGCGCGGCGTCGGCTACGGGCTGAGCTTCTTCGGCCTGCTCGGCGCTGCGGGCGGGGTGATCGCCCACGCCTGGCCGCTGGTGTTCTGAGGGTCGCCACGCCGGCGCATTAGCAACCGCCTTCGCGGCATCAGCGGGCGGATGAGCCAGCCTCGCAATGCAGCGCGGCGAATCGCGGTCGCCCGAGCGGCAGGTCGGCGAGTTCGCGCTCGTTCATGGCGCTCAGCGCCGGATGTGACAGCGGATCGCCGCGCCATACGGCCATCGTCTCGGCGTCGATCGGCCGGGAGGCTTTGCGGCGAAGCCTTGGAATGTAGAACATCTTCACGGATCGTCTCCGGATTTCGGGGTGATTTCCATTGTATTCTCCGGGAACGCCGCTCATCCTCAATGCAGAAGTAGTCCCATAGGGTTTCAGTTTTTCTTAATGGCCAACCTCAATGCCTTCCATCTGACCGGCCTGCGCGCCGTCGAGGCGGTGGCCCGCTGCGGATCGCTGCAGAAGGCGGCGGACGAACTCGGCGTCTCGATCAGCGCCGTCAGCCAGCAGGTCGGCAGGACGGAGAAGCAGCTCGGCCACGCGGTGTTCGAACGCGGCGCCACGGGCCTGAAGCCTACGGCCTTCGGCCGCGAGTTCGCCGCCCGCCTCGGCGCCGGCTTCCGCGAGATATCCGGTGCGCTGGCGATGGCCGAGGAAACCAAGAGCAACACGCTGGTGGTCTCGGTGGCGCCGTCCTTCGCCTCGAAATGGCTGCTGCCGCGCCTGTCGCGCCATTTCGAGCGCTATCCCGACGTGCTGCTGAGGATCGACGCCTCGACCCGGCTGGTGGACCCCGACAATTCCGACGTCGATGTCGGCATCCGCCTCGGCCGCGGCAACTGGCCGGGGGTGCGGGCGGAAAGACTGCTCGACCTGGAAATCCTGCCGGTCTGCTCGCCGCGGATCGCCGCGGACCTTCGCGCAATCGGCGATCTTTCGCGTAGTTGGGAGATCGCCGACGAGAACGCCATGTTTTCTTGGGACGCCTGGTTCGCGGTGGCCGGGACGCCCCCTGTGTCGCTGCAACCGGGCGCGCGTTTCTCCGATCCGATGCTGTGCCTCGATTCGGCCGTGGCCGGTCACGGCGTGCTGCTCGCCTGGCACCTGCTCGCCGCCGACGCGCTCGCCGACGGCCGGCTGGTCGCGCCCTTCCCGATCTGCGCGCGGATCGACCTCTCCTACTACTTTGTCACCGCAGCCTCCCGTCGCGAGAGCCCGAAGGTCCGCGCCTTCAAGGCCTGGCTGCGCGAGGAGGTCGAGGCGACCATGGCGCGCTTCCGCACCGCCTATCCGTGCCGCACCTGACGGACGGGTGGCAAGCCGGCGGCCCGCGTTCTATGTAGGACCCATTGTGAACCACCCGGCAAAGGCAATCCGATGAACTCCTATCCGCGCAATCTCTCCGCATCGATCGACCCGGTGAAGCTCGACCGCCTGGCCGAGGTCGCCGTGCGCGTCGGCCTGCAGTTGCAGCCGGGACAGGACCTGGTGATGACCGCGCCGGTCGCAGCCCTGCCTTTGGTCCGCCGCATCGCCGAGCACGCCTACAGGGCCGGCGCCGGTCTGGTGACGCCGTTCTTCGCCGACGAGGAACTGACGCTCGCCCGCTACCGCTACGGCCGCGACGAGAGCTTCGACCGTGCCTCGGGCTGGCTCTACGAGGGCATGGCCAAGGCCTTCGCCGGAAACGCGGCGCGGCTTGCGGTCGCCGGCGACAATCCGATGCTGCTCGCCGAGCAGGACCCGACGAAGGTGGCGCGCGCCAACAAGGCCAACTCGATCGCCTACCAGCCGGCGCTGGAGAAGATCGCGGGCTTCGACATCAACTGGAACATCGTCGCCTATCCGAACCCGTCCTGGGCCCGCCAGGTGTTCCCCGGCGAGGACGAAGACGTGGCGGTGGCGAAGCTTGCCGATGCGATCTTCGCCGCTTCGCGGGTCGACGTGGACGATCCCGTCGCGGCGTGGGCGGCGCACAATGCGGCGCTGCGCAGCCGCACCGAATGGCTGAACGCCCGCTCTTTCCATTCGCTGCGCTTCACCGGACCGGGCACCGATCTTACGGTCGGCCTCGCCGACGGCCACGAATGGCACGGCGGCGCCTCGACGGCGAAGAACGGCATCACCTGCAATCCCAACATCCCGACCGAGGAGGTCTTCACCACGCCGCACGCGCGCCGCGTCGAGGGCCACGTCACCAGCACGAAGCCCCTGTCGCACCAGGGAACGCTGATCGACGGCATCGCCGTGCGCTTCGAGGGCGGACGCATCGTCGAGGCGAAAGCGAGCCGCGGCGAGGAGGTGCTGCTGAAAGTGCTCGACACCGACGAGGGCGCGCGGCGGCTCGGCGAGGTGGCGCTGGTGCCGCATTCCTCGCCGATCTCGAAGAGCGGCCTGCTGTTCTTCAACACGCTGTTCGACGAGAACGCCGCGAGCCACATCGCGCTCGGCCAGTGCTATTCGAAGTGTTTCGTCGACGGCGCCTCGCTGACTCCCGAGCAGATCGCCGCTCAGGGCGGCAACAAGAGCTTCATCCACATCGACTGGATGATCGGCTCGGACCAGATCGACGTCTACGGTATCGCCGCCGACGGTTCGGCAGCGCCGGTCATGCGCAAGGGAGAGTGGGTGACGGCGTAGGCCGCGGCTCCCGCCTCGGGAGACCCTCAGGACCCCAGGATCGCCCCGGCCGCCGCAAGGCCCGAGAGCAGAGCGCCGTGGGTGGTGCCGAAATGCGCGGCCGACGTCGCCTCGCCGGCGAAGAAGAGGCGGCCGTCGATCGGTTCGGCCAGCGCCCGCCGCGTGGCGCCGTCGCTGCCGACCGCGTTGAACGAATAGGCGCCGCGCGCCAGGGGATCGGCCGCCCAGCGGGTGACGATCGCCCCGACCGGCGCCGGCACTTTCTGGCCGAACATGGCGCGTAGTGCGGCGAGCGCCGCGTCGACCACGGCGCCGTCATCGAGCGATCCGAGCGCGCGCCCGTAAGTCCCTGCGTTGAAGCCGACGAGGAGCGGCGTGCCGGTGGCGCGCGTCAGGCTCAACCACTCCGCCCATTCGCCGCGCCGGCCGGAGAGGAACTGGATCCAGTCGACGTCGCGCGGCCAGAACGGTTCTGCGAAGCGCAGGCAGGTCTTCTCGAGAACGCCGAAGCCGAGCCTTTCGATGGCCTGCCGGTGTCCAGCCGGAAGCTTCGGCTCGAAGGCGATGCGGCCGTCCTTGAGCACGCCGAGCGGCACCGTGACCACAACGTGGTCGGCGGCGACGAGCTCCCCGTCAGCTAGGTGCACGGTCGCCCCCTTGCCGGCGAGCGACACGGCGGTGACGACGGACCCGAGGCGGATGTCGAGGCCGCGTGCCATGAACGCCGGAAGCGCGTCGTAGCCGTCCGGCAGCAGCACGTCGGCGCCGTCGAAGCCGCTGTCCTCGTCGAGCGACCAGGCCGACAGCTCGGACCAGTCGCCGGCGTATTCCAGTTCGAAGAAGGCGTTGACGACGTGGCCGAGGATCGAGTGCCCGCGCTCGTCGAGGCGGGGATAGCGCGGGTGCGCCTCGACCGCCGCCTTCAGCGAAACGTCGTCGTCGAGATCTTCGCTCGCGTCGCGCGCCTCCTCGATCAGGCGTTCCATGCCGGCAACCTCGGCATCGAGGTCGATGCTCTTCCCACGCGAATCATAGGCGGCCGAGGCGTCGTAGTCGGTCGCGACGCGGCGCGCGCCGGCCTCGCGGGCGAGCGCGGTCACGGGATTGCCGGAGGCGCCATGGATCCAGGCAGCGCCGAGGTCGACCGGCAGGTCGCTCCACCGCCGGTCCGTGCGGATCCGCCCGCCGATGCGGTCGCGCGCCTCCAGCACGACCGTTGCGAAGCCGGCGCCGGCGAGCCTGCGGGCGCAGGCGAGCCCGGCCATCCCGGCGCCGATGACCGCGACGCGCCCAGACCGGGCGGCGCGCAGGGGACATGCGACCAGAGCCAGCGAGGCGGCGAGCAGGCTTCGTCGCGAGATTGTCATTCGGCGCTTCCCCCGATCCGTCGCGACTCCCGCCGGATGCGCTTCCGGCCGATGTTACGACGGATCGGCGAGGCGAGGAACGCCGCTCCGCGGATACCGGCCGAAGGCTCCGACGCTTTGGTTCTTCGTGACAGCAAGGGGCATTTGCGTAATAAGTATCCATGCTGCAGCGAACGATGCAGCGGCCCTTCCGGGAGGAGCATGCTGACGCCCAGCTACGATCACGCGCTGGTCCTGGCGTCGATCGCCGTTTCGATCATGGCCTCGTACACGGGCCTGACCTTGACGCGCGGCATCTCGATCCTGCCCGACACGCAGCGCAAGTTCATGATCGTGATGGCGTCGCTGGCGCTGGGCGGCGGCATCTGGTCGATGCATTTCGTCGCCATGCTGGCGATGCGCATGCCGCTGCCGATCAACTACGATGCGCTGTACACGCTCGGTTCGGCGCTGATCGCCATCCTGATGTCGGGCGTGGCGTTCCTCATCCTGCACTATTCGGGACGCGGTTGGGCTCATATCACCATCGCCGGCGTGATCCTCGGCAACGGCATCGTGGCGATGCACTATGTCGGCATGTCGGGAATGCGCGGCTGCCTGCCGATCTTCTCGCCGGCCGGCGTGGCGCTCGCCATCGCCGGGGCCACCGCGATGGGTATCGTCGCGCTCGGCATCTCCTACCGGCGGCGGTCGACGGTGCGTATCTTCGCCGGAGCGGTATCGTTCGGCCTGTCGGTCGTGCTCGTGCACTTCGTAGCGATGGGGTGGACATCCTTCGAGGAAGCGGCTTCCGCACTCGCCACCACGCCCCTCCTCGACAACGGCACGCTCGCCATCCTCGTCATGCTGTCGGCCTTCGTCATCTGCGGCACCTTCCTGCTCACCTCGGCGAACTTCATCTTCGCCAAGCAGCCCGCCGCCGTCGCCGGCACGGCTTCCACAGCCGCTCACGCCGACGCCGCGGCGCCGGCCGTCGCAGCGGCGCAGGCTTCCGAAGGAGAGGACGCAATTCCCCTGCCCGAGCGGCTGCCGATTGCGGCGACCATCGTCGAGCGCCTGCCCTACGAGCGCGACAAGCGCACGCATTTCATAGAGGCCGACCAGGTCGCGGCGATCCGCGCCGAGGGTCACTATTCGATCCTCTACACGCGCGACGACAAGCTGTTCTGCCCGCTGTCGATCTCCACGGTGGAGAAGCGCCTGCGCCGCGGCGGCTTCGTGCGCACACACCGCAGCTATCTCGTCAACAAGAACCGCGTCGCGGCCTTCGAGCGGCAGAAGGACAACGGCATCTGCCTGTTCGAGGGCATCCAGTCGCTGAAGGCCGCGCCGGTGAGCCGCGGCTATATCCCCCAGGTCCGCTCCGCGCTGGGCATTTGACCTGCTTTCGCCGCCGGCGGAGCGCGTTAGCGCATTTCGTGCAGCCATTTCGCATTTCGTGCACGGCGCTCCGCAGGCCGGGCGTTCACCGTCGCGTCGTGCGGCGAACGGCGTCTCCATAGGAAACGAAGCGCGTCGGGAGGGACGCGCATCGGTTCTCTGGGAGGAGACAGATGATTCCAGCACCATTCGAATATCATCGGCCGGATTCCGTCGATGCGGCGGTCCGGCTGATGTCGTCGCTGGGCGAAGGCGCCCGCGTCGTCGCCGGCGGCCACAGCCTCGTGCCGATGATGAAGATGCGCATGACCGACATCGCACATCTCGTCGACCTGCAGGCGATCGGCGCGCTGAAAGGCATCTCCGTCGACGGCGCCTCCGTGCGCATCGGCGCGATGACGACGCAGCACGAGCTGATCGCCAGCGAGGCGCTGGCCACGGCGGCGCCCATCATCCGCGAGGCGTCGCTGCAGATCGCCGATCCGCAGGTGCGCTACATGGGAACCATCGGCGGCAACGTCGCCAACGGCGATCCGGGCAACGACATGCCCGGCCTGATGCAGTGCCTGGACGCCACCTACGACCTCGCCGGCCCGGGCGGCAACCGCTCGGTCAAGGCCCGCGATTTCTACGAGGCGGCCTACTTCACGGCGCGCGCCGACGACGAGATCCTCACCGCGATCCGCTTCACGGCGAGGCCCTGCGGCTACGCCTACGAGAAGCAGAAACGCAAGATCGGCGACTACGCGACGGCCGCCGCCGCGGTGACGATCGAGAAGGCGGGCGGCCGCTGCACGGCGGCATCGATCGCCATGACCAACCTCTCCGACACGCCGGTCTACTGCGCCGACGCGGTCGCCGCGCTCGTCGGCTCGGCGCTCGACGCGGCCGCCATCGGCAAGGCCGTCGAGGCGATGCTCGGCGCCATCAATCCGACGGAAGACAATCGCGGGCCGGTCGAGTTCAAGCGGCACGTGGCCGGCGTGATCCTGCGCCGCGCCGTCGAGCGCGCGGCGTCGCGTGCATAGGGAGAGCGAGATGACGAAGACCCACATCAAGCTGACGGTCAACGGCAAGCCGGTCGAACTGCTGGCCGAACCGCGCGAACTGCTGATCCACGTGCTGCGCGAGGAACTCGCCGTCACCGGGCCGCACATCGGCTGCGAGACCTCGCATTGCGGCGCCTGCACTGTCGACATGAACGGCAGGTCGGTGAAGTCGTGCACCGTCTTCGCCGCCCAGGCCAACGGCGCCCAGATCACCACGATCGAGGGCCTCGGCGGGCCGAACGGGCTGCACGTGCTGCAGCAGATGTTCAAGGAGCATCACGGCCTGCAGTGCGGTTTCTGCACGCCGGGCATGATCACCCGCGCCTGGCGCCTGCTCCAGGAAAACCCCGATCCGACCGAGGAGGAGGTGCGCTTCGGCATGGCCGGCAACCTCTGCCGCTGCACGGGATACCAGAACATTGTCAAGGCGATACTCGCCGCCGCCGCGGAACTCAACGCGGCCAAGGAGGCTGCACAATGAACGACATGACCCCACCCAAGGCCGAACGCGCCGCGGCGCTGAAAGGTCTCGGCTCCGCCCGTAAGCGCGTCGAGGACGCGCGCTTCACCCAAGGCAAGGGCAACTACGTCGACGACATCAAGATGCCGGGCATGCTGTTCGGCGATTTCGTCCGCTCGCCCTATGCCCACGCCCGCATCAAGTCGATCAACGCCGACAAGGCGAAAGCGCTGCCCGGCGTCGTCGCCGTGCTCACCGCCGACGACCTCAGGCCGCTCAACCTGCACTGGATGCCGACGCTCGCCGGCGACGTGCAGATGGTGCTGGCCGACGGCAAGGTGCTGTTCCAGGGCCAGGAGGTCGCCTTCGTCGTCGCCTCCGACCGCTACGTGGCGGCCGACGCGGTCGAGCTCGTCGAGGTCGAGTACGAGGAACTGCCGGTCGTCGTCGATCCGTTCAAGGCGCAAGAGCCAAACGCCCCCGTGCTGCGCGAGGATCTCGCCGGCAAGACGTCGGGCGCGCATGGCCCGCGCCGGCACCACAACCACATCTTCACCTGGGAACAGGGCGACCAGGCCGCGACCGAGGCCGTGCTCGGATCGGCCGACGTGGTCGCCGAGGAGATGATCTACTACCACCGCACGCATCCCTGCCCGCTGGAGACCTGCGGCTGCGTCGCCTCGATGGACAAGGTCAACGGCAAGCTGACGGTCTGGGGCACCTTCCAGGCGCCGCACGCGGTGCGCACCGTCGCCTCGCTGATCTCGGGCATCGCCGAGCACAACATCCGCATCGTCTCGCCCGACATCGGCGGCGGCTTCGGCAACAAGGTCGGCGTCTATCCCGGCTACATCTGCTCGATCGTCGCCTCGATCGTCACCGGCGTTCCGGTGAAGTGGATCGAGGACCGCATGGAGAACCTCTCGGCGACGGCGTTCGCCCGCGACTACTGGATGCAGGGCAAGATCGCGGCAACGAAGGACGGCCGGATCACCGGCCTCTGGTGCCACGTCACCGCCGACCACGGCGCCTTCGACGCCTGCGCCGATCCGACGAAGTTCCCGGCGGGCTTCTTCAACATCTGCACCGGCTCCTACGACATCCCGGTCGCCTACCTCGCCGTCGACGGCGTCTACACCAACAAGGCGCCGGGCGGCGTCGCCTACCGCTGCTCGTTCCGGGTGACGGAGGCCGCCTACTTCATCGAGCGCATGATCGAGATCCTGGCGATCAAGCTCGGCATGGACGCGGCCGAGCTGAGGGCCAAGAACTTCATCCGCAAGGAGCAGTTCCCCTACCACTCGGCGCTCGGCTGGGAGTACGATTCCGGCGACTACCACACCGCCTGGCAGAAGGCGCTCGACGCCGTCGACTACAAGGGCCTGCGCAAGGAGCAGGCCGAGCGGATCGAAGCCTTCAAACGCGGCGAGACGCGCAAGCTTCTCGGCATCGGGCTCACGCATTTCACCGAGATCGTCGGCGCCGGGCCGGTGAAGAACTGCGACATCCTCGGGTTGGGCATGTTCGACAGTTGCGAGATCCGCATCCATCCGACCGGATCGGCGATCGCGCGGCTCGGCACGATCAGCCAGGGCCAGGGCCACGCGACTACGTTTGCGCAGATCCTCGCCTCGGAGATCGGCCTGTCGGCCGACGACATCACCATCGAGGAGGGCGACACCGACACCGCGCCCTACGGGCTCGGCACCTACGGTTCGCGCTCGACGCCGGTCGCCGGCGCAGCAACCGCGATGGCCGGGCGCAAGATCCGCGCCAAGGCGCAGATGATCGCCGCCTACCTGCTCGAGGTGCACGACGACGACGTCGAGTTCGACGTCGACCGCTTCGTCGTCAAAGGCGCGCCCGAGCGCTTCAAGACGATGAAGGAGATCGCCTTTGCCGCCTACAACAAGGCCATCCCCGGCCTTGAGCCCGGCCTCGAGGCGGTAAGCTACTACGATCCGCCGAACATGACCTACCCGTTCGGCGCCTACATCTGCGTCATGGAGGTCGACGTCGACACCGGCGAGTGGTCGATCCGCAAGTTCTACGCGCTCGACGACTGCGGCACGCGCATCAACCCGATGATCATCGAGGGCCAGGTGCACGGCGGCGTCACCGAGGCGCTGGCCATCGCCATGGGCCAGGAGATCGCCTACGACGAGATGGGCAACGTCAAGACCGGCACGCTGATGGACTTCTTCCTGCCGACGTCCTGGGAGACGCCGCACTACACGACCGATCACACGGTGACGCCGTCGCCGCATCACCCGATCGGCGCCAAGGGCGTCGGCGAAAGCCCGAACGTCGGCGGCGTGCCGGCCTTCTCCAACGCCGTCCACGACGCCTTCCGCGCCTTCGGCCTGGTGCAGACGCACATGCCGCACGACCACTGGCGCATCTGGCGCACCGCGCGCGACCTCGGCCTGCACGGCTGAGGCGGTTGGGCAACCAGGGAAGGCGCGGCGGACCCGCGCCTTCCGGAGACCTTTCGATGGACTGGAAGACGCTCCAGGCAGACCTTCTCGACAAGGGCTACGTCGCCGGCGACGAGCTGGCGATGGCGCTCCATCTTGCGGTGACGCTCGGCAAGCCGCTGCTGCTCGAAGGCGCGGCCGGCACCGGCAAGACGCAGATCGCCAAGACGCTCGCCGAACTGTTCGACACGCGGCTGATCCGCCTGCAATGCTACGAAGGCCTCGATGCCTCGGCGGCGATCTACGAATGGAACTACCAGCGCCAGCTGCTGTCGATCCGCGCCGCGGCCGAAAGCCACGAGACCGGCAAGGACATCGAGGAACGTATCTTCTCGGAGAAGTTCCTCCTGCAAAGGCCGCTGCTCGAGGCGATCCGCCAGGAGCAGCCGCCGGTGCTGCTCATCGACGAGATCGACCGCGCCGACGAAGAATTCGAGGCCTACCTGCTCGAAGTCCTGTCCGACTTTCAGGTGTCGATCCCCGAGCTGGGGACGATCACGGCGAAGACCCGGCCCTACGTGATCCTCACGGCCAACGGCGCGCGCGACCTGTCGGATGCGCTGCGGCGGCGCTGCCTCTACGCCTTCGTCGACTATCCCGACCGGCGGACGGAACTGGCCATCCTGGCGAAGCGCAATCCGGGGCTCGGCGAGCGGCTCGCCGAGCAGATCGTCGGCGTCGTCCAGGCGCTGCGCAAGGAGGACCTCGAGAAGAAGCCGGGCGTGGCCGAGATGCTCGATTGGGCGGCGGCACTCGCCGGGCTCGGCGTCAACGACCTTGCCGACGATCCAAAGCAGGTGCAGGCGACGCTGGTCTGCCTGCTCAAGACCCAGGCCGATCGCGCCGCGGTGCCGATCGAGGTGCAGCAGCGCCTGGTCGGAAAGGCGGCGTGACCATGCGCGCCACCCGTTTTCCCGCACGCGCCGCCGGCGTCGCCGACCGGATGGCCGGTTTCATGGCCCACCTGCGCCTGAACGGCCTGCCCGCGGGCCTGCCCGAGGCGGAGACGGCGCTGCGCGCGCTGGAACGCATCGTGCCGACCGACGCGAGCGAAGTCCGCCTGGCGCTGAAGGCGATCTGCGCCAACAGCGCCGACCGGCGGGCGCGCTTCGACGAACTGTTCGACGCCTACTGGCTCGACGCCGGGCGCGTGCGGCAGAGGCCGGCGCAGGTCGCGTACCGCGGCAAGCCGGCGCCGCGGCAGACCTCCAACCTGGCGGCGGCGGCGCTCTCCGAAGGACACGGCACTGCCGACGCGCCGGAAAATTCCGGCGACGGCGAGGCGGACATGTCGGGCGAAGGCCGGCTGGTAGCGTCGCGGCTCGCCAATTTGCGCAAGACCGACCTGCGCGCGCTGGCGACGCCGGAAGACCTCGCCGCCGCCGAGACGGTCGCCTTCCGCCTGGCGCGGGCCATGCGCGATCGCCGCTCGCGGCGGCGAAGGGCTGCCCGGCGCGGCGCTCAGCTCGACCTGCGCCGCATCGCCCGCCACAGCGTCGCGCGCGGCGGCGAACCGCTTCTTCTTCTGCGCAAGCGGCGACCGGAGCGCCCCGTGCACATCGTCGCGCTGCTCGACGTCTCGGGATCGATGACCGTCTATGCGCGCGTATTCCTCGCCTTCGTTCGCGGGCTGACCAGCGCCGACAGCCGCACCGACGCCTATCTGTTCCACACGAGGCTGGTCAGGATCTCGGACGCGCTGCGCGACCACGACACGCTGCGCGCCGCCGGCCGCATGTCGATGATGGCGGGGGGTTTCGGCGGCGGCACGCGCATCGGCGCCAACCTGAAGGCTTTCAACGAGCAGTACGCCCGCCACGGCGTCACCGGCCGCACCGTGGCGCTGATCCTGTCCGATGGCTACGACACCGATCCGCCGGAACTGATCGATTCCGCCCTCGCCCGCCTGAAGAAGCGCGGCTGCCGGATCGTCTGGCTGAATCCGCTGAAGGGCTGGAAGGACTATGCCCCGGTGGCGCGCGGCATGGCCGCCGCGCTGCCGCACCTCGACCTCTTCGCCCCGGCCGCCACGCTCGACGACCTTGCCGCGCTCGAACCCGTCCTCGCAGGCCTGTGATGGAGCCCGCCATGTCACGTCAGCCCAGCATCCTCGAACACGCCGCCCGGCTGCGCCTCGCCGGCGAACCCTTTGCCCTGGCGACGGTGGTGCGCACGGTCGCGGCGACGGCGGCCAAGGCCGGCGCCAAGGCGATCATCCGCGCCGACGGCTCGGTCGCGGAAGGCTGGATCGGCGGCGGCTGCGCTCGCGGCGCCGTGCTCACGGCGCCAATGGCCGCGCTGGCCGAGGGCCAGCCGCGGCTGGTCTCCGTCCAGCCGGATGAAGAACTCGCCGGGCACGGCGTCTCGGCCGGCAGCGTGCGCGAGGGTGTCCGCTACGCCCGCAACATGTGCCCGAGCAAGGGCACCATGGACATCTTCGTCGAGCCGGTGCTGCCGATGCCGCAGCTCGCCATCCTCGGCGCCAGCCCGGTGGCGGTGGCGCTCTGCGACCTCGCCCCGCGCTTCGGCTTCCGCACGCTCGCCTGCGCGCCGGCGGCCGACCAGAACGCCTTCGCCGCTGCCGACGAGCGGATCGAGGGCTATCTCCTGCCGGCGCAATCGCCCGGCCAGCGCCTCGTCATCGTCTGCACGCAAGGGCGCGGCGACGAGGCGGCGCTCAAGGCCGCGCTCCAGGTCGAGGCGCTTCACGTCGCCTTCGTCGGCAGCCGCGCCAAGGCGGCGGCGCTGCGCCAGACCCTCCTCGCCGACGGCGTTCCCGAAGACGCCTTCGACCGGCTGAAGGCGCCGGCCGGGCTCGACATCGGCGCCATCACGCCGGAAGAGATCGCGCTGTCGATCCTCGCCGAGATGATCGAGGTCAGGCGCCGCGGCCAGCGCGCGCCGGGAGGCCGGCCGTGAAGGCCGCGCTCGCCATCGCGCGGGGCTGGCGCGAGCGCTTTCGCGCACGGCTTGGCCGGAGATCGGCGGCACCGGCATCGAGCGAACGCCCGCCCGAAAATCTCCCCGCCGAAATCCTGCTTCGCATCCACTCCTGCTGCGGCTGACAAGAGGACATCCATGGAACTCAGCGACGAAATCCGCATCCCGGCCCCGCGCGACCGCGTCTACGCGGCGTTGAACGATCCCGACGTACTCAAGGCCTGCATCCCGGGCTGCGAATCGCTGACCAAGCTTTCCGACACCGACCTCGAGGCGAAGGTGACGCTGAAGGTCGGGCCGGTGAAGGCGAGCTTCGGCGGCAAGGTCAAGCTCGACCAGGCCGGCGCGCCGGGGCGCTTCTCGCTCTCGGGCGAGGGCAGCGGAGGCGTCGCCGGTTTCGCCAAGGGCGGCGCCGACGTCGAACTCCTCGAGGACGGCGACGGCACGATCCTGCGCTACGCCGCCAAGGCCGACATCGGCGGCAAGATCGCCATGCTCGGCAGCCGGCTGATCGACAGCACGGCGCGGCGGCTGGCCAACTCGTTTTTCGCAACCTTCGCCGAGGTCGCGGTCAGGCAGGGCTGACGCCCGCGCGGACGGACGAGGCTCCGGCGGGACGCGTCGCATTCAGCGCCTCCGCCGGCGCCCGGGCCGGCGGCGATAGAACCATGCCTTGGCGAGCTCGTTGGCGACGACGTAGCCGACGATGATCGCGACGATGGCGACGAGTTCGCCGGCTGACAGCGGCACGAAGCCGAACACAGCCGCGACCGGCTCGATGTAGGGCAAGAGGAAGGTCAGCGCGAAGACGGTCGCCGTCGACCACAGGAGCAGGCGGCTCGGCCTGCTGCGCAAAGCCGATCGCCTTGTCCTCAGGACGAGCACGACGACGAGCTCGGTCAACAGCGAGATCGTGAACCACATCGTCTGGAACGTCGCCTCGCCGGCGTGGAAGACGAGCACGAGCAGCGCGAAGGTGAGCAGGTCGAACACCGAGCTGACCAGACCGAACAGGATCATGAAGCGACGGATCGTGACGATGTCCCAGCGCTGCGAGCGGGCCACGGCTTCCGGATCGACGGCGTCGGTCGAGATCGCCATCGACGGCAGGTCGGAGAGGAAGTTGTTGAACAGGATCTGCTTGGCGGCGAGAGGCAGGAAGGGCAGCAGCGGTGTCGCCAGCGCCATCGAGACCATGTTGCCGAAATTGGCGCTGGTGGTGATCGAGATGTACTTGATCGTGTTGGCGAAGGTACGCCTGCCCTCCTCGACCCCGGTGCGCAGCACGTCGAGGTCGCGCTCGAGCAGGATGACGTCGGCGCTCTCGCGCGCCACGTCGACGGCACCGTCCACAGAGATGCCGACATCGGCGGCGTGCAGCGCCGGCGCGTCGTTGATGCCGTCGCCGAGATAGCCGACGCAGTGGCCGGTGCGCTGCAGGGCGCGCACGATGCGCTCCTTCTGCTGCGGATCGATCTCGACGAAGAGATCGGTGCGCGGCGCGCGGTGCCAGAGCGCCTCGTCGCGCATAGCGGCGAGTTCGGCGCCGGTCAGCATCGCCGACGCGTCGAGGCCGACCGCGCGCGCCACATGGGCGGTGACGTTACGGTTGTCGCCGCTGATGACCTTGACGCGGATGCCGAGCGCTGCGAGCGCCGCGAGCGTCTGCGCGGCGTCCGGCTTGGGCGGATCGCGGAAGCAGAGGAAGCCGCGGAAGACCATGTCCCGCTCGTCGTCGTGGCCGTAGCGCGGGCGGGCCTCGACGGCGCGGCTGGCGACGGCAAGGACGCGGAAGCCATCCCCCCCGCGCGCGGCGCACAGCGCGGCAAGCTCCGCCCGCCGCGCGTCGTCCAGCGGCGCCTCGCCGCCGTCGCCGGCGGCGACGTGCGTGCAGGCCGCCAGCACGTTGTCGAAGGCGCCCTTGGTGACGACGAGATGGCGGCCGGGCGTCTCTTCCGGGGCGACGACGAGGGTCAGCCGGCGGCGCAGGAAATCGTAGGGGATTTCGTCGACCTTGCCGTAGCCGGCAGTGGTCAGGCCGACGGCCCCCCCGGCCGCGACGATCGCAGCATCGAGCGGATTGTCGATGCCGCTCTCGAGGGCGGCGTTGAGGAAGGCGAGCCGACGGACCTCCCCGGAATCCTCACCGCGCGGGTCGGCGGCGCCGTCGAGCACGACCTCGCCGGTGGTCAGCGTGCCGGTCTTGTCGGTGCACAGAACGTCCATCGAGCCGAGGTTCTCGATGGCGTCGAGGCGGCGCACGATGACGCCGC
>CAYJMY010000027.1:30647-35378 GCA_964371125.1 uncultured Mesorhizobium sp. | reverse complement strand
TCGCGCACGATGGCGCGGCCCATGGCGACGCGCTGGCGCTGGCCGCCGGAAAGCTGGCGCGGATAGCGGCCGAGCAGCGGCGTCAGCGACAGGATCTCCGCCGCCTTCTTCACACGCTCCTCGATCTCGCGTTTCGCCACGCCTTTCAGCTTCAGCGAAAACGCCATGTTCTCGGCGACCGACATATGCGGGTAGAGCGCGTAGTTCTGGAACACCATGGCGATGTCGCGGTCCTTCGGCGCGACGTTGTTGACCACCCTGGCGCCGACGCGGATCTCGCCGCCGCTGATCTGCTCGAGCCCGGCGATCATGCGCAGCAGCGTCGACTTCCCGCAGCCCGACGGACCGACGAGGGCGACGAACTCGCCGTCGTGGATGTCGATGTCGATGCCCTTGACGACCTTGACTGCTCCGAAGTCCTTGCGGACGTCGACGATCTGGACCGAAGCCATGGCGTTTCCCTTCTCGTTCTAGTTCTTGCGCGCCCCGCCTGCGCCTTTGCGGCCGGGGGTGCCCGCTTCCTTGGGCTGGTTTTGGGCGGGGCCTTCGCCGGCGAACATGGCGAGCGCCATCTCCTCGCCGCCGAGCGCCGCGGTCATGGCCCGCGCCGCCGCGCGGACTTCCGCGGCGACGTGGGCGATGTGCTCGGGTGAGCCGACGGCGATCGGCTTGACCATCGACACGCCGATGGCGCCGATGGCGCCGCCATCGCGGCCGATGACCGGCGCGGCGACGCAGTAGAGGACGCCGTTGTACTCGCCTTCGTCATAGGCGACGCCTTCGGCGCGCACCTTCTCGAGCGTCTTTTCCAGCCCGGCGCGGTCGGCGATGGTCGATTCGGTGTGGCGTTCGTAGCGCATGCCGGCGAGCAGCGCCTCGCGCCGCGCCGCCGGCTGGAAGGCGAGCAGCGCCTTGCCCAGCGCGGTGCAGTGCAGCGGCTCGAACACGCCGACGCGGTTCTGCACGACGATCGTGCCGCGCGAGCCGATGTAGTCGAGGAGCAGCGCGCGGTCCTTGCTGAGCACGCCGAAATGGCCGCTCTCGTTGGTCCGGTTCACCAGCTGCTCCAGATAGGGGCGCGCCGTCGCCACGAGGCTGGCGTCCTGGCCGATCGTCGAGGCCCATTGCAGCAGGCGGCCGCCGACCGTGTAGTTCTTGCGCAACGGGTCCTTGGCGACGAGGCTGTGGCGCTCCCGCGTCTGCAGCAGCGGGACCGCCGAGGCGGGGTCCATCTCGAGGGCGCGGGCGATGTCGGCGAGCCTGAGCGGCTCGCCCGACTGCACCACCATGTCGAGGATCTGCAGCCCGCGTTGCAGCGACTGCACCGTGCCGGCGGCCGACCCCGTCTCGGGTTCGGCGGCCTTCTCCTCGACCTGGCCAATCTCTTCCTGCATGGTCGTCACTCCGGTTCGCACCGGCGACATTCGCACACAGCCGCGTCCCGACCGCAATACACTCCGCAATCTGTCACCAGGGCGGGCATCTAGAGATCCTGCGCCCGGTAGGCGTTCTGCACGTCCTCGACCCAGTTGCCGACGTTCCACTTGCCGTAGGCGCCGAGCCCCGAACGCGGATCGCGGCCGAAA
Source organism: uncultured Mesorhizobium sp. (assembly GCA_964371125.1). Taxonomy (GTDB): domain Bacteria; phylum Pseudomonadota; class Alphaproteobacteria; order Rhizobiales; family Rhizobiaceae; genus DUSC01. Next base: position 33,792 of record CAYJMY010000027.1, on the reverse strand, counting down.
TAGACCGGGACGTGGACCAGGGAGAGGCCGTCGTAGGAAAGCGCTTCCGCCAGCGCCGCGCGCAGCGTCTCCTTCGTATCGCCGCCGCTCAGCGCGCGCACGCGGCCGACCGCGCCGGCCAGCGCCACGTAGTCGACCTCGACGGCGTCGCTGGTGGCGAAGTCGGTGCCGTACTGCTCGAGCTGGAGCGACGAGATCGCCGCCATGCGGCGGTTGTCGAGCAGGACGATGGTGGCGCGCACGCCGTTCTCGACCCCATCGAGCAGCACCTGCGGGTTCATCATGAACGAGCCGTCACCGGTGATGGCGACGACGCGTTGCGGCCGTTCGGCGACGCCCGAGGCGACCAGCGCGCTGACGGCGAAACCCATGTAGGAGGCGCCGGTCTCGGTGATCGTCTGCATTGGCTCGTCGTCCCTCGCGAGCTGGAACCCGTTCGCCTGGACGTCGCCGGCGTCGAAGATGCAGGTCGCGCCGGCGTCGCGCGCCATGCCCATGATGACGTCCAGCGCCGCCGGCTGGGCGAGGACCGGACGGCCCCAGACGGGATCGTGGAGCGGCGGGCAGGCGGTCGCCTCGGCGAGGATCTCGCGCCAACGCACCTTACGTTTGACGCATGCGGCGATCCACTCCGTGGCAACGGGCGGGCGGCGGCGCGACAGCGCCTCCACGAGACGTTCAGCGACCTTGCCGATGTCGCCCGGCAGCATCACGGTGCGGTTGTAGTGTGCAGCGTCGGAGAGGTCGCCGTTGATGTTGATCACCGCGCGGACCGAAGGGTAGCCGATGCCGGAACAGTCGGCCTGGCACACCGCGCGCGTGCCGATCGCGATCAGCAGGTCGGCCTCCTCCATGGCGCCGTTGCCGGAATGCGAGCCCTTGCTGCCGCCGACATGCATGTTGCGCGGATCGTCGTCGCGAAGCACGCCGAGCGAGCCCGGCGACAGGACGACGACGCCGTCGGCCGCCTCGGCGAGCGCCCAGATCTCGGCGGGGAAACGCCGCGTGCCGCCGCCGGCCTTGATAACGACGCGCCGGTGGCGATGGATCAGGTCGACCGCCTCGTCGATGGCGCGATCGTCGGCGACGACGGTTGCCGGCGGCGCGAACCGCTCCGGCAGGCTGCCGAGGCGCAGTCCGCGCAGCGTCTGCGGCTGAACGTTGATCGGCAGGAGCAGGTAGAACGGCCCGGCGAAATGCGGGTGGTTGACGCGGACGGTGCCGCGGCGCAGCGCGGCGCGCAGCGCTTCGGGCGTATGCAGCACGTAACTCTCGCCCATGATGGCGGTCAGCTGCCCGTAGAGCCCCTGCTGGTGCTTGGGGATCTGCTGCATGTTGAAGCCTTCGTCGTGGGTCGTCTCGTCGCCGTAGATATGCCAGACGCCGACGCCGTTCGACGCCGCGGCGAGCGACCCGGCCATGGCCTGCAGCGCGCCGGGCCCGATCGAGGTCACCACTGCGGCCTGCTCGCCATACTGCCAGCGCAGCGCCGTCGCAGCGTGCGCCATCGCCACCTCGTTGCGGAAGGCGTAAACGGAAACTGCGCCCGCCGCCGCGTAGACGCGCAGCACTTCGGCGAGATCGGTCGAGCCGTGGCCGAAGATGGCGAAATACTTGCGCACGCCCTGCTTCAGCAGGCCGAGGACCAGCGCCTCCGAGACCGTGCAGTCGATCGCCTCGGCGATCTGTTTCGCGGCAACGGCCGCGTCGACGCCGCCCGCCCGCACCACGGCCCGGGCACGGTCGAACATCGCGGTGTCGCCGCCGGGCGAAGGGGGTACGCCCTTGTCCATGCTTTCAGCGCCCCGCATCGCCGTGGGAGACGAGCCGGCCCTCGCGGGACGAGCGGTCGAACATGTGGAAGAGTTCAATCACCCGGCGGCCTTCCTCGCCGGTGAGGATCTGCTGCGGCTCTCGGCCCTTGAGTACGTCGATGAAGTGCAGCGTCGACAGGCGGAAGCTCTCGCCCCAGTCGTATTCGATATTGTGCCAGGCGCGCACCTCGCCGTCGCGGTAGAGCGTTAGCGCCGGCTCGTCGAGCATGCGGTCGGAACAGCGGTTGACGGTGATCAGGCCGCTCTCGCCCTGGATCTCGAACTGCTCGTGGCTGGCGTAGTAGTCGGTGCGCACCTTCATCTGCAGCGCGAGGCTGACGTCCCACATGGCGTGGATCGGCGGCTCCTTGTGCCGCCAGACCAGCGTCGCCGGGGCGTCGAGCAGGGGGCCCGACGGAATGCGCGTCTCCTCGATCTGGGCGTAGCAGTCGCGCACGTCGCCGAACATCCACAGCGCGACGGCCATCATGTGGTGGCCGTGGTCGAACACCAGCGGCCCGCCCTGCTTCTTCTCGCCGAGCGCATAGCGCCAGGCGTTGGCGTCCTGCGGGACATGCCAGGCGCCGGAGCGGTCGCCGATGACCACCTTCATGCGGAAGTGCTTCGGCGCGCCGATCGCGCCGGAAAGCAGCAGTTCGCGCGCCTTCACCAACGGCGGGTAGAAGACGAAGTTCTCGAACACCTTCAGCCGGCGGCCGGTGCGCGCCGAGGCGGCGATCATGGCGTCGCATTCGCCCGTCGTCATCGCCATCGGCTTCTGCACGCTGACATGGGCGCCCGCCTCCATGGCCGCTACCGCCATCGCCTCGTGGAGCGGATGCGGCGACAGGATGTCGACCAGGTCGAGGTCGAGCTTCAGGAGGTCCTCGTAGGAGGTGACGCCGTGCGCGCTGGGGAAGAGGGCCTGGCGCTCGGCGACCGCCTCGGGGCGGACGTCGCACAGGCCGACCACCTCGACGTCCTCGTTGCCGATGTAGCCGAGGCCGTTCAGGTCGAAGATGCGGCCGAGGCCGGCGATGCCAACGCGTAGGGGTCTGCTCATGGAATTCGATCCGTCTGGTTCGTGAATGCCGAAGTCACTTCACCGCGCCCATGGTCAGGCCCCTGACCATGTACCGCCCGGCGAAGTAGAAGAAGACGAACAGCGGGATCATCGACATGAACGATGCCGCGGCCATCTCGTTGTAGAAGGTCTGGTGATCTGAATTGTAGCCGGCGATGGCGATCGGCAGCGTGTCGGACGAGCCGCGCGACAGGATCGAGGCGAACATGAACTCCACGTAGCTGGCGAGGAAGACGAAGCAGGCCGC
>CAYJMY010000027.1:0-30547 GCA_964371125.1 uncultured Mesorhizobium sp. | reverse complement strand
GGATCGAGGCGAACATGAACTCCACGTAGCTGGCGAGGAAGACGAAGCAGGCCGCGACCGCCACGCCCGGAGCGGCGAGCGGCAGGATGATGTAGCGCAGCACCTGCAGCACGCTGGCGCCGTCGATGAGGGCGGCCTCCTCGAGTTCCGTCGGGATGCCGTCGATGAAGCCCTTCAGCAGCCATATCGCCAGCGGCAGCGACAGCATGGTGTGGACCAGCGACAGGCCGAGATGGGTGTCGGAGAGCCCGTAGGTGTTGATCATCAGGTAGATCGGCACGGCCAGCGACACGGCCGGCGTCATGCGGATGACGAGCAGCGCGTTGAACAGCACGTTCAGCGTCGTCGAGCGGCCGCGCGAGAAGACGTACGCCGCGCCGAAGCCGAGCACCGTGCAGCCGACGACCGTCAGTCCCGCGACGACGAACGAGTTGATGATGTTCGGCAGGATCGAATAGTTCGCCGAAATGCCCTTGGCGCCGCTGCCGAACAGCGCAGACGCGTAGGAATCGAGCGTCAGCACGTCGGGGAAGGAGAAGCGGCGCGGGATGTGGCCCGGAGTCGTCAGCGAGACGAGGAAGTACCAGGCGAACGGGAACAGCGTCCACAACGCCGCCAGCGCGGCGAGGAAGAGGAGGCTGGCGCGATAGGCGAACGAGCGGTTCATTGGGCCTGTCTCCTGCGGAACGCCAGGAACAGGATCATCACTGTGAGCGGGAAGATCATCGTGATCACGGCGAGCGCGCTCGCCCTGCCGAAGTCGAGGTTCTGGAAGGCGGTCTTGTAGGTGGCGAGGTTGAGCGTCGTCGACGAGGTGCCGGGCCCGCCGTTGGTCATGATCCACAGGTAGTCGAAGGCCCGGTAGGTATCGAGCGTCTTGATGGTCAGGGCGATGACGATGACCGGCTTCAGCAGCGGGAAGGTGACGTGGCGGAACACCTGCCAGGCGTTCGCCCCGTCGACGCGGGCGGCCTCGATCGGCTCCTGCGGCAGCGATTGCAGCGCGGCGAGCAGGATCAGGTAGATGAACGGCGTCCAGCCCCATATGTCGGTGACCATGACGAGGAAGAAGGCGGCGTCCGAGACCATCCACGGATAGGCCTGCAAGCCGAGCGCGATCAGAATGTGGTTCACCCAGCCGTAGTGCTCGGTGTAGGCGAACGCCCACATGACGCCGGCGGCGGCGGGAATGAAGATCATCGGCGCGATGGCGATATGGCGGAAGGCGCGGCCGAAGCGCTCGGAGAAGGCGTCGGCGAGCGAGACGGTTAGCAGCGCCATGCCGAGGCCGAGGCCGAAGGAGACGCCGACGCAGATGGCCGTATAGAGCAGCGTGCGGCCGAGCGTGTACCACGTCTCGGGGGTCGAAAGCAGATCGGTGTAGTTGCCGAGGCCGATCCAGTCGTCGATGCCGTAGGCGATCTGGAAATCGCGCAGGCTGAGCGAGACGACCTTGTAGATCGGGTAGGCGTAGAAGACGGCAATGTAGAGGAAGGGGAGCGCCAGAAGCGCTCCCAGTATGTATCGGCCGAGCCTGTCTGTGCGGGCTACGGAACTGGCCATGTGGCTCACTTGATGTATCCGGCCGCCGTGAGGGTCTTTTCGATCTCGGCGACGTAGCCGTCGACGAACTCTTCCGGCGTGATCTTGTTGGCAATCACCTCGGTGTAGAGTTCGACGCCCTTGGTGCGCGGCTGCTGCGACATCTCCGGAACCTGCGTCGTGATCTTGGCCTGGATGAAGGCATCATAGAGCGCGCGCGGGTTGATGCCACCCGGCTCGACCGCGGTGCGGTAGGCGAGGTCCTTGATCGGGGGCAACTGGCCGGCCGCCATGTCGATCTGCGGATGCTCGTTGAGCAGCCACTTGATGTATTCCCAGGCCGCGTCGGGGTTCTTGGCGTCCTTCGGGATGCCCATCATCCACCACGAGCTGTAGCCGCCCTTGGGTTCGCCGGCGAAGGAGGGAAAGCGGAAGGCGCCGACCGGGCCGACCTGCTTGATGTTCTCCGGCTTCTGCATGAAGCTCCAGTAGTCGGACAGCCAGCCATAGGCCATCGCCGACGAACCGGAAAGGAAGAAGTCGGAGACCTGGCCGGTCTGGAAGTTGGCCGAGTCGGGGTTGACGATCTTGTCCTTGTGGATCGATCCCTGCATGAAGTTGAGGACGTCGATCGCCGCCTGGCGCCCCTCGGGCGTCTTCATCGTCGGCTGGTAGTCGGCGCCGAGCAGGTCGTAGCCGGCGTCGCTGTAGTAACCGAGGAAGGCTGCGTAGCCTTGCCCCGCGCCCCAGTTCGTCGTCAGGCCGTAGAGGTTCTTGTCCGGGCGGGTGAAGAACGCCGCGATGTCCTTGACCTGCTGGATGGTGGTCGGCGGGGCAAGGTCATAACCGTACTTGGCCTTGAACGCCGCTTGCTCCTCCGCGTTCTCGAACAAGTCCTTTCGGTAGTAGCCGATCTGCGCATTGGCGTGGAACGGCATGAAATAGTGCTGGCCATCGGTGTTCTTGACGCCCTTCTGCGCCGGGAACACCCAGTCCTCGAACTTGTCGACGCTGCCCCACACGCCGTTGATGCGATCGGTCATCGGCGTGAGGAAGCGGAAGAAGCTGCCGAAGGAGGTGGCGTGCTGGGTGACGATGTCATAGGTGCCGCTCGCCTGCGATACGGCCAGCAGCTGCTTCGACGGGATGTCGCTGCCCGGAATCATGTCGTACTGGACCTTGATGCCGGTCATTTCCTCGAAATTCTTGGTCAGTTCGACGGCGGGCGCGAAGCTCGCCCATCCCTTCTGCGTGGGGACGTTGATGGTGACGCCGGCATAAGGCTTGCCGGCCTTCAGCGGCGGAAAGGTGCCTTCGATGAATTCGTCCGCCGCCATGGCGGGCGCCATGATCGACAGGCCGAGCACGGCAGCGATGGCCGTCCTCGCCAACAGTTGGTGATAGGACATTCTTCTGTTCCTCCCGGGGGTTTGCAAGCGCGCGACGGCGCCCCGTGCGTCGTCGTTTTGTTTCACCATTAACAACACGTGTTGCACTTGGTGAAATAACTGGTAGTGTGGCCTTCACCGGCTGTCAAGGCGTCAATCGCTTGCCGCCGCGTCCTTCGACCCACCCCGCGAACGAGACCATGCCCGAACACCAATTGCTCATCGCCGGCGACCTCCGGCCCTCCCGCGACGGCGCGACGCTGCCGCTCGTCAGCCCCGTGACCGAGCTTGCGATCGGCTCCATCGCCGCCGCGACGCGCGCCGATCTCGACGACGCGGTGCGCGCCGCCGAAGCCGGCTTTGCGAAATGGCGGGCGGTGCCGGCATGGGATCGCGGCCGCATCCTGCGCCGGGCGGCCGAGTTGATCCGCGAACGCGCCGACACGATAGCCGCCGGCATCACCGCCGAGACCGGCAAGCCGCTCGCCGAGGCGAAGGGCGAGACGATGGCCGCGGCCGACCAGTTCGAGTGGTGCGCCGAGGAGGCGCGGCGCATCTACGGCCAGATCATCCCGGGGCGGAATCCCGACCAGCGCATGTCCGTGCTCTATGAGCCGGTCGGCGTCTGCGTCGCCTTGACCGCCTGGAATTTCCCGGCGCTCTTGCCGGCGCGCAAGCTCGCCGCCGCGCTTGCCGCCGGATGCTCGATGATCGTCAAGCCGGCCGGCGAGACGCCGTCCGCTTCCTTCGCGCTCGCCGAGGCCTGCCACGACGCCGGCGTGCCGGCGGAGGCGGTGCAGGTCGTCACCGGCGATCCCGCCTTCGTCTCGGAAGTCCTCGTCACCGCGCCGGCGGTGCGCAAGGTCAGCCTCACCGGCTCGGTCAGGGTCGGCAGGATCGTGCTCAGGCTCGCCGCCGAGGGCGTCAAGCGGGTTTCCATGGAACTCGGCGGCCACGCGCCGGTCATCGTCCATGAGGACGCCGATCCGGTCGCGGCGGCCGAGGCGCTCGCCGCGGCGAAGTTCCGCAATTGCGGGCAGGTGTGCATCTCGCCCAGCCGCTTCTTCGTCCACCGCTCGATCGAACGGGCGTTTTCCGAGACATTCGCGAAAGTGGCGCGCGCGGCGATCGTCGGCGACGGCGCCGAGCCGGGCGTCACCATGGGTCCGCTGATCGCGCGACGCGCGCTCGACCGCACGCTGGAACTCGTCGCCGACGCCGTCGCCGGCGGCGCCACGCTGCTTGCCGGCGGCGGTCGCCCGGCGCATCTCAACGCCGGCCATTTCCTCGAACCGACCGTGCTGGCCGGCGTCGCGCCCGGCAGCCGGATCATGACGGAAGAGCCCTTCGCCCCGGTCGCGCCCATCGTCGGCTTCGACGACCCGGCCGACGCCATCGCGCAGGCCAATGCGCTGCCCTTCGGCCTTGCGGGTTACGTCTTCTCCAACGACATTGAGCGCGCCCAGCGCACGCTGGAGGCACTGGAGGTCGGTATGGTCGGCGTGAACGAGGTACTGCTGGCGACGGCGGAGGGGCCGTTCGGCGGCGTCAAGGAGAGCGGCTTCGGCCGCGAGGGCGGCTCGCTCGGCATCGCCGACTACCTGTCGCCGAAATTCGTCAGGCAGAAGCTCGTGGGGGCGCGGCGATGAGCGCGGGCAACGACGACGGCCGGCCGGTCGGTTTCGGCCGCGGCCTGACCAACTACGGCGACCGCGACTTCGCCCTCTATCTCCGCCGCTCCTTCGCCCGCTCCATGGGCTATTCGGACGAGATGCTGGTGCGTCCCATCGTCGGCATCTGCCACACGCCGAGCGGCTTCAACAACTGCCACCGCCACTTCCCCGAACTGCTCGAGGCGGTGAAGCGCGGCGTGCTCGCCGCCGGCGGCCTGCCGCTGGAATTCCCGGTGATCTCGCTCGGCGAGGTGTTCCTCAGCCCGACCAGCCTGAAGTTCCGCAACCTGATGTCGATGGACGTCGAGGAGATGATCCGCGCCCAGCCGATGGACAGCGTCGTGCTGCTCGGCGGCTGCGACAAGACGGTGCCGGCGCAGCTGATGGGCGCGGTTTCCGCCGACCTGCCGGCCGTCCAGCTCGTCGCCGGGCCGATGATGACCGGCCGCTACAAGGGCGAGCGGCTCGGCGCCTGCACCGACTGCCGGCGCTTCTGGGCGCGCTACCGCGGCGGCGAGATCGACGCCGCCGAGATCGCCGCCGTCGAGGGCAACCTCGCCACCACCGCCGGCACCTGCGCGGTGATGGGCACCGCCAGCACCATGGCCTGCGTCGCCGAGGCGCTCGGCCTGGCGCTGCCCGGTTCGGCGGCGATCCCGGCCGTCCATGCCGACCGGCTGCGCTGCGCGGAGGAATCCGGACGCCGCGCCGTCGCCCTGATCGGCTCGGAGCTGACGCCGCACCGCATCGTCACGGCGAAATCCGTAGAGAACGCGCTGCGGGTGATCCTCGCTCTGTCCGGCTCGACCAACGCGATCCTCCACCTCGCCGCGATCGCCGGCCGCGCCGGGCTCGAGCTCTCGCTCGAACGTCTCAACGAGCTCTCCGAGACGACGCCGGTTCTCGTCGACCTGAAGCCGGTCGGCGACAACTACATGGAGGACTTCCATGCCGCGGGCGGCCTCGGCGCGGTGCTGCGCGAACTGCAGCCGCTGCTCCACCTCGACTGCATGACCGTCACCGGCGAGACGCTCGGCGAGCGCCTGGAGCGCAGGCCGGCGATTGCCGCCGACCGCCGCGTCGTCTACGCCGTCTCCGACCCGATCGCGGCGAAGGGCGGGCTCGTCGCCCTGTTCGGCTCGCTGGCGCCGGGCGGCGCCATCGTCAAGCGGGCGGCCGCCGATCCGCGGCTGCTCGAGCACGAGGGCCGCGCCGTCGTCTTCGACAGCCTGGAAGACCTGGCGCGCCGGATCGACGATCCCGACCTCGACGTCACTGCCGACGACGTGCTCGTCCTGCGGAACGCCGGGCCGAAGAGCCCGTCGGGCATGCCCGAAGCCGGCTACCTGCCGATCCCGAAGAAGCTCGCCCGGCAGGGCGTCAAGGATATGGTGCGCGTATCGGATGCGCGCATGAGCGGCACCGCCTTCGGGACGATCGTGCTGCACGTCACGCCGGAAGCGACCGTGGGCGGGCCGCTGTCGATCGTCCGGACCGGCGACCGCATCCGCCTCAGCGTCGCCGGGCGCCGCATCGACCTCCTCGTCGACGATGCCGAGATCGTGGCGCGCCTCGCCGCCGCCGCGCCGGCAGCCGACGCCGCGGCGGGGGCTGGCGATTCCGACCGCGCATCGGCGGTCGCCGGCGTCCCCGCCGCCGCGCCCCCTTCGAGGCGCGGCTACGATCTGCTCTACCGCACGCACGTTCTTCAGGCCGACCGCGGCTGCGACTTCGATTTCCTGCGCGGCGGCCCCGCCTGACGGGGGCCTTCCTCGCCCCGGCGAATGCCGCGGACAAGGCGGTTGGCGCAGCGAGGCTGCGGCTACCAAACGCCCGCAGCCTCTCCTCAATCTACCCTGTTCGGCTCAAACAATCCCATGGCGGAGCCGGAGCGTGAGCGCAGGCGCGCGCTTGTCCTTCTCCCCTTGCGGACCTGTTGCGCGAATAGGCGTCGCGACGTCTTTAAGCGAGGGGATAAAATCCACCCCTAATGCCCGCCCGCAAAGAAATTTCCTAAGAAAATCAATTGCCAGGCGTCTTTCTTCACCCTCCGGCTGTCCCCCTCCCGAAAAGCCCGCCGTAGAATAGGCGGAGGTTCTTGCGGAGGCCCGGCATGGACGGCGCCATGGACGGTGAAGTGCGAAATGAACGGATGCTGCTGCGTATCGCGGCGCTCCTCGTCGCGCTGGCGCTCCTCGCCGAGCGCGCCGCCGGCCGCTCCTTGCCCGTCCGTTTCCTCGCCCTTTCCTTCCTGCGGCGGGCGGAGACGATCGCGCGCACCTTCGTTGCCCGGGAGATGCGGGCGGAATGGCCGAACCTGGAGGAAACCCCGGAATTCCACGGTTCTCCGTTCGACGCCGCGGCGCTCGCCCTGCGCTTCCGCCTGTTGGCCGCGATCCTTGTCGATCTCGTCGATGCGGCCTGCGGTTCCGCCGGCCGGCATCCTTTTTCCGGCATCGCGCCGGACGGCCTCGTGCCCTGCACCGTCCTTTTTCTGGTCTTCCCCTCTCGCCTGCGGCCCCGGCCGCGCGACACGTCGTGACGCGGGCGAAAATCCGCCAAGAAACGCGAATCCCGGACTTGGTCGGGCGGCGGTGATCGATTCGCGCCCTGCCGCTATTCCGGGCTGCCGAGGATGCGCTTGCCCAGCGCGCTGATCAGGTAGCCGTAGGCTGCCTTGAGGTGGCGCGGGTCGGGATCCTCACCGAGGCCGGACAGGACGATGGCGCGCAACTCCCGGCTCGCGGAAATGCGCTCCATCAGCGCCGAGCACTCCCGGTAGCTGAGGCCGGCCTCCTGGGGGTCCTCGCCCATGCCGCGCGCCGCCGATCCGTTGAGCACAAGCGCGAAGCCGTCGGTCGTGGCGGTGACGCGCTCGATCGCCTTGCGCGCCGCCTCTCGTATGCCGATCAGGTCGACGTCTTCCATCGTCAATGCCAGGATGCCGCGCTCCTCGATGATGCGCGCCTGCTCGCGGCTCGCCCGGCGCAGGCCGAACAGCGCCGTCGTCTCCGGATTGCGCGCGGCGGCAATGTCGCCGGGCTCCGAGTCGACCCACAGCAGCCCGTCCTCGACCGCCTCGTCGTCGGCGGTGGCGAGAAGGGCGTGGATGCCGTCGCGGTCGGGCACGATCCACAGCGGCATGTCGGCCGGTTCCGGCGCGCCGTCGCGGCGCAGTTCGAGGCCGAGTTCGACGGCCTCGGCGAGGAAGTCCCGCGTTTCCGGGCGATCGTGCAAGGCGGCCGGCGCGATCAGGCGCAGCGCCGTCGGCCGCGGCGCAATTGACTCGCGTCCGGCGAGCTTCTTGTCGATGTATGGCGACAGCATCGACTGGAGGAGCGCGCCGTAGTCCATTTCGAAACGCATCCCGTCGCCGACCGCGAACGTCTTCGCCTCCGTTATGTCGACGATCAGGTGGTCGCTGGAGGCGGTCACGACCTCGACGCCGCGGTGGCGCGGCCTGAGGCCTTCGGGCCTGATGTCGGCGCGGCCGAGATTGACGATACCGCGCAGCCGCGCGCCGCGGTCCTCGAAGACCAGGCGGTTGCCGAAGGCGTCGGGTCCGGTCTCGCCGTCGGGCATCGAGTGCTTGGTCTTGATCTCTACCAGTTCCGCCTCGAGCGTGAAGGCGGCGTCATCGAAACCGGCGAGCGTGCCGCCGGTGATGCTGTTCTCGCCACGCAGGATGGCGGATCCGATCCTGAGGTTGTTGATGCGGGCAGGAAGCTCGACGCCTTCCATCTCCATCAGCGCCAGGTTGGAGGAGTTGCCACCCGAGACGTAGTCGAGGGCGACGCCGAAACGCTGCTCGAGCTCGTCGGCGAGCCTGGCCAGGCGCTCGAGCTTCTCGATGGTCGGCAGCACGCCGCTGGCGCACATGAAGTTGGCGCCGATGCCGGCCAGCCTGAGCGACGGCTCGCGCATCGCCATCGCAGCGAGCGGCATCAGTTCCTCCGGCGAAACGCCCTCGCGGCGGTCGCCCATCTCCAACATCAGCACGACGTCGTGCACCTTGCCGTCGTGCTCAGCCGCCATGGCGAGTGCGTCGAGCACGGAAGCCTCCGAGTTCAGGCTGACGTCGCAGAGCCTGACGACTTCGGGAGCCTCGGTGACGGAGGGGATGCGCAGCATCATCACCGGCGAGGTGATTCCGGCGTTGCGCAGGCGCTGGACGTTGTCGAGGCGGGAATCGGCAAGGCCGGAAAGGCCGGCGCGCAGCATGGCGCGGGCGACGGCCGGCGAGCCGCAGGCGCCCTTGACGACGCCGAAGACGCTGGTGCCGCGCGGGCCGACGCGGTCGACCACGCGCTGTGTGTTGGCGGCGATGATGTCGAGGTCGATGACGACGGCGGGCGCGGGCATGGCTGGCGGGTTCTTGCGGTCTGATTGGCCGCCGGCGGCGGCGTCGCGGCTATCGATGGCGCGCCGGCGCGGCCAAGTCAATGAACGGCGAAGGCGCCGCGCCGCGCCGCGCGCGCGAGAATCCGGTCGCGACGCAGCCAGCGCGCCAGGAGCAGGAGCGCGACGACCGCAAGACCCACGGAAAGGCCCGTCCATATGCCGGCGCCGGCGAAGCCGTAGCGGAAGGCGAGCAGCGCACCGAGCGGCATGCCGATGCCCCAGTAGCCGATCGCAGCGTAGATCATCGGCACGGTGGTGTCGTGGAGGCCGCGCAGCTTGCCGCTGCCGACCACCTGGGCGCCGTCGGCGATCTGGAAGAGGGCGGCAAAGGCGAGAAAGGTTACGGCCAGGTGGACGACAGGGGCGTTGGCGGCGTCGGCGGCATCGATGAAGACGCCGATCAGATGCACCGGCCAGGTGATCATGACGAGCGCCATGATCGCCATGAAGGCGACGCCCAGCACATAGGCCGTCCAGCCGGCCCGGCGAATGGCTTCGGCGTCGCCGGCGCCGAAAGCGATGCCGACGCGCACCGTCGCCGCCTGGCTCAGCCCCATCGGCACCATGAAACTGATCGAGGCGATCTGCAGCGCGATGGCGTGGGCGGCGAGCGCGGACGCGTCGATCAGTCCCATCAGGAAGGCGGCGGCGTTGAAGACGGTCACCTCGAAGGCGAGAATGCCGGCGATCGGCAGCCCGAGGCGGAACAGCGCGCGGAACCGCGGCCAGTCAGCGCGCCAGAACCGGCCGAACAGGCGATAGCGACGGAAGCGTCGGTCGGTGACGACGACCACCGCCAGCCCGATGAACATCAGCGCGTTGGCGAGCGCGGTCGCCAGGCCCGAACCGGCGATGCCGAGGACCGGGAAGCCGAGATTGCCGAACACCAGGACCCAGTTCGCCACGGCGTTGAAGACGACCGCGGCGAAGGCCACGGCCAGCGCCCAGCGCGGCCGTTCGAGCGCCGAGATGAAGGAGCGCAGGACGATGTAGGCATAGAACGGCAGCAGGCCCCACTGCAGGGTGCGCACATAGGTGCGGGCGAGTGCGGCGAGTTCCGGCTGCTGGCCCATGGCGAGCAGGATCGTCTCGGTGTTCCACAGGAGCAGCCAGATCGGCAGCGCCGCGCACACCGCCAGCCAGAGTCCCTGGCGCACGGTGCGGCGCAGGTCGCGCACCGAGTGCCGGCGCCGGCCGAGTTCCGTCGCCAGCATCGGCGAGGCCGCGAGCATCAGGCCGAGGCCGAATATCATCGGCGCGAAGTAGAGGTTGGAGCCGAGCGCGCCCGCGGCGAGCGCGTCCGCGCCGAGGCGCCCCATGACCAGAACGTCGGTCGCGGTCATCGCCGTCTGGGCGAGGTTGGTGAGCACCATCGGCCAGGCCAGGAGAAGCGTGGCGCGGATCTCGTCGCGCCAGGAATGAGCCGGACGCGGGGCGCCGGTGTCGATCGGATGCATCGTCCGGTCTTTCGCAACTACGAGCCCGACCCGACGGGGTGCCGGCTCCTCCCGGGGCGCGGCTGCGACCCGGGGAGGCGGCCTTCTGGCGGATTTGGGTTGAAAAGGCAACCCGGCGGCCGGGGCCAGCCCCGCGGCTTGTGCTATTCCACGAAGCCGTTCGGGTTCTTCACCTGCCAGTGCCACATGTCGTGGCACATCTCGCGCAGATCGTGGGTGGCGCTCCAGCCGAGAAGCGCCTCGGCATGCGAAGGATCGGCATAGCAGGCGGCGACGTCGCCGGGGCGGCGCGGCGCGATCTGGTATTCGATCCTGCGGTTCGACGCGTGCTCAAAGGCGCGGATGACCTCGAGCACGCTGTATCCGCGTCCCGTTCCCAGGTTGACGGCGAAGCAGCCCGGCTCGGCGAGCCTGTCCAGCGCCTTGAGATGACCGCGCGCCAGGTCGACGACGTGGATGTAGTCGCGCACGCCGGTGCCGTCGGGCGTCGGATAGTCGTTGCCGTAGATGCTGAGCTTCTCGCGCCGACCGGAGGCGACCTGGGCGACGAGCGGCAACAGGTTGTTGGGAATGCCCTTCGGGTCCTCGCCGATCAGCCCGCTCTCGTGGGCGCCGACCGGATTGAAGTAGCGCAGAATGGCGATGCTCCAGGAGGCGTCGCTGGCGTGGAGGTCGCGCAGCATTTCCTCGATGAACAGCTTGGTGCGTCCATAAGGATTGGTAGCCGACAGCGGATGGTCCTCGGGGATCGGCAGCCGCTGCGGCTCGCCATAGACCGTCGCCGAGGAGCTGAAGACGAGCTTCTTCACCCCGACCGCGCTCATCGCCTCGAGCAGGCGCAGCGTGCCGTTGACGTTGCAGTCGTAATAGGCGAGCGGCTTCTCGCCGGATTCGCCGACCGCCTTCAGCCCGGCGAAGTGGATGACGGCCGTGCACTCGTAGCGCCGCAGCGTGGACTCGATGAAGTCGCGGTCACGGATGTCGCCCTGTTCGCAGACCGCCGGTCGTCCGGTAATCTGCTCGAGGCGGGCAAGCACTTCCGGATGGCTGTTGTCGAAATTGTCGACGATGACGATGTCGCTGCCGGACTGGAGCAGTTCGACGACGGTGTGGGAGCCGATGTAGCCGGCTCCGCCCGTTACCAGAATGGACATGACCGCGAATCTCCTCGCCGACTGGGGCATACTGGAACTATATGAGCGGCCCCGGCCGTTCAATGCGGGCCGCCTCGGCCTCTGCGTCCGGGGGGCTTGAGGGCGCGGCGCGAATTGTCCACTCTCCCGGGATCGTCGGGAGGCATGCCATGAGAATCTTCTTCGTCGCGCTCGGTTTCCTCGGTGCCTTTCTCGGTTCGGGGCTAGCGGCCGAACCGCCGCTTACCCGCTACACGCTGGACAACGGGCTCGAAGTCGTGCTCGCCCCCGACAGCCGCGTCGGCAAGGTGGTGACCAACCTCTCCTACCGGGTCGGCGCGTTGAACGAGCCGGCGGGGCGCTCTGGCTTCGCCCATCTCTTCGAGCATCTCATGTTCTCGGGAACGGATACGTGGCCCGGCCTGTTCACCGCCATGGAGGGCATCGGCGCCAACGCCAATGCGTGGACCTGGGAGGACAAGACCGTCTACTACCTCGAAGGCGTTTCGGCGACACTGCCGACGCTGCTCGCGGTCGAGGCCGACCGGCTCGCCAATCTGGCACGATCGGTCGACCAGCGCGAACTCGACCTGCAGCGCTCCGTCGTTAAGAACGAGATGCGCCAGAACGTCATCGACCAGCCGGGCGCCACGGGCTGGGAGCAGATCTGGACCGCGGCTTTCCCGAAGGGCCATCCCTACAGCAAGACGGTGCTCGGTTCGCTTACCGACCTCGACGCCGCCTCGCTCGAGGACGTCCGCGGTTTCTTCAACACCTACTACGTGCCCAACAACGCCATCCTGGTGATCGTCGGCGACTTCGACGTCGACGATGCGAAGGCGCTGGTCGCCGAGACGTTCAGCAGGGTGCCGCGTGGCGCCGACGTGCCGCGCCCCATCCCGGCCGCCAGCGAGCCGACCCGCGTGCGCATCGAGACGGAGGACAGGGTCCCGAGCGCCGACATCGGCATCGTCTTCGGCGGCCCGGCATTTGCCGCCAGGGAGAACGGCGCGCTGGCAATCGCAGCCGAGCTTCTCGGCAACCAGGAATACGGCGTGCTGCGCGACCGCCTGGTCGCGACCGGACTCGCCACCGCCGCCTATGCCGGCTGGGAGCCTGGCTATCTCGCCGGGCGTTTCTATATCGAGGCAACCGCCGCCGATGGCGTGGATGCAGCCAGGGTGGAAAAGGAACTTCGCGAGGCGTTCATGGCGTTCGCCGCCGCACAGCTCGATCCGGCCGACGTCGAGCGCGCCCGCCGCACCATCCTCCAGGCGATCCGCGTCGGTCGCGAGCCGCTGAAGGAACGCGCCGAGGCGGTCGCGCAGATGACGGACATGCTCGGCAAGCCGGAACTCGCCTTCGCGGACGATCCGCGCATCGCCGAGGCGACGACGGCCGACGTCGAGGCGGCCATCCGCGACATCCTCAAGCTGGAGGACGCCAGCACGCTGGTCATCAAGCCGGGCCAGCGCGGCGGCTATCCCGCGCTGTTCACCGAGTCGACCGGCGCCGGCGAGGATTTCTCTGCAGCGGCGCGGCCGGTGGTCGAGATCCCCAAGCTGGCGCTGCGCGCGCCGAAGCCGGCAACGGCGCCGCAGCCGGAAACGGCGACGCTGGGGAACGGCATGCGTGTCCTCCACTACCCGCTGCCCGGCGCGCCGCTGGCTTTCGTCGCGGCAGTCGCCCAGGGCGGGTGGTCGAGCGCGCCAGCCGGCCAGGAGGGTCTATTCGACCTTGCCTCGAGCATGGCGGCGCGGGGCGGCGGAGACCGCGGCTTCGCCGATTTCGCCCGTGCGGCGAAGGACATCGGCGCGACGGTCGGCTCGAAAGCCGGCTACCTGGCGACGATGGTGACGCTCGCGGTGCCCCCGGAATCGCTCGACGGGGGCGTATCGCTGTTTGCCGACGCCGTGCGCCGGCCGCGCTTCGACGCGCCCGAGTGGCAGGTCATGACCGCCGAGACCCGCGACTGGCTTGCCCGCCGCGAGGCCGACCTTCCGGACGTCGCCTACCGGCAGGGCAAGGGCGTGCTGTTCCCGACCGCCGAGGGCGAGCCTTCCTTCGACTGGTCGTTCGAGTCGGTGGATGCGATCACGCTCGACGGCGCGCGGGCGGCCTTCCATCGCCTGTTCGTGCCCTCGGGCGTGTCTTTCGTCAGCGTCGGCCCGCAGCCGGTCGCGGAGGTCGCGGCGAGCCTCGACGGAGCATTCGGCGACTGGTCGGCCCCGGCCGAAGCCGTGGCCGCCGTGGCGCGCAAGCCGGCCCGGTTCCCCGACCGGCAACGTATCCTCCTCGTTCCCGAGCCGGGCGCAAGCCAGACGGCCATCATGGTGGCGAGGATGGCGCCGGGCTCCGAAGAACCGCGGCAGGTCGAGTCCGAAGCGGTCATGCGACTGCTCGGCGACGACTTCACAAGCCGGCTCAATTCGGTGATCCGCGAGGAGAAGGGGTACTCCTACGGCGTCTACGGCCACCTGCTCGACGCACAGCCGAAAGGATCGGCACTGATCATCGAGACCACGGTCCAGCGCGACAGCACCGGACCCGCGCTCGCTGAGTTCTTCACCGGCTTCGACAGCCTCGTCAAGCGGCAGGTCGAGCAGCGCGAACTCGATCGCACGGTGACCGCCTACCAGCGCGCCATGGCGAGCGTCGCGGAAACGTCCGGCGGGCTGTTCGACACCGTGACGTCGCTCGCCGGCGAAGCGCGCACGCTCGATCAACTGTTCGGACGGATGGAGGCGGTGGCGGCGCTCACCCTCGATCCGGTCCGTGCGCAGGCTTCCGAACTCGCTTCGCTCGACCGGGCGCTCATCGTCCTGGCCGGCGACCCGGACTCCGTCCTGCCACAGCTTGAGGCGATCGGCGTGACCGATGTCGAGGTGGTGAGGCGGCGCGAGGAAGCGAGCCGGGCGATCGGCCTCGCCGAGGTATTGCCGGAAAGCGCTTCGGGTCCCCGCGGCGGGTCGACAAGGAAGGTGCACGACTGCGACGAGGCTGCAGGAGATTGCGGTCCGGAGGTCCACGCACAATGATCGGGAGTGCGCTTTCGCTCAGCGTCGCCTGCTGAGGTCGCGCGTCTTCTCCGCGGCGTCGGCGGCGAGTTCGGAGAACCGCTCCTCCAGACGTTCCGCTGCCGAAACGATATCGAAGTCAAAACCGCTCTGCTCGAGTTTCTCTGCAAGCAGCTTCATGAACTCGGCCTGGTTTTCCAGGGCACGGTAGAGCTTCGCGGCGAGATCGAAGGTGAGTTCCGGATCGGCAAGCGTGCGCGGGATGTCCGCCGACATCTGCTCGGCCAGCGTGCGCTGCTCGCGTAAGGTCGCCATCCAGTCGGTCATCGCCTTCCCCTGTCCGGGGCGGAAGGTGACCGCCCCGGCGTGCCTCGTCAACCCGCCGCGGCCTTCGGCGCAGTGCGCCGGCGGCGCAGGGCGACACGTCCGGTGACCGACGCCTCCGCGCGGCCGCCGTTTTCCGGCCTCTCGGAGAACAGCCAGTCGATGAACACCTTGACGATCGGCGCACGGCTCAAGCCGCTGCGGCAGGCGACGTAGAAGGCGTCGACGGCCGGAACCGACAGGTTGAAGGGCGCCACCAGTTGGCCGCGCGAAAGCAGGCTGCTCGCCGTCACGGTGTCGCCGAGCGCCACGCCCTGGCCGTGGACCGCGGCCTCGATCGAAAGGCGCGCGTCGCTGAAATGGTGCTCGGCGACGCGGCCGAGGTCGAGGGCGTCGGCGGCGGCGAGCCAGGTGTGCCATTCGCGCCCGTCGTCGGCGTGCAGGACGACGTGGTCGGAAAGGTCGCGGATGGTGCGGATCGGCCGGTTGTTGATCAGCGTCGGGCTGACAACCGGGAACAGTTCGAGGTTGCTCCAGCGGCGCTGCCAGCAATCGCCCCAGGTGCCATCGCCATAGAGCACGCAGACATCGACGTCCGCCGAGGCGATCGCCGCGGGATCGTTGGCGGCGTTCAGCATCAGCCTGATGCCCGGATATTGCGCGGTGAACGATCCCAGGCGCGGGATCAGCCAGAACGACAGCAGCGCCGGCACGCAGTTGACGGCAAGCGATCCCGAACTGGCCGGCCGCGTCAGGCGCGCCGTCGCTGCGGCGATGCTGTCGAAGGCGCTCGACAGCGTCGGCAGAAGCTCGGCGCCGTGCGGGCTCAGCCTGAGCTTCTGGCCGACACGCTCGAACAGCTTCACGTCGAGCGTCGCCTCCAGTGCGCGCACCTGGTGGCTGACGGCGCCGTGGGTGACGTTGAGTTCGGCCGCGGCCTTGGTCAGCGAGCCGTGGCGCGCCGCTGCCTCGAAGGCGCGAAGCGGATTGAGCGGCGGCAGGCGCTGTGCCATGGGCATTCCTTGTGAGAAATTCTCACAACAAGCCCTATAACAATATCAATTGCCTTTTCAACGGCGCATGGCAACATCGAACAACTGGCACATGGTGGAGGCAATGCGGCATGGCGTGGGACGACGGCAAGCTCGAGGCGTTGCGCGGCAAGTACGGCCATAGCCATGGCGGCGAGCTGTTCGATCCGAAGTTCCGCCGCGTCGCCGACAAGATCTTCTCCAAGAGCGGAACAAGGCTCGCGCCCTATGCCGGCGTGCCGACCTTCCTGACCGCGCCTTACCTGCCGGTCTCTGCCGACGAGCCGGACTTCGGCGACCTCCAGGTCGCCATCGTCGGTGTGCCGATGGACCTCGGCGTCACCAATCGGCCCGGCGCGCGCTTCGGGCCGCGGGCGCTGCGCGCCATCGAGCGCATCGGGCCTTACAACCACGTTCTCGATGTAGCCCCGACCCATGAACTGCGCGTCGCCGACATCGGCGACGTGCCGTTCCAGAGCCGCTACCGGCTGGAGCTCAGCCATGACGACATCGAGAAGCGCATCGGCCAGATCGTCGACGCCGGCATCGTGCCGCTGTCGGTCGGCGGCGACCACTCGATCACCCACCCGATCCTGAAGGCCGTCGGCCGCAAGGCGCCGGTCGGGCTGATCCACATCGATGCCCACTGCGACACCGGCGGCGCCTTCGACCAGACCAAGTTCCACCATGGCGGGCCGTTCCGCAACGCCGTGCTCGACGGCGTGCTCGACCCGACGCGGACCATACAGATCGGCATCCGCGGCGCCGCCGAATACCTTTGGGAGTTCAGCTACGAGTCCGGCATGACCGTGATCCACGCCGAGGAGATCTCGGCGATGGGCATTCCGGAGATCATAGAGAAGGCGCGCGCCGTTGTCGGCGACGGCCCGACCTATCTTTCCTTCGACGTCGACAGCGTCGACCCCGCCTTTGCGCCGGGCACCGGCACGCCCGAGATTGGCGGACTGACCACGCGCGAGGTGCTCGAACTCCTGCGCGGCCTGAAGGGCGTCGACCTCGTCGGCGGCGACGTCGTCGAGGTGGCGCCGCAATACGACTCCACCACCAATACCGCCCATGTCGGCGCCCAGGTGCTGTTCGAGATATTGAGCCTCATGGCGTTCAGTCCTACGGTCATCGGCCGGAAGGGCTGACGCGAAGCAAAGACGAAGGCAAGACGGGAACCACGCCGGAAAACGGCAGCCAACAGAGGAGAACGGACATGAAGACGATACTCAACGGGTCGGTGAGCCGGCGCACGCTGCTCGCTTCCGGCCTCGCCGCCGCCGGAATGCTGTCGATGCCCGCGGTCCTGCGCGCGCAGGACCGCTCGCTGAAGGTCGGCGTCTACGGCGGCTACTTCAAGGACAGCTTCGACAAAAACATCTTCCCCGAGTTCACCAAGGCGAGCGGCATCGCCGTCGAATCGGTCGCCGAACCGACCGGCGAAGCCTGGCTGGTCCAGCTCGAGCAGGCGGCGAAGGCCGGACAGGCGCCCGCGGACCTGTCGATGATGTCGCAGACTTCGACGATCAAGGGCCAAGCGACGGAACTGTGGACGCCGCTCGACAGCTCGCGGATCAAGAATTTCGACGGCCTGCTGCCGCAATTCGTCAACAAGTACCCCGACGGCCGCGTCGCCGGCGTCGGCGCCGTGGCCTGGTACATCAACCTCGTCTCGAACACGGACGTCTTCAAGGAGGCGCCGACCTCCTGGGCGGCCCTCTGGGATCCGGCGAACAAGGACAAGCTCGGCCTCCTCGCGCTGGTTTCCAACTCCTTCCTGTTGGAAGTGACGGCGAAGACCTTCATGGGCGGAACCAATGCGCTGGACACCGAGGAAGGCATCCTGAAGGCCTTCGAGAAGCTCGCCGAGGTCAAGCCGAACGTCCGCCTCTGGTATCGCGACGAGGCGCAGTTCGAACAGGCGCTCAAGTCGGGCGAGATCCCCATGGGCCAGTATTATCACGACGTCACCGGCCTCGCCGCGGCAGACGGCCATCCGGTGCGCTCGACCTTCCCGAAGGAAGGCGGCATCCTCGATTCGGGCAACTGGGTCCTGTCGCGCGCCTCGAGCAAGGTCGACGAGGCGCATGTCTTCATCGACTACATGAGCCAGCCGGCGATCCAGGGCTTGATGTCGCGCAAGGTCGGAACGGCACCGACGCTGAAGCGCGAGCTGCTCGACCTGACGCCGGAGGAGTTCGCCGCGGTGTCGTCCGACATCGACCCGATCATCCCCCGCTACGACCTCTACACGTCGAAGTCGGACTGGCTGAACCAGAAGTGGACGGAGCTGATCGTCGGCTGACGCCGCGCGCAGCGGGATACTGGCCCCGGCGGCGTGGCGCCGGGGTTTCATATCGGTATTTTGCCGGCGAATGAATGCGGTCGTTCGGTTGCCTTCGCGCCGGCTCGCCGGCCTTGCCGGGCACGCGGGCCAACACATCGGAACCTGCTGATGTCGGGACTGTCCCTGAAAGACGTGACCAAGCGCTTCGGCGACTTCACGGCCGTCGATGCCGTCAACCTCGACGTGCCGCACGGCACTTTCGTCTGCCTGCTCGGCCCGTCGGGCTGCGGGAAGACGACGCTCCTGCGCATGATCGCCGGACTGGAGGATCCGAGTGAAGGGGCGATCCTGCTCGACGGCAAGGACATCACGCCGGTGCCGACGCACAGGCGCGACTTCGGCATGGTGTTCCAGTCGCTCGCGTTGTTTCCGCACCTCACCGTCGGCCAGAACATCGCCTATCCGCTGCGCATCCGCGATAGGCCGCGCGAGGAGCAGGCGCGCCGCGTCGACGAACTCCTGAAGCTGATCCACCTGTCCGGCTTCGCCGACCGCCCGGTGGCGAAGCTGTCCGGCGGCCAGCGCCAGCGCGTCGCCATCGCTCGTGCTCTGGCCCTGTCTCCGCGCCTGTTCCTGCTCGACGAGCCGCTCTCGGCGCTCGATGCCAAGCTGCGCGAGGCCATGCAGGTCGAGCTTCGCCAGTTGCAGCAGCGCCTCGGTGTCACCACCATCGTCGTCACCCACGACCAGCGCGAGGCCATGACCATGGCCGACCTCGTCGTCGTCATGGGCGAGGGCCGCATCCGTCAGGCGGCGCCGCCGATCGAGATCTACCGCCGGCCGGCGGATGCTTTCGTCGCCGACTTCATCGGCTCGACCAATCTGCTCGCGACGAGCGCCGACGGGGCCGGCCGCGCCACCGTCTTCGGCCGGCCCGTCCCCGGCCTGTCGATGCCGTCCGGCCTGGCCAAGGCCGTACTCTCGATCCGCCCCGAGGACGTCCGCCTCGCCGCGGCCGGCGGCGGCACGTTCGACGGCACCGTCACCTTCGTGCGCGACCTCGGCGCCACCATCGAGACTTTCGTCGAGGCCGGCGGCGAGACGATCGTCGCTGTCGCCACGCCGCGAGACAAACCCGATGTCGCGGTCGGCCAGACCATCGGCGTCGTCCTGTCGCCCGACGCCTGCGTGGTGCTGGAGAGATGAGACGCGAGCCGCCGCGCAGCCTGGCCGACTATGCGCCGCTGGCCTTCCCGGCGCTGATGCTGACCGTGTTCTTCGTCGTGCCGTTCTCGATAATGATCGCGGTGTCGTTCTTCCGCCGCGATCCGGCCGGCTTCTACACGCCCGACTTCGTCGTCGACAACTACGCGCGCTTCCTGTCCGTCTTCTTCGGCGGCGTGCTCGGATTCTCGCTCGTCCTCGCCGTCCTCGTTGCCGCCTGCTGCGTGGCGATCGCCTTCCCCTTCACCTTCCTGCTCACCCGCTGCTCGCGCCACGTCCAGACCGTGTGGCTGGTCTGTCTGCTCTCGGTCTTGTCGCTGTCGGAGGTCATCATCGGCTTCGCCTGGTCGACCCTGTTCTCGCGCACCGCGGGCATCACGAATCTTTTCGTCGCCGCCGGCCTCATGGAGACGCCGCAGGCGCTCCTGCCCGGCTTCGGCGCGGTGTTGACCGGCATGGTCTACCAGGCGCTGCCCTATACGGTGCTGGTGCTGTACCCCGCCCTCGTCAGGCTCGATCCGACGCTTCTCGAGGCGGCGCGCACGCTCGGCGCCTCGCCCACCCGTGCGTTCTTCAACGTCATCGTGCCGGCGCTGCGCAATACCATCGTGGCGACGCTGATCATGGTCTTCGTCTTTGCACTGGGATCCTACCTGTTGCCGCAGATCCTCGGCAGGCCGCAGCACTGGACGCTGTCGGTGCTGATCACCGACCAGGCCATCTACCAATCCAACATGCCCTTCGCCGCGGCGATGGCGGTCTTCCTGGTGCTGATCACACTGGCGCTTGTCGGCCTCATGCTGATGGTCGGCCGAAAGGAGAGCGCGGCATGATGGCGACGATGTCCCGCCGGGTCTATTTCACCCTGATCGCGCTGTTTCTTGCCGCGCCGCTGCTCGTCGTGCTCGGCGTCTCGGTCAACGAGAAGCAGGATCTCTCCTTCCCGCCCAAGGGCTTCTCGCTTTCCTGGTACGGCCAGATCTTCATCGACCCGGCCTGGCGCAGTGCGCTCGTCGCTTCGGTGTTGCTCGCGCTCGCCGCAGCGGCCCTGGCGGTCGCGATAGCCCTGCCGCTCGCCTGGTTCCTGTGGCGGCGAATCGCACCCTGGGCCAACGTCTTCCAGGCGCTCGGCCTGGCGCCGTTCATCCTGCCGCCGGTCATCACCGCGCTCGGCTTCCTCACCTTCTGGGCAACGGCAGGCTTCTACGGGCAGGCGTGGACGGCAGCGATCAGCCACGCCATCTTCTTCGTCACGCTTCCGCTGGTGACGCTGTCGCTCGGCTTCGCCTCGATCGACCGTTCGCTGGTCGAGGCGGCATCCACCATGGGCGCCGACGACCGCATCGTGCTGCGCACGGTGGTGCTGCCGCTGATCCTGCCCTACATTGTTTCGGGTTATGCCTTCGCCTTCGTGCTTTCGCTCAACGAGTACATCATCGCCTACATGACCGTCGGCTTCACCATGGAAACCCTGCCGATCAAGATCTTCAACGCCCTGCGCTACGGCTACACGCCGACCATGGCGGCGGTCTCGGTGTTCTTCGTCGCGGTGGCGGCCATGGTCTTCGGCCTGATCGCCTGGTTTGGCGACATCCGCCGCCTGCTTGGCGCCATGACCTCGGAGAAGAATTGATGCGCATTGCAGCGCTGCAGATGCGCGCCGTCGCCGGCGAGCCGGCGGCGAACCTCGCCACGATCGAACGCGCCGCTGGCGAGGCCGCGGCCGCGGGCGCAGCCCTCCTCGTCGCGCCCGAACTCGCGGTCACAGGCTACGGCGCCGGCGCAGCGATACGCGACCTCGCGGAGCCGGTCGCGGGCCCGGTCGTCGACCGGCTGGCCGCGATCGCCCGCGACGCCGGCATCGCGATCGCCTGCGGCATCGCCGAGCGCGACGGCGAAGACGTCTACAACAGCGCCGTGCTCGTCGAGCCCGCCGGACGCCGCACCGTCTACCGCAAGTCTCACCTCTACGGGCCTTACGAGCGCGGGCTCTTCAAGCCGGGGCCGCCGTCGGCGATTACCGCGAGCCTCGACGGCCTGAAGGTCGGCATACTGATCTGTTACGACGTCGAGTTCCCGGAAAATGTTCGCCGCCTGGCGCAGGTGGGCGCGCAACTCGTCATCGTCCCGACCGCGCTGCCGGCCAGCGGCCACGGTGCCTTCATCGCGGGCAAGATGATCCCGGTGCGGGCCTTCGAGAACCAAGTGTTCGTCGCTTACGTAAATCACTGGGGCGCCGACTCGCGCTTCGCCTATGCCGGCCTGTCGGGCATCGCGGCGCCCGACGGCACGATGCTGGCGGAAACGGGTGCGTCCGAGGAGGCCCTTCTGCTGGCGGACATCGATCCCGCCGCCTTCGAGGAATCGCGCGCGGCGAACACCTACCTCGACGACCTGCGCGTTTGAACGGGCCGCATCAGGCGTCGGCGCGCACGCTCTGCCGCTGCTTGCCCAGTCCTTCGATGCCAAGTTCGATGACGTCGCCCGCTTTCAGGTAACGCGGCGGCTTCATGCCCATGCCGACACCGGGCGGCGTGCCCGTGGTGACGATGTCGCCCGGCTGAAGGCTCATGAACTGCGACAGGTAGGACACCAGGAAGGCGACGCCGTAGACCATCGTCTGCGTCGACCCGTCCTGCATGGTGTGGCCGTTGAGGGTGAGCCACATCTTGAGGTTCTGCGGGTCCGCCACCTCGTCGCGCGTCACCAGCCAGGGGCCGATGGGGCCGAACGTGTCGCACGACTTGCCCTTGGTCCACTGGCCGGACCGTTCGGTCTGGAAGGCGCGTTCGGAAACGTCGTTGACGACAAAATAGCCGGCGACGTGGTCAAGCGCGTCGGCTTCGGAGACATATTTCGCCGTCCTGCCGATGACGAAGCCTAGTTCGACTTCCCAGTCGGTCTTTTCCGAGCCGCGCGGGATGACGACGTCGTCGTCTGGTCCGACGATCGCCGAGGTGGCCTTCATGAAGATGATCGGCTCGGGCGGCACCTTGGCGCCGGTTTCGGCGGCGTGGTCGGAATAGTTGAGCCCGATGCAGATGAACTTACCGACGCCTGCGACGCAGGGGCCGAAGCGCGGAGTCCCCGCGACGATCGGCAGCGAGGCCGGATCGATCTTCGCCAAGGCCGCCAGCGAGGCGGGCGACAGCGTGGCGCCGGCGATGTCGCCGACATGGGCCGAGAGATCTCTGATCGCGCCGTCCGCGTCGATCAGCCCGGGACGCTCGTTGCCCGGTTCGCCGTAGCGCACAAGTTTCATGGTTCCTCCGAGGGATTGAAGCGTTGGTCTCGTTCGGCTAGGTCGACCAGCCGCCGTCGATGACATAGGCTTGGCCAGTGGTGAAGGTCGCGCCCGCGAGGTAGACGGCGAGTTCGGCGATCTCTTCAGGCGTACCCAGCCGGCCCATCGGCTGGCGGGCGATGAAGGCGGCGCGCGCCTTGTCGTAGTCGCCGAGCGCGCGCATGCGGCTTTCCAGCGACGGACTCTCGACGGTGCCCGGGCAGATGGCATTGCAGCGGATGCCCTGGCCGACGAAATCGGCGGCGACCGACTTGGTCAGGCCGATCACCGCGGCCTTGGTCAGGCCGTAGACGAAGCGGTTCGGCGCCCCTTTGATCGAACCGGCGACCGAGGCCATGTTGACGATGGCGCCGCCGCCCTTGGCGATCATCAGCGGCAGCACGGCGCGAATGGTGCGCACCATCGAGCGCACGTTGAGATCGACGGCAAAGTCGAAATCGTCGTCCTTCATGTCGAGGATGGTGCCGGCGTGGACGAAGCCGGCGCAGTTGAACAGCACGTCGACGGCACCGATGCGCTCGACCAGAGCCGCGACCTCGCCGTCGCTCCTCACGTCGAGCCTCGATGCATGGATACCGGGCCGGCCAGCGATAGCCTGGAGGAGGGCGGTATCGATGTCGGTCGCGTGGACCGTTGCTCCGGCCTCGGCGAAGGCGAGCGCCGTGGCACGCCCGATGCCCTGGCCGGCGGCCGTCACCAACACGGTCTTGCCCTTCAGATCGCCGCTCATGATGCCTCCCTGGACCTGGCAGGTGGTAATGCGTGCAGCCGGCAGCGTCAACGCGACGCCCGGCGGCCGAGCGCGACGACGGACGTTTATGAGACTGGACGCAACGTAGTCGGCAGGCCTCCCGCTGGCGAGGCGCCCGGTTGCGGCGTCAGTCGCCGTAGGGCACCCAGACGTTCTTGACCTCGACGGCGCGGCGCAGGAATGTCTCGCCCGCGGCGGCTTCGGACGTCCATTCGAGCGTGCGGCCGCCGCTGGTCCAGACTCGCTTCAGGTTGCCGATCGATTCCGCTTCCGCTTTCGCGCAAGTCGCTGCGTCGGCGACGACCCACAGCCCGTCGACGTCATCGTGCCGGGCGAGCACGGTGGAGAGTTCGGCGGCGCGCCCGGTGACGATGTTCAGCGCGCCGGCCGGCACGTCGGAATATTCGACGACCTGGTAGAGGTCGGTCGCCACCAGCGCGTGCCGCTCGGAAGGCACGGCGACGACCGTGTTGCCCATGGCCAGCAACGGCGCGACCAGCGACACCAGACCGAGCAGCGGCGCGTCGTCGGGGGCGACCACGCCGACCACGCCGACAGGCTCGTGCAGCGCCAGCGTCACGGCGCGCATGGGCGGCTGGTGGGCGCGGCCCTCGAACTTGTCGGCGAGACCCGCATACAGGAACAGCCGCTCGACCGAGAGTTCGACCTCCCCCCTGGCCGCCTTCGAGGAAACGCCGGTGAGGTCGGCGATCCGCGCCGCGAACTCTTCGGCGCGGCCCGACAGGTTCTCGGCGAGGAAATAGAGCACCTGGCTGCGGTTGAAGCCGGTCGCTTCCGGCCAGGCCTTGCAGCCACGCGCGGCCGCGACCGCGTCGCGGATGTCCTTGCGATTGCCAAGCCCGGCCTCGCCGGCGAGGCGGCCCTTGCGGCCGAGCACCGGGTAGGCGTAGTTCCCGTCGGGACGAACCTGCTTGCCGCCGATGAAGAGCTTCGCCGTGCGGTCGATGGCCTCCGCCTCGCCCGGCCCGCCTGTGGGCTCCGCGGCAGGCGTGGGCGCCTTGATCGCGGCACCCAGCGGAAGCGGAGAAGTGAGGTACTCGTACATGCCCTCGCGCCCGCCCTCGCGGCCGAAACCGCTCTCGCGGTAGCCGCCGAAGCCGCAGGCGGCGTCGAACATGTTGGTGCCGTTGATCCACACCACGCCCGCCTTCAGCTGCGGCGCCACATGGAGGGCGAGATTGACGTTCTCGCTCCATACCGAGGCGGCGAGGCCGTAGCGCGTGTTGTTGGCGAGCTCGACCGCTTCCTCGGTGTTGCGGAAGGTGATCACCGAAAGGACCGGTCCGAAGATCTCTTCCTGGGCGAGGATGTTAGCCGGCGAAACGCCTGTCGCCAGTGTCGGCAGGTGGAAATAACCCGCGTTCGGCAACGCCTGATCGGGCTGCCAGCAAACCGCGCCCTGGCGCGCGCCTTCGGCAAGCAGACGGCGGACGCGCTCGAGCTGGGTGGCGTCGACCAGCGGCCCGATATCTGTGTTCTTGTCGAGCGGGCTGCCGAGCCTGAGCTTCGCCATGCGCGCCTTGACCTTGGCGAGGAACGCCTCGGCAATGCCTTCCTGGACGAGCAGGCGCGAACCGGCGCAGCAGACCTGGCCCTGGTTGAACCAGATGCCGTCGACCAGGCCTTCGACCGCGCTGTCGAGGTCGGCGTCCTCGAAGACCATGAAGGCCGACTTGCCGCCGAGTTCCAGCGACAGCTTCTTGCCCGAACCGGCGGTTGCCTTGCGGATGATCTTGCCGACCTCGGACGAGCCGGTGAAGGCGATCTTGTCGATGCCGGGATGCTCGACGATGGCCGAGCCCGCCGCGGGGCCGCCGTGGACGATGTTGACGACGCCCTTCGGCACGCCCGCCCGGGCGCAGATCTCGGCGAACAGGATCGCGGTGAGCGGCGTCAGCTCCGCCGGCTTGAGCACGACCGTGCAGCCGGCGGCGAGCGCCGGCGCCACCTTCCAGGCCAGCATCAGCAGCGGGAAGTTCCACGGAATGATCTGGCCGACGATTCCGACGCCTGCCTGGCCGGGGAAATCGCGCTCCAGCGACTGCGCCCAGCCGGCGTGGTGGATGAAGTGGCGGATCGCCAGCGGCACGTCGATGTCGCGGCTTTCGCGGATCGGCTTGCCGTTGTCGAGCGATTCCAGCACGGCGAACAGGCGGCCGTGGCGCTGCATCGCCCGGCCGATGGCATAGAGAATCTTCGCCCGGGCGAAGGCCGATGTCGCCCGCCACTTGGGAAGCGCCTTCGCCGCGGCGGCCACCGCGGCGTCGACGTCCGCCTTGCCGGCTTCCGAAACCTCGGCGAGCAGGGAACCGGTTGCGGGATCGCGCACTTCGAATGTCGCTCCGCCTTCAGCGGCGCGCCATTCCCCGGCGATGAAGAGCGAGCGGGCGAAGTCGCGGCCGGCAATCCATGCGTCGGCCTCTGTCCGCGATTCCGGCGCCGGTCCGTAGTCCATGGCCTGATAGCGTTCGAGAATGTTCATGGCTGGCTCCTTGGGAGCGGATGTCGATTGACGGTATTCGGCGTTTTTATGCCATGGCGTGACGGTAGTTTGCCGAATAATGACCGGTTAGGTGATGCTCGAGCTGGCGCTCGATGTCGGTCAGCAGGCTGGAGGCGCCGAAGCGGAACAGGTCGGGCTCGAGCCACCGGCGGCCGAGCTCCTCCTTCATCAGCACCAGCCAGTCGAGCGCCGACTTGGCCGTCGAAATGCCGCCGGCCGGCTTGAAACCGATCAGATAGCCGGTCGTCTCGAAATAGGCGCGGACGGCACGGACCATGGCGAGGCCGACCGGCAGCGTGGCGTTGACGCTCTCCTTGCCGGTCGAGGTCTTGATGAAGTCGGCGCCGGCCATCATCGCCACCATCGAGGCGAGCGTGACGTTGCGCAGCGTCGAAAGGTCCCCTGTGCCGAGGATCACCTTGAGGTGCGCTTCGCCGCACGCCGCGCGCATGGCGACGATTTCGTCGTAGAGCGCCTGCCAGCGGGCTTCGTAGACCAGCCCGCGCGGGATGACGACGTCGATCTCGTCGGCGCCGTCGCGCACCGAAGCTTCGATCTCCTGCAACCGCGTCGCCAGCGGCGTGAGGCCGTGCGGGAAGGCGGTCGAGACGGCAGCGACGTGGACGCCGCTGCCGTGCAGCGCCTCGACGGCGGTGGCGACGAAGGGATGGTAGACACAGACCGCCGCCGGACGGATATGGGCATCGGCGACGCCGAGACCTTCGGCGATGTCGGCGCGCAGCGGGTTCAGCGCCTTGGCGCACAGGCGCCTGACGCGCTCGTCGGTGTCGTTGGAGTTGAGCGTGGTGAGGTCCATCAACGAAATGGCGCGCAGCAGCCAGGCGGCCTGGTTGTCGCCCTTGATCGAGCGCCGCTTGGTCATCGTCGCCACGCGGCGCTCCAGTGCGCTGCGGTTCACGTAGCGGGTGGATTCGAGGAAGCCGAGGTCGAGCGGCATGCCCGGATTGCGCACGATCTGCTCGCCGACGGGCCGCACGGTGTTCGCCGGCGCGCGCGCCGGAAGAATGGTCACGTCCGGAGAAGGCTTCCCGGTCCCGGCATGGACGGTCATGCTGCTCATCTTCCTGCCTCGCTCCTCCCGCCGCGCGGACTTGCGCCTTGTCGACAATACCGCGCGTTCCCGCCCTTCGCGAGTCCCGCAGCGCATCACGCGCAATAGCGCGAAACGCGCGCCGGCGCGAGAAAATTTGATCGAACGGTCAAAAAGTCAGGCGTGGCGGGAGGCTGTCAGCGGGTGAGGTCGCTGTCGAAGGCGACGAGGAATTCCACCAGTTCCATGGCGAAGGCCGGCAGTTCCTCGCGGCTGCGCACGCAGATCTTCAGCTCGCGCTCGGCCCAGGCGTCGGTCAGATGCACGACGGCGATACGGTGGCTCGACTTCAACCGTGCCGCCACCGACAGCGGGATCAGGCCGACGCCGGCATTCGCCTCGATCATCCGGCACATCGCCTCGAAGCCGGCGACGCGGATGCGCACGTTCAGGTTCGCGCCCATGTCCGCGGCGACCTGCTCGGCGAAGCCGTGGATGGCGCTGCCCGCATGCAGCGACACGAAGTTCTGGCCGAGCGCCTCGGCGAAGGCGATCTCGTCGCGGGCGGCAAGCGGGTGGTTCTCCGGCGTCGCCAGGGCGAGGCGGTCGCGGCGGTAGGGGATCATCTCCAGCCCGTCGGCCTGGGCGGTGCCTGCAAGGATGCCGATGTCGACGCTGCCGTCGGCGACCGCCCGGGCGATCTCCGGGCTCAGCCGCTCCTCGAGGTCGACGTCGACGGACGGATGGCCGGCGAGATAGGCGCCGAGCGCTGCCGGCAGGATCTCGGTGATCGCGGTCGTGTTGGCGAACATGCGCACCTTGCCGCGCACCCCTTGCGAGAAGGCCTGCAGGTCGCCGTGCAGACGCTCCAGTTGCCGTGTGACGCGCAGCGCGTGGTCGAGCAGGGCCTTGCCGGCGGCGGTCAGCTCGACGCCGCTGCTCTGCCGCGTGAACAGCTTCACGCTCAGCGCCTCCTCGAGGTTCTTGATGCGCAGGCTCGCCGCGCCGAGCGACAGGTTCGAGCGTTCGGCGCCGCGCGTCAGATTGCCGGCCTCAGCGATCGCGATGAACAGCCGCAAGTCGACGAGATCGTAGCGCGGATTGCTCATGGCCCCCCTTTTCGGCGCGCAAAGCTGCGAGCTTCCGGCTTCGATGCCGCCAAAGCCGCCGTTTGGCAATGGCGAATTGCAGCGGGCGGCGCGACGGGTCAAAGTCGCAGCGCATACATTCTCGCGGCCGCTCAGGCGGCAGCACAGCCGGTCGAGGAGCTTCGCGAATGCACCCCAGCGCCGAACTGGCGGCCTTCGCCGCCGGATTGCGGTTCTCCGATATTCCAGGCGCGGTCGTGGCGCGCGCCGAGGACCTGTTCGTCGACTGGCTCGGCTCCGCGCTCGGCGGCAAGGGCGCCCGCCCGGTCGAGGCGATCGCCGGACTGGCCAGAGCGATGGGCCCGGCGGACGGGCCGTCGGAGGTGCTCATCGACCGCACGACGACCTCGCCCTACTTCGCCGCGATGGTCAACGCCGCCGCCTCGCACGTCGTCGAGCAGGACGATGTGCACAACGGCTCGGTGTTCCACCCGGCGGCGGTGGTGTTCCCGCCCGTGCTCGCCGTCGCGCAGGCGCTTGGCGCGTCCGGGCGCGACCTGATCGTCGCCGCGACAGCGGGCTACGAGGTCGGCATCCGCGTCGGCGAGTTCCTCGGCCGCTCCCACTACAGGATCTTCCACACGACCGGCACGGCCGGCTCGCTCGCTGCCGCCGCCGCGGTCGGGCGGCTTCTCGGCCTGTCACCCGAGGTGATGCTGAACGCCTTCGGCTCGGCGGGCACGCAGGCCGCGGGGCTGTGGGAGTTCCTGCGCGACGCGGCGGATTCCAAGCCGCTGCATACCACCCACGCCGCGGCCAGCGGGCTTGCCTCCGCCTATCTCGCGCGCGACGGCCTGACCGGAGCGAGGCAGATACTCGAAGGCGTGCAAGGCATGGGCCGCGGTATGTCGAACGATGCGGATCCCGCGCGCCTGGTCGACCGGCTCGGCTCGCGCTGGGCGCTGGCCGAGACCTCGTTCAAGTTCCACGCCTCGTGCCGGCACACGCATCCGGCGGCCGACGCGCTACAGAAAGCGATGCGCGACAACGGCCTGCGGATGGCCGACGTCGCCGCAGTGACGACGCTGGTGCACCAGGGCGCCATCGACGTTCTGGGTCCGGTCGTCGAACCGCAGACCGTACACCAGGCGAAGTTCTCGATGGGCACGACGCTCGGCCTCATCGCCGCCTACGGCAAGGCCGGGCTGGTCGAGTTCGAGGAAGGTTTCGCGCGCCCCGACGTCGCCGATTTCCGACGGCGCGTGGAAATGGTCCTCGACCCGGAAGTCGATGCTGCCTATCCGGCGCGTTGGATCGGCAAGGTGCGCGTGTCGACCACCGGCGGCCTAACCATCGAGGCAAGGGTGGACGAGCCGAAGGGCGATCCCGGCAACACGCTCTCCCGCGGCGAGATCGACGACAAGGTGCGAGGGCTTGCGCGCTTCAGCGGGGCGGCCAGCCAGGATGAGATGGAGGCACTTCTGCCGCGCCTGTGGGCTCTGGCGCGCTCCAACCGGGTCGGACCGCTGCTCGGTGGCGCTGCGTCGGGCTGAGCGCGCAACGCATGTCGCCGGGTCCCGGCGAACGAAACGAACAGGAACGAACGGGAAATGATCATCAAGGACCTCCCCCAGGGCGACGAGATCGCGCACATCCGCGATAGCGTCCGCAAGCTTTGCGCCGATTTTCCCGGCGAATACTGGAGACGCCTCGATCGAGAGAGCGCCTATCCGACCGAGTTCGTGAAAGCGCTGTCGGATGCGGGCTACCTGTCGGTGCTGATCCCGGAAGAGTATGGCGGCTCCGGCCTGCCGCTATCGGCGGCCGCGGCGATCCTGGAGGAGGTGCACCGAGCCGGCGCCAACGGCGGCGCCTGCCACGCCCAGATGTACATCATGGGCGCGTTGCTGCGCCACGGCAGTGCGGCGCAGAAGGCGAAATACCTGCCGGCGATTGCCTCCGGGGAGCTCCGCCTGCAGGCTTTCGGCGTGACCGAGCCGACCAGCGGCACCGACACGACGTCGATCAAGACCTTCGCCCGCCGCGACGGCGACCATTACATCGTCAACGGCCAGAAGGTGTGGACTTCGCGCGCCGAGCATTCCGACCTGATGCTGCTTCTTGCCCGCACCACGGCGAAGGAGCAGGCGGCGAAGAAGACCGACGGCATGTCGGTGTTCATCGTCGACATGCGCGAGGCGCGGCAGGGCGGCATGACCATCAAGCCGATCCGCACCATGATGAACCACTCGACGACGGAGGTCTTTTTCGACACCGTCAGGGTTCCCGCCGAGAACCTGATCGGCGAGGAGGGCAAGGGCTTCCGCTACATCCTGTCGGGCATGA